>CAZEHL010000084.1:0-1502 GCA_964512155.1 uncultured Gammaproteobacteria bacterium | reverse complement strand
AACAACGCCGCCAACGCGGTTATCCAGATCTTTTTGTTATAAGTAAAGGGACGCAAATAAGATAAAAAGGAAGAATTGTTGTTCTGTATTTGGTTTTGATCCTTCATAGAGTATAAAATTAATTTAATAAACCGAACTGTCTTTATTATAAACCATATTCCTTATTTTTCCAAAAATAAAAATCGGTTCATTTTATTTTGAAAAAGCATTCATAAAAACTTTAAGATCAAAATAAAGGAGAAATCTCTATAGGTAAAAAATATAAAAGGCGCTTCTGTATATTACATATCGGCCAAGTCATCGGCCGAGAGGCTCTACCGCGAAAAAATTGCATATAAAAAAAGGGGGCTTTAATAAAAGCCCCCTGTATTGTTTTATCTTATTAGTCCGAAAAACTCTTTTTCGGACTCAGACTCCACTCTTATGGCGTCTACATCTTCTGAAAAAATATTGTATAATTTTTCTTCCATCACCTCCATTGATTGGACTGTTATCTCGATTTCTTCCACGACTTGGCCGTCCAAGTAGCCTTCTATCTGGAAATTTATTTCCTCTCCATTCCAATTTTGGAGATGAAGAGTTTTGCATTCAGACACAAAAGGAGCAAACAGCTCCTTTCTTTTTCTCCATTCTGGCAACTTTTCTATTGCGTATCCGTACTGATACGCAACATAAATTTCCTTTGGAGCTCCTTTTGTTCGGAGCCATATCGTTTCGACATTCTCTTCGAACTCCAAACGATCCAAAGATATTTCAGTTTTTCCGGAAGGGACGTCTCCGGATTCTTCCTTTATGCTCATACCGTCCTTTAAGGAGAATAACTCAAATTCTCCTTCTTCCTCTCCAAAATTCTTTATAACTACTCTTCCCTTTCGAAAGTCTTCGAAAGGGAACATAAAAGATTTTGTTTCTTTGCCGGCGGAAAATTCCACCGATGCCAACTCTTCAAAACCGTCACCAAAATCTATAAAAAAAATCACCTTGTAATCGCCGGGAGTGACATCTTCTATGTATCCATACATGGAAGAATCACTCCAGGCGGCCCCTTCTTCGACCTCTCTCCAATTATCTTCATCTTCTTCATAAGAAAAAAGATATTCCCCCTCTTTTTTAACAATATATTTATACCTATGATCGACCTCCACATCGTTAATATTTACGTAAAAATAAGGAGTGTCTCCTTCTTCCCACCTTTTCTCTGTCACTTCAACCGGTTTGTTATCTTCAATATCCTCGCAGACAACAGCCTTTTCAAATTGCCAAGCAAAAGATTTACTGCTAACGACGCAAATGCACACCGCAAATGCACAAATCATAAAAGATGAAAAAATTGACTTTCTCATAGATTCCTCCTCTACTGTTTTTTGTTTTCAAAGAACTTCTAAAAACATTTTATTTTATTGTATAAAGATAATTTTGTCAACAATTAACTCCTACATTGTTATTTTCAAATAGAAATCGGACTGTTTTCAAATAGAAATCGGACACTTTGACAATTTGCC
>CAZEHL010000083.1:0-1623 GCA_964512155.1 uncultured Gammaproteobacteria bacterium | reverse complement strand
TTATCTCTTGAGTATCTTGGACGTGATATAAATACCGATGATGTTCTATTTCTTTCTTTAACTTGGCTATTCTTTGTTTAGCTTTTTGTTTGTCCATATAAATTTTCAATTCTCAATTTTACAATTTTCATTGAATTTACAATAATCAATCTTCAAACTACCTTGATGAAGAACTTATCTTTTGAAAAACCATAACCAATTCATGACACTCTTTCCATAAAATCTTTAATTCTTCTTTTCTTTCAGGCTCATACTGAGCAAACATCCTTATCCAATGCTTTGTTTCTTGACATTCTTTTTTACAAATATATATTTTATTTTTAAAATCTTTTTTAGAACTGGCATTATTAGCCTCACAATAATTAGCGCCTATACTTGTGCCTGAACGTATAAGTTGACTTATTAAAGGATTGGATATTGAATTCTTTTTTACAGATTTGCAAAATTTAATAATATCCTCGCCGAATTTGGCTGTTCTTTCTTCTAAGTCATATTTTTTTCGAATCATTGATAATTGAAAATTATTTGAAGATTGCAAAATTGAAAAATGAAAATTAACTTAATATTCCACCTCCACCCTCCTCATAGTTTCATTATAATCTCCTATGGACCTGAATATTACCGAACTGCTGGCTATATAATCAACTCTGTAACTGCTGCCATTGTTGAGTTCGGTTGAAAATATCCCTTCCGTGCTTTCTGCGGGCAAACTATAACCGTTTTTCCTTACTTCCCAAAGAGCTTTTTCCGCCCCGGCTTCGCCGGCGAAATAAGCTTTGGTGGAATCGGTTTGAACATTGGCCATTTTAAGTCCTTGGATAACCAAATTGGCGGATACTACCGCCGATAACAAAAAGCCGCCCATTATAAGGATGACCATAATAAGGGTTGAGCCCTTTTCTTGTTTGAGTTTATTTTTATTATTCATAGTATCTGGAAGATATGGTGGTTTGCAATTTAATTTCTTTACTGGAAATTGCTTTTATACCGGATAAAGAAACATCCATAACCAATGTTATCTTCGGTTGAATACTGTGCGTCTCTCCTATTTCATCATCTTCAACCTCGAATTCCAAATTATCAATGGCCAAAGAAGCCGGCATGGCGGCCGCCTCGTTTTCTCCCCTTTTTATCATTAAAGTGTCGTCCGCATCAACATAATATGCCACGCATTGGCCATACTGGTTTTCAAAATAAAGAGCTTCTTCACCGTTTACTTCCGCCGTATTATAGACTTTATATTCGGGAACCGGTTGGGGACTTAACAAAGAAGAGCAATTTGATTCATTCTTTTTAGCGGTTCTCACTTCTTTGCTCATAACTTCAAAAAAATAACGAATGTTTTCTTGAATGTTCTGAGAGGCTATAGCACTCCTCTGTCCCTCCACTATGGTATTAAATATCCGAGTAGCGCCTATCACGACCACCACAAATAAAGTCGTGGCCACTATCATCTCCATAAGCGTAAAACCGCCTTCTTTTTTAAAGCGAATAAAAAAATCTTTCATTTTATCGTTTATATTTTCCATATTGCTACCGCCAATGTATGAATCCTCCGCGAATGTATGAATTATTTTCTATATTCATTTGTATTCGTAAGGGGTTTGCAAATTCACGGTTTAT
>CAZEHL010000082.1:0-1679 GCA_964512155.1 uncultured Gammaproteobacteria bacterium | reverse complement strand
TGGAAAAATTTGAACAAGAAAAAATAGAAATGGCCTTCCCGACCCAGACTGTTTATTTAAATAAATAAAAATGTTGATATAAGTTGATATGCAATGGATATAAAGTAGATATATAGTAGATAAACAACTGCATATCTATCTTGTATCAACCATATATCTATTGTATATCCATTTTTATGACCCTACGCGCTTACCTCATAATAATGTCCCTTGCCACCGGCATTTGCTGGATGACTTTTGTAGTGGTCTTGAATATGATAGACCCTTTTGTTACCAACCGGATAGGTTTTGCCTTGTTTTACGGTTCTTTGTTTTTGGCTATAATGGGAACAGCCTCTATTGTCGGTTTTTTGGTCAGGTTTGCTTGCCTGAAACATGAATTGGCATTCAGGTCGGTGAAGGCCGCTTTTAGACAATCTTTTTTATTCGCTCTTTTAATAGTGGCCACCCTTTTCCTAAACTCTCAAGGGTTCTTAACCTGGTTGAATTTGATCTTGCTGGTTGCCGGACTATCTTTGATGGAATATTTTCTTATAAGTTATGACAGAAGCAGGATCATGAAAGGAGGGATATGATATAAAAATTCGTGAGCACCTTCGAAAAAGCCTTCAGGTGTTTATTTAATTATTTTTTAGATATCTATATTGAATATATGAAACAGCAATTAAAAACAATAAAACAAGAAGCGTGGGACAAGATGTCTCAAATTAAGGACATCGGGTCCTTAAAAGATATGGAAACCGAATATTTGGGCAGAAAAGGAAAACTAACTTTTTTATTGAGAGAGCTAAAAGAATTACCCGAAGAAGAGAAAAAGGAGATTGGTAAAGAGGCTAATCAACTTAAAGAAGAACTAAGCCTTTTATTTCAAAAAAAGGAAGAAGAATTAAGCGGTTCTCCGGAAGATGATTTGATAGATGTTACTTTGCCCGGCAAAAAAATAGAAAAAGGACATCTAAACCCCATTACCATTCTGCAAAATGAATTGGAAGACCTGTTTACTTCCATGGGATTTCGCATTTTGGACGGGCCGGAATTGGAAAGCGATTATTTTAATTTCGAGGCCTTGAATATCCCCAAGCATCACCCGGCCCGGGATATGCAGGATACTTTCTATATTGACAGTTCTTCTCTATATTCCGTTGACGAAGAGAAACAAGAGAATGATCTGGTGATGAGAACCCAGACTTCACCGGTACAGGTGCGGGGAATGCAAAAATATGGTGCTCCGTTCCGCGGGGTGGTGCCGGGTAGAGTTTTTCGGAATGAGGATATCGATGCTTGCCATGAACAGACCTTTGATCAAATGGAAGGGCTGATGGTAGGTGAAAATATCTCCATTTCCAATCTGATAGCGGTGTTGCAAGAGTTAATAGATAGAATATTCAAAAAAAGGATGGATACCAGGGTTCGGCCCGGCTTTTTTCCTTTTGTGGAACCGGCTATAGAATTGGATATAAAGTGTACCATCTGCGGAGGTGAAGGATGTCCCAGCTGCAAGAATTCCGGTTGGCTGGAACTAGTGCCGGGCGGCATGGTACATCCACGAGTTTTGGAATACGGAGGTGTGGATCCCAACAAATACTCCGGTTTTGCTTTCGGCCTGGGCCTGACCAGGTTGGCTATGATGAGATACGGCATTGAAGATATCCGGATGTTCAATAGCGGGGATATGAGGT
>CAZEHL010000081.1:0-1709 GCA_964512155.1 uncultured Gammaproteobacteria bacterium | reverse complement strand
ACGGGGTTACCCGCTCCAATAAAAAACAGAAGGTTTGACCTTCTGTTTTTTATTTCAAATGACGCATTTCATTATTGAGTTGCGGTTGATGGCGAACTCTTTGGAGGCGTATTTAACATTTTGGTTAAGAGTATGGGGGGCAGCAAGGTAGTTAAAATTACCATCATCACTATTATGGAAAATATTTCATCGGATATTACTCCCAAACCCATTCCGATCGAGGCAAAGATCAATCCCACTTCTCCTCTGGGCACCATCCCCAGTCCGATCAACCATTTATTGGTGTCTTTACCGGCCACCATTCCGGCCACCATTTTGCTAATAATAGCCACCACGGTTAGTATTAGACCGAAAACCAAGGTTTTAGCATCGAATAACAATTCCAATTGAACCGCCATGCCGGTCATCACAAAGAATATCGGCACCAACAATTCTCCGATCGGCTCGATCAAATCCTCAATATGGCGTTCGGCATGTTTATCCATGGATTTGGTTAAAGATTGTTTAAGGGCGGGATCGCAATCCTTGATCTTATCTTTGACATCGCCCACAATCTTGGGGTCCTTGAAGTAGCGAAAATGAACCGGATCCAATATTAAGCCGGCGGCAAAGGCTCCCACGATCGGCTCCAGCCCGATCAATTTGGCTAAATAAGCGAATATCAAACAAAAGGAAATGATTATAGAGAATTTCATTTTAGCGCCGGTGTTGATCTTGGAAAAAAATCTGCTTACATAAGGCGCTGAAATGTTTCCGATCACAATGGCTCCCACCAAGAACATGACCGCTTTGGCCACTATCCAGCTGATCATTCCCATTCCGGCCGCTCCGGCCACCACGATATTGGAAACTACGGCCAAGATGATCAAGCCTAAAATATCATCTATGACAGCCGCCCCCAAAACTATTTGGGCCTCTTTTAACTTCAGCTTTCCCAAGTCTTTAAAAACTCGAGCGGTGATGCCCACCGAAGTGGCGGTTAAAGTGGCACCCAGAAAAATATAGGTATTCGGATCAAGTCCGGGCAACAGCAGAGGGCCGATAAAATAAGTTCCGGCCAAAAAAGGAGCGATTACCCCCAAGATTGCCACCAGGAATGACTTTATCCCCACTTTTTTCATTTCTCCGATATTTGATTCCAAACCGATCTGGAATAATAGTATCACCACCCCCAGTTGGGATAAAAAGTTGATTATGGAATTGTCTTTAATAGGTTCAAAGACTCCCAGTCCTATTAAGGTTAAATTCCCGAGAATTATTCCGATCACCAATTCTCCCAAAACCGAGGGTTGCCCCCACTTCTCCACCAAGCCGGAAACTTTGGCCGCTATCAGTAAGATCGCCATCCAAAAAAAGACTATAGCTATATTCTCGCCATGTCCGTCGCCATGTCCGCTTGCGGCAAAAACACCGGGAGCTATGGTTATGGTCGCTAAAAAAAAGACAAGAAAAATTTTGCGCTTAAAGGATCTTGAGATTTGTTTGGGTTTTTGGCCATTTAACGCTTTTGGGAAGCTGAGCATAAAACAGGTGTTCTTGTATAGCCGTTTATGGAAACTATACGAGAATTCGTTATTTATAGTTATTTATATAAGAAGGGACGCAATTAAAAAACCCTATTTTGGCGACAAAATAAGGCTTGGAATATTTGCTAAACAATTATTGTAAGAACCATATTAAATATAGCAAAAAAATATCAATTTAGGCAA
>CAZEHL010000080.1:0-1811 GCA_964512155.1 uncultured Gammaproteobacteria bacterium | reverse complement strand
CTTCCTCCGAATGTTTTCAAAAGATCGTTTACCATATCACCGTCTTCATTTTCATTGGGCGGATTTTCCGTCTGTTGCTCGTTTCTTTGACCGCCTTCTTCCACGATCTCATCTTTTTCTTCCAATACCATTTTCTCATTCAATCCGGCCTTGATCTTCAAATCCGGCCCAAAAACTTCCTTTAAAGTTTTTTCCACCGTCTCTTTTATTTTGGCGTCGCTTACTCTATCTAAATGAAATTTATATTTAAAATTTAAACAAACTTCATTGTTTTTAACCTCTGTCGGCCGGCACATTTTTAAAATAAAGGAAAGGGAATGATTATGTTTTTTGATCTTGGTTAAAACTTCATTCCAGCGCGATACTATTATATCTCTGTTCACTTCATTCGACAAGGGGGTGCCGTTATTTTTCTCAACATCCGTCCGTTCTTCTTTTCCTTCTCCGGCCGGATCATTCGAGGAAGAAGACTCGGTCGAACCTTGTTCCGGATCCGGCAACCGTTGCCCCTCCGGTGAATTACTTTGAGGCCCCGGGGTATAACTCCGGGCATAACCGGGGGTTTCTTCATTGCTCTGAGTATATAATCTGGTTATGGCTATTTCTAAAGGCAATTGGGTAATAAAGGAGCTTTTTAGTTGATTTTTGGCTTCGTTGAAGATGCCTATCAGTTCAACCAATCTTTTTATTGTAAATCCCTTATTTACTTCCGCCAAGTCTATTTCCGTTTTTTCACCCAATTCAAAACCGAGCCTTTCCCCTATTCCCGGCTCTATTTTGTTAAGCATTAATTTTCTCAATACTTCTATCAGGTCTTCGGTAAATTTTTTAAGATCAACTCCTCCTTCGGTCAATTCATTTATTATTTCAATGCCGGCGGAAATATTCTTTTTCGATATTTTGTCCAAAAGATTGACCACCTCGCCCATATCGCTTCTGGGCAGAACAAGGTCCGCCTCTTTTCGGGTGATCTCTTTGCCGGAAATGGCGACTAACCGGCCCAATAAACTTTCGGCGTCTCTCATATATCCTTCTGAATGTTCGGCAATAGCTTCCAATATTTCTTTGTCCGCTTTGATCTCTTCTTGGTTGATAATATAAGTCAGTTTTTTAACCACGTCCCTGGCGCCGATCTTTTTAAAATCGAATCTTTCGCATCTGGAGATTATGGTGGCCGGCACTTTATGAACCTCGGTGGTGCATAAAATAAAAACTACATTGGCGGGCGGTTCTTCCAACACTTTCAACAAAGCGTTAAAAGCGGAAATGGAAAGCATGTGCACTTCATCTATAATAAAAACTTTGTAGTCTAACTTGCTTGGAGATATTTTGGAAGAAGCGATAATATTCTCTCTGACATTGTCTACTCCGGTGTGGCTGGCGGCATCTATCTCCACCACATCCAAACTTTTGCCTTCGGCTATTTCTCCACAAGAAGAACAGTTATTACACGGCTCGTGTTCGCCTTCATTTTTATTTTCACAATTTATGGATTTGGCGAAGAGCCTGGCCATTGTGGTTTTGCCCACGGCTCTCGGTCCGCAAAAAAGATAAGCATGGGCGAATTTCCCGGTTCCGATCTCGTTTTCCAGGGCAACTTTCACATGATTTTGACCCACCACTTCCTTAAAGGTTTGCGGCCTATACTTTCTATATAAAGTAGCCATAATTTTATTTTATCTGATGCGGTTTAAAAAATTTTACGACTCTTTCAAGAACCTCCCGGATCCAAGGAAATCTTGAAAAAAGCGCAATGAAAAAATCCTGAATTAATAATAGACCGAATTCCTCCTTTTCGTCAAACTTTTTAC
>CAZEHL010000079.1:0-1881 GCA_964512155.1 uncultured Gammaproteobacteria bacterium | reverse complement strand
AATTATTTTTGTTAACCTACGGGTATGGTAGGGTTGCATTGTTAACAAAAATAATTACTTCCGCTTCCTGGATATTTATCCGCATTTTGTAAAGAACGCTACTGTATTTTACATCTTATTATTTATTATAAGTTTTGCTGTTGACATAAGCGCTAAAAAAGAAAAAAATAAATAAACAGAATAAAAAACCGGAACAAACAAGGAGGGGGGAGTTATGTTTGAAGAGACTTTTGAACAGTTGTCCATTAAAAGAAATGGAAACGGAGACAGGGAATTCTTTGAATTGACCAAACATTTAAGGGGCGAGGAGAAAAATCCGAATTTCAGATGCCCCAGATGCGGAGGCACGGAATATTCCAGAAAACGGGAATGGAACGGTTTGGAACTTCCCAGATTTGTTTGCGAGGGTTGCGGTGTAAGCTTTGATGATCCGGAGAGATTCAGCAAGGCTTTGAAGCCGAATTTTCATTGCCTTGTATGCGGATGTTCGGCCTTTAAGGTTTTCTACGCGGCAACCGGCTATATCGGAGTCGGCAACGCTTTCCGGGAGGCCGGTCGAACCTGTTTGAATTGTTCGGCCATGGAATTTTTTTATTGATCTTTCCCAAAGAAACGATTTTTTTTAAAGAGACGAGTCCTTAAAAGGACTCGTTTTTATTCAGAAAATTTTGTGAAGTAGTTAATATTTTATATAAAAAAGCGGAATACCTAAAATAATCGTCATCCCGGGAAAAAAGAAACGTCATCCCGCCCCGCCCCTCGCGAGGGGCGGGGCGGGATCTTGTGAGGGTTCTCGGGATTCCGGATCGGAGTCCGGAATGACGCACAGTATTCCTGAGATTCCGCCCCGCCCTTAGAACTTTTGAAATAAGTTTAATCTTTTATAACCGTGCCTTTGAATTTTTCTCCGTTCAAGTATTTTCGTAAATTAGGTAAATCGGATCCGTTCATTATGGCCACTTCCAAGTTTAATTTCTGTCCTTTTTGGGTGGCGATTGGATCAAAAGGAGTGTTCAGCCCCGGCGTCCACTTATCTCCCACCAGTTTTCTAAAGTCACCCCAGCTTATTTCCTTTATTCTTTCCGCATCCTTGTATTTATTGGGGTCTTTGGTGTAAACATGATCTATATTGGTCAGATTTACCACTTTGTCTATTTCATATTCTTGAGCGATCATGGTGGCCACATAATCGGTGGACCAGCCCGGCTTCCAACCTCCTCCCACCAGGATATTTCTATCCGAGGACATGCGTATGGTGGGGTTTTTGATTATTTCCGGATGAGCTTGCTCCCGAAAAATGGTTCTTAAAAGATGAGCATTTAATCGAGAGGAGTGGATACCCAGCCAATCCAGGTCATCTGGAGCTATTTTGACCACTTTTTCGGCCGCTTGGCTGTATTTTCTGGCCGTGGTGCCTCCGCCGGCCACCAAAAAGAATTTTTTGTCCGCCTTTAGTTGATCGAGTAGCAAGTGTCGGAATTTTTTTAAGAATTGCCAATTTATTTCTTCATTGGGAACAATTAGCGAACCGCCCAAAGAGATAACATAGGTTTTTTTAGGCATAATGTTGGTTGATTTGTGTATTTGTTAATTTATTAAATAGTAAGACATTGCCGGTATTATTTAAAAACATTACTTTTTGTTTTTTTATTTGTTGGTTAAGGCGAGGGTGGTTATTTTGGTTAACCTACGGGTATGGTAGGTAGGCAAAGTTAACCAAAATAACCACCCTCGCCTTGGAAAGTATTTTTGGCAGACTTTTAAGTATATTAATTTGGCAGCACCGTTATATTAATAATAGTTTTTTAATTAAAACATAAAAAGATTTTCAAATCAAACAAAAAACGGCTCTTTAACATCTTTGGACAAGTCTTTAATTAA
>CAZEHL010000078.1:0-2012 GCA_964512155.1 uncultured Gammaproteobacteria bacterium | reverse complement strand
AGCCCCCCTTAAGTTGACTTTTATTTTTCAATATGCTAAAATATAAGAAGAGCTAAAAAAAGATCCTATCAAAAAAAGATAGGATCTTTAAATTCCGGATTCAAAAGATCCGACAAAAATAAAAACAAAAACAAAAAGACCATTGTCTCGAAAAATAGTTATTTAAATTATTTCGGAGGCAATGCGTCACTGAAAAATGGACCCTTTAAAAAGAAATTGGAAAAAACTTTTCCCGACAAGAGTCGCCAAAAAAATAATAGTGTTTGTTTTGGTTGCTTTTATTTTTCAATTATTATTATCTCCTGTTCCGTCTATAGTTGATGCCACTTTCAATAAAGTCCATGCTAAAGAATTAAGCGAAAACGAAAATAGTGGCAATAACAACGAAAGGGATCTTGAAAAGAAAAAAGACAAAAAAGATAATAAAGAAGATGATAATGATAAAGATGATAATGATAAATTCAATGCTTCCAAAGCAAAAGAGCTTAAAGCAAGAGAAAAGGAGTCATCCACTTCCTCGCAAAATCGTTTACCTGAAAACAAAGGAAAATATAAGACAACTCGGACTGTATATACCACGGTCACGGCTTACAACTCGGAAATTTCCCAATGCCAAGGCGATCCTTGCATAACCGCCAACGGCTTTAATGTGTGCAAGCACGGTATAGAGGATACTATTGCCACTAATCGTTTGCCGTTCGGAACCAAGATCAAAATCCCGGAATTATTCGGAGAAAGGATCTTTATTGTTCGAGACAAGATGAATAAAAGATATTATAATAGAATGGATGTTTGGATGCTGGACAAGCAGGATGCCGTAAATTTTGGAGTTAAACGGGGCGTAAGGGTTCAAATAGTGAAGAAGAGATAAATTCTCAGTTTAATATTATTCAGCTTATAATTTATAACTTCATCGGCCTGGTCGCCAAGTGGTAAGGCAGAGGTCTGCAAAACCTCAACTCGCGGGTTCGATTCCCGCCCAGGCCTCATTTGGAGCCGTATTAAAATTTATCAAAGCAAGATCATCGTATTAAAACGATGATTTTTTATTTTAAGTCCACTACAAGTTGGACATAAATACTATTCTAAAGATTATTTTTTGCATTTAAGTCTAACTTGTAGTGGACTTAAATAGCATAATTACAATTAATTCAGTGTAACGGCATTAGAATATTCCGCCGGATCGATCTATTCGAGCGGCAAACAATGTTAACAAATTTTACAAACGGTATGATTTTTTATATTTATGTCCAACTTGTAGTGGACTTAAATATTTTAAGAAAAGTTTTTGCTTCATTTTTTCCCCTTTAAAAGAAAAGTCTACCCCGTTATTGGACATAAAAAATAATATTTTTGTGGATAACCTGTGTTTTAGGTGGAAAATTATCACTTAAGTCCACTACAAGTTGGACAGAAATCCACAATTTTTGTGGATAACCTGTGAAAAATGTGGATAACTTACGATTTAAGTCCACTACAAGTTGGACATAAATGTGGATAGTTATGTGTATAAAGTAAATGCTTGTTTTATCTGGTCTAATATTAGTTAATATATGACTTTAGATTATACACGGGCCAAATGATTGACCGGCTGACAAATATATGCTATTATATAGATATAAGTCAAAAAGAGGTGAAAACACACAAGAGAGCAGAACCTTGAAAATTGAATAATTTAAAAAACCGACAAAAGGAAAGTTTCTAAAATTCTTTGGAAATTTCCCTTTACTTTCTACTGGTCTTAAAAAAAGATAAAAAATAAAAACAAAAACAAAAAAGAAAGCAGGGCCCAACAATAAAAAATAAAAATTGGGTTTTGCAAAGATCGGTAGAAGGTTACAAATATTGAGAATCGAGCCCTTTGGACTCAAAAAACGAAAAGGCTCGGTTTTCAATAAAAGTCCGGGCAAAAGGCCATAAAAATCAAAAAAACAGGGCCACCCGGGCTTTTTTATTTTGTTTAAATGCGTTTTCTGATATATTTTCATGTCCTCTTGCCTGTTTTTATTCAC
>CAZEHL010000077.1:0-2013 GCA_964512155.1 uncultured Gammaproteobacteria bacterium | reverse complement strand
AAAATCCTCCAAGCTAAGGCAAAAATTACTATTTTAGCCCCGTGATAGCATCATCAACAACATATTATCCCTTCGGCATGCCCCAGAAATCCCGGGCTTTGCAGACCTACCGCTTTGGATTCAAAGGCATGGAAAAAGACCCGGAAATCACCGGACAGCAGGGAAGCCATCTTGATTTTGGAGCAAGGGTTTATGATAGCAGGATTGGACGGTGGACTGCAACAGACCCATTAGCCGCTAAGTATCCAAACTTAGGTCCTTATGCTTTTGTTGGAAATATGCCAATAATTGCGATTGACCCGGATGGTAAAAAAATAGTAATAAAGTACAAGAACTCTCAGGGTAAAAAGAAAAGCTATACGTATCAACCAGGAGTTGAATATGAGGGCGGAAATGAATTTGTAAAACAAACCGTTACAGCTCTAAACAAACTGAATGAAAATGATACAAAAGGTATTATTCAGGACTTGGTGGATATGAAAAGAACAAGAAGAATCAAACATACAAAAGAAAAAGGAGGAAATTCTGATGTTAGAAATAGAGCTTTATCAAATACAGTTTATTGGGATCCAGAAATGGGAATAGAAACGATTGACGAAGAAGGTTTACCAACTAGCGAATATCAATCTCCTGCGTTAGGTCTATATCATGAGTTGGGTCATGCTTTTAATGAAACTACCCAAAAAGTAAAATACTGGTTAAGAAGATTTACAAAAGACGATGATTATGGAACAAAAGAGGAAAAAAATGTTATCGAAAATTACGAGACGCCAATGGCAAAAGAGATGGAAGAACCTGTAAGAGAAAATCATTTAGGACATGAAGTAGAAGTTAAAGGACCGTTATCGAACGAACCTAAACATTACGGGGGAGCTCCACCACCAAAAATTAAAAGAAAAACACTTGATTATGATCCCCCTGAACCTGAAATCAAAAAACCATAATTCCTAATAATAAAATGAAACTCATTAATTATATTGTTATATTTTTATTGGTCTTAAGTAATTTATGTTTTGCTCAAGTTGACAAAAATAGTGTTCGCAATGTTATAGTATCAATTAGTCAAGATACGACGGAATTTCAGGTGTATAGGAAAAAAAGGAAAATCCCGGATTATTTGTATGATCACATAGAAACTGAATATAACTTCGAACTTAAATTAAAAAATTCATGTAATCAGAAAACCCTTTTTGATTACAATTTCATGTTTAACAAAAAGAGAAGGTTAATATTTTATGCTTATAACGATAATTTTATGATCATTAACTATGTTAAAGATTCTGGTAGATCCTTGGAGTTACCAATATTAATTTTTGAAATAAGTGATAAGAAAGTTATAAAGTCTCATTTGGTTTTTGCAACAAAATTTGAATATAACTTCACGGACATGATTGAAAATTTAATTGAAAACAAATATGCTGTTAGGCCAGTGTCATCAGTTTATTTATAAATGACGGATTTGTGGTAATCCTTAAAACTAGCCGGCAGAGTAATTTTCTCTCAAACAAAGTCAAAACAAGACAGCTTTGGTCGCCTTTCTTTTGCCATCATACAGCCTGTAAATTAATTGGCCACCGTCCCCACGCACAAATACTTTTCAACAATCGGCCACATCTCTTACCAGCAGCAGGATTCTGCCATATTTCCGCTTTTTTGCCACCACCGCCCCACAGCCCGATTGAAGGGATGGTAAGGGGAGGGAAAACAGGGCAAAACCGGCATCACCATCAAAATTCCGGCAAAATCCTCCAAGCTAAGGCAAAAATCACTATTTTAGCCCCGTGATAGCATCATCCACAACATACTGGCCATTTGGACTCCCTCTGGAAGCCGATAATCCCCAGGCTTACCGCTTTGGCTTCCAGGGACAGGAAAAGGACCCCGAGTGGACAGGCCAGCAAGGCAGCCACTTAGCGTTTAAATACCGCATCCACGATGCAAGGATTGGACGGTTTCTTTCCATTGACCCGCTGACAAAAGATTACCCATGGAATAGCCCGTATGCGTTTAGTG
>CAZEHL010000076.1:0-2051 GCA_964512155.1 uncultured Gammaproteobacteria bacterium | reverse complement strand
CGAACAAAACACGTTATTTTCAATTAAAATAAAAAGGGGTACAATTAAACCAGCGGAAAATAAAATAACCCTCTATGAGCAAATATATTTTTTTACTGCTGGTAACCTTGTCAGAGGCCACTATCGGAGTATTTGTGAAGCTGACCGAGGGCATGATACCTATCTACTCCCTTAACTTTTACCGGGTGTTTTTCGCTTTATTGTTCCTGGCGGCGGCGGTTCCTTTTGTGGATAAAGACTTTTGGAAATTCCCGAAAAACAATATCCGGCCGGTATTGATAATCGGGGCCTTGATAGCCTTGCAAATAAGCATGTTCAATATCGCCATGAGCATGGCGCCCATAGCCAACGTGGTGATATTTTGGAGCATAGCTCCTTTTTTTGTGTTCATTTTCTCCGCTCTTTTTTTAAAAGAAAAAATCCGCAAAGAGCATATCTTTATATTCCTTATCGCTTTTACCGGAATCTTAATAGCCAAACCCTTGTCCGGCGGACACATATTGGGCAATATTATCGCCTTGGCCGACGGAGCCGTATACGCCGCGTTGGTGAGTTATATGAGATACGAAAACAAAACCGAAGAACCGGGATTGGTTTTTTGGTTTATGTTAACGGCTTGCGTCTATTTGATCCCTTTTCTTTTTATTTTCGGGCCGGGAGAATTGGCCCATTTTATAAATTATCCTTCTTTGAATATAAGCGTGCCGGTAATAATATGGGCGGTCTGTTTGGGGGTCCTTTCCACCGGCATAGCTTATCTTTTTATTACTCTGTCTTTAAAAAAAATAAAGGCCGGGGTTTATTCATTGGTGGACATTATAGTCTCTCCCATAGTGGCAGCCTTTTTCGGCTACCTTATCTTCAATGAGGTTCCTTCTTCCAACATGATATACGGAGGAGTGTTGCTTTTGATCTCCGGTTTTTGGTTAACCAACTTCATGACCGAAGGCAAAACCGGCTGGTACCATTCATTGATATCTAAACTAAAACACTGGGATCGAGAGGAACATCCAAGCCCCATGGTGCGCCACAAAAATATTAAATAATACTTGAATTAAAAGGATAAATTTACTTTTTTACGATGCCCCGCTCAAAATTTCACAAAAAAACGATTCTCTTGTTGAGAATAATATTCATAAACAACTCCTCTGCCTAAGAGCTTCATACATTATAGTCGCTCCGGCCACCGAAACATTCAAAGAGCTTAATTCGCTTTGCATCGGGATGCGCAAATAAGAGGTAGCTTGTTCTTTCCAAAAACCGCTCACTCCGCTATCCTCGCTCCCCAAAACCAAAGCAAAAGAACGGTTATAACTCTCCTCCCAATAACTCTTTCGGGCATGAGCGCTGGTAACAAAAGCGGGGATATTATTGCTTTGCAAAAACTTGGCGGTTGCTTCCCGCTCCAATTTTATCGCTTTCAGACCGAATATACCCCCCAAACCGGAGCGGATAACATTGGGGTTGAAAAGATCGGTTTGCATATCGTTCAATATCAAAGCATCCACCCCGACGGCCAAGGCGGTCCTGATAATAGCTCCCAGGTTGCCCGGCTTCTCAATGTTTTCCAGCACCAATAACATGGAGTTATCTTTTAGGTCTATATCTTTTAGGTTATATTCAAAAATATCGGCAACAGCTAAAAAGCCATCTCCTTTTTCCCGGTAAGAGGCCTTGGAAAAAACTTCGGAAGATACTTCAAAGATCTTTTCCTTCTCTACCGCTAAAGAAGAAACTTTTTGAACAGCCAATTCTGGACAAAAAAACAGCTCTTGAACAGCCACCCCGTAAGCTAAAGCAATTTTTATTTCTTTATACCCCTCGATCACAAATTTATTTTGTTTCTTCCTTTCTCCGGCTTTCCCTAATTTAATGATATTCTTGATCCTGGGATTGTTAACGCTTTTTATGGTTGTCATGGTTTTATTTATTTGTTTGTAGGATTTTTATAAAAAGTTTCCAAATGCCTTTTGAAGAATAAGCAACCTTGTTTGTTGACAGCCTACCCGATAAGCGCCGGCCCTTAGGTCAACAAACAAGGCTGCTTATTC
>CAZEHL010000075.1:0-2083 GCA_964512155.1 uncultured Gammaproteobacteria bacterium | reverse complement strand
TATAATGGACAAAGTTGGAGCCGATAAAACCGGCCCCTCCGCAAACCAAAATATTTTTCTGTTCTCCTTCTTGCTTTCCGCCAAATAGCAAAGAAAAATTATACTCATCCAAACCGGTTAAAATTTGCGCTTCCTTAAAAGAAACATCTCCGCGGGATAAAAGCCGGCGGGTAATGTTGATCCGTTCATTCACATTCGGGTTGTTATTTTTATCCATAATTATTTGATTTAATTTTAAATCGGTTTTTTATGTTAACTTTAGATGCCGCAAAAGTCAAGATAAAAAAATGTACATTTAAATGTACATTTTAAAAATCCGATTCTCCGGGCCGATAAAAGCCAAAGCCATCCCGGGATTCCGCCCCGAGGCCCGGGATGACGCCTATTTTTCGTTACTCCGGGTTTAATCCGAAATGATGGAAAGCTATAATTGATCGATTATCTCCTTGGCGGCGTCCTTCATATCCTGCTCGTCTATCTTTTTGATGTTGCCGATATCTATGGAACCGCCGTGGCCGTCGCCTTCGAATCTGGGAACCAGCCATACATGAGCATGAGGCACCTCCTCTCCCAGGATCAAAGAAACCACGTAATCGGTTCCAAAAGCTTTTTTCATGGCGTTGGCCAATTTTTGCACCACCTCAAAATATTCCCCGATATTGGAAACATCCCACACCCATCGGTAATGCTGTTTGGGAATGACTTGAACATGCCCTCGATTCCGGGGATTAATATCCAGAAAGGCATAGAAATCCTTGTCCTCATAGACCTTGTAGCTGGGAATTTCTCCACTAACAATTTTACAAAAGACACAATCCATAAATAATAAATCCTAATGTCAAAATCCTAATGTCAAATGAAATCCAAAGTTCAAATGACAAATAAAAAATTAATTTGGACTTGGACATTTGTCATTGATTTGACATTTGAGCTTTGTCATTTGGATTTTATATTATTTAAATATCACCTTTACTCAATAGTCCATTTTGTGCTCCTTGTTTCTTCACTACCGATGCCGAATTATTCATGCCCAGTTCCATGGCTTTCCGGATATCATTATCATACAATCGCAATCCAGCCATCATGCCGGAATGGAAGGCATCTCCCACTCCGGTGGTATCGGCCGCTCTTTTTACTTTCTTGGCGGGCTGATGATAAAAATCCTTACCGTCATAAGCGTTAGAACCCCTTTCACCATCGGTAATGACCACTATATTCGGCCCATACTTTTTTAATATTCTTAACAAATTCTTTATATTATTCAAGTAACTTTTCGGTTTATCTTTATGTCCGGAGACGGAGACGGCCAACTCTATGGCCTCGCTCTTGTTCACTCCCAATACATCCACCTTTTCCAAATATTTTTTTAATTTAGGTAAGCCCGCTTTTATTTGAGTATAACCCGGGTTCCAAAACACCCCGGCGCTCCGATAAGAAAATATCCTATTCAAATTGGCTTGCCAACCTTGGGCTAAAGAGGTTATATAGATCCGATCGGCCTTTTTTATCTTTTTTAAACTTTTATCCGATATTTTAAAATTTTTCTTTACTCCGTTGTAAACAAAAGCGACATGCTCACCGTCCTTACCCCTGATCAAAAAGGCGAAAGAACTTTCCCGGCCGGCTATTTTTTTTACCAAGGCGGTATCCACTTTATTATCTTTCAAGTTTTTTACTATTTTTTCTCCTCTTATATCATCCCCTACCGGCAACACGGAAGCGGTTTTAAAGCCCAATTTTGATAAAGATACGGCGGCGTTGGCGGCCCCGCCTCCGAAAGTGGAATAAGCCTTGTCTGTTTTTAATTTGGATCCGTATTCAAAAGCGAACAATTTTTGCCGAGTTACTTCTTTGCCATCAATAACCATGCCTTCATCAGTGTTAAAGGTAATATCTTCGGTGGCTCCGCCGATGGTTATGAAGTTAAGGTTGAACATAATGTTGTTATTGGTTAATTGGTTAATTGGTTAATTGGTTAATTGGTTGTTTGGTATTCAACTTAAACTAAGAATAACGAATTTCCAATTTTATTATACCATTTTTCCGCTAAAAAAAGAACCCCGCCCGAGAGGCGAGGCTCTTT
>CAZEHL010000074.1:0-2107 GCA_964512155.1 uncultured Gammaproteobacteria bacterium | reverse complement strand
CCTACATTCTACTCCGAACTGCAACATAGACCAGAATAAACAAAAGGACACCTAAAGCTGGTATAATGATAGTTGAAAGACTAATTATTAACCAAACTAAAGATGTCCTACAATCATGTTACCTCATTTCAGAGAAATGAGCTATCCGGTATGCTCCAAGTCGGGGCTAAAAAGAAAGATATGGCCCGGGTGCTGAACAAACATCGGACCACCATCTGGAGAGAATTAAATAAAAACAAGACTGATAATAAAAAGGGGTATGATGCTCGTCGGGCCAAGAAAAGGGTTAAAAACAGACGAATCCGGGCCAATTCCAGATTTAAGAAATTAGAAAATAATAGGTGGCTTAAAGATTATGTGGTTAAGAAAATTAAGTTGTATTGGTCTCCGGAGCAGATAAGTGGAAGGTTAAAAGTGCTGCATCCGTATGATGACGGGAGTAAGCAAGTGGGAAAAGATACTATTTACAAATATATCTATGAACAAAGAAAGGATCTGGTTAAACACCTAAGGTGCCAAAAAGGGAAATACAGGAGGAGATATGGAACCAGGATAAGGGAAAAAAGAAGAGAAGAAATGAAGAAAAAGAGAATTGATAAGAGGCCGGAAATAGTGGACAACAGGGGTAGAATCGGAGACTGGGAAGGAGACACGATCATAGGCAAGGAAAGGAAAATTCACATATTGACACACGTAGAAAGAAGATCGGGGTTATTGCTGGCGAACAAATTGGAACAAGCCACTGCCGAGCTAACTACCCAAAAAACAATAGATCTGTTTGATAAAATACCGAGGAGTAAAAAACATACAATAACCTATGATAATGGAGTAACGTTTTCCAGGCATGAAGTAACTGAGGAACAAACAAAAATAGATATTTATTTTGCTAACGCCTATCATTCCTGGGAAAGAGGATGTAACGAAAATGCCAACGGTCTTTTGAGGCAATTTTTTCCAAAAAAATCATCATTTGCTATTATTAACCAAGAAGATATTAAAAAAGCGGTCAAATTGATCAACAACAGACCGCGTAAAAGATTAAACTATCAGACCCCACTTGAGGTGTTCAACTCAGAGTAGAATGTTGCACTTTGGATTAGAATTTAAGACAATAATTGAAAATTGTAAATTGACAACTGAAAAATATGTTGACTCCGTGTAATAGATAACGTTAGAACTTTGCCGAAAGAAAAAAATATTATATTTGTAATTTCAGCCAGTTATCTCCTGCTCTACTCACTATTTTTAAAAAATCCCTTGACTTTCATCCAATAACTTGCCAATATTTGGGCAAAGAATGGGGAGGGGAAGTTTATAAAAGCTCTTTACAATTTAAACACTAAAACAAACAAAGGGGGGGTATCCAATGAGAAAGAATGTTTTAGAAATGAACAAAGAAGAGATGTTGGAACTGGAGCCGGAAAATTATTATCATTACTTTTTGTCACCATCAGAGATAGTCCATATTGCCGAAGTTTTGGGCGCTTTTTGGAAGTTTGATTATAAAGAGGCGGAACTGGGGAGACAAAAATATCACGCCAAACTTAAATCCGGTAAGCATAGTGACGGTTTTTTTGTTTCCAAAATAATGCTTCAATATGAAAACGTTCGAAAGATCATCGCGGATCAAATGGCTTCCGGAATTCACCATTTAATCACAAATTTCAGTTGCGATTGGGTGTGCGGAATTCCTGATGGAGCCACAAAGCTTGGAGAGGATTTGGCCGAATCTTTAAATACCAAAAAGGCAAAAATGGCCAAAGATGACGGCAAAATAAAAATCATCACCCCCATTCCGCCGGGTGATTCACTTCTTCTGTGTGAAGATTTTTGCACAGCCGGCACCGGCTTCAAAGAAGCGGTTAACAACATTGTTTCCCAAAATCCCGGCGTAAACATCATTCCGATTGAACCGGTGATTATAAATCGTGGCGGACTAACTTCAATAGACGTTGAAGGAGTGGACAGCTTTAAAATTCTCGCATTAGCGAATTATAGAATCAAAGACTGGGAGCCGGATGAATGTAAGCTTTGCCATGATTACGGATCTGAAGCTATCAAGCCCAAAGCAACTGATGAAAACTGGGAAAAAATTACTCAACAGCAA
>CAZEHL010000073.1:0-2137 GCA_964512155.1 uncultured Gammaproteobacteria bacterium | reverse complement strand
TGAAATATTCTTGTATAATAAATAAAAAAATATCAGGCCCGGATTTAAGGGAAGAACTGTTGCGATCAAAGGATAACTCTTATATAGAGAAAGAATTAAAAAAGGTAATAGAAAAAATAGCAAAATTACATCAAGATAATTTTAAAGACGAGCTTCCTGTTCGTGATTATTCCCGAATTCAAAACCTGGAAAAGGATATATTATCTAAAGTGGATAAGCGCCCCCGGGTTGTTAATGCCAGAGGATTCTCGGTTCGAAATCTTAGATATGACAAGAACGGGGATGTTTTCTTTTTTGACCCCACCGGCCTTAGTTTGGGGGCCCCTGAAGAAGGTTTGGCCAATATTGTTTTTTCTTTATTGCTTTTAAAATGGGGAAGAAATCATCAATGTTTTGTTTTTAATAATTTTGCCTTGGAAGAATTATTGGGATATTATGAAAGCAGATCGGGCATAGAAGTGGATACAGATGTTTTCTTTGCCATGTTGGATCTGAGAATGCACTCTCAGGAAAGATCCGTCCGCAAAAAAATGAAACGACTCATCCCCATCTCTATAATATTGCTCGTTTATACAAAAATATTTTTTTATCAAATAAATAAATGGAAAAAACAAAATTATGAAAAATTACGAAAAAGAAACCAAAGAGCATTATAAGGATCTAAAAGTCGCTGAAAGCTATCAACATCTACAAAGATTTTGCCCAAGCTATAAGAGGGAACAAGATAACCGCTCAACACGACCCGGCTCCGCAGATAACCGTAACAGACCAAGACAAGCAATATTTGCGGGATGTCTACAGGGATGATATAGAGAAATTGGAGGAGTTAATAGGCAAAGATCTGTCGATTTGGAAAGGCCTGAGCACCTTCCGAAGGTCCTCAGATTATATCCGGCACTAACAAAATATCGGATAAGATTATATTTGGCAGTTATAGAATTATCTACCGGAATGAGCTCCCCCAAAGGAATGGTCTTGCCTCTTTTTTCTGTTTGTGTTAGAATATCATTAGAAGGTAAACAAAAATGTTAACTATTAAGTGATATTTATGTATTATAAAAAATTGGTACAATCAGGCAAGACTGTTTTTAGTATGAACGATATGAGGCAGATATGGGGTATAAAAGATGCGGATCATTTGAAAGTTATCGTGAATCGGCTTTATAAAAGAGGGGATATCCGAAGGATTCAAAAAGGAGTGTACACTATCGCAGAAGAGCCGAACGAATGGGAGATCGCCAACAAATTAAAGGTTCCTTCCTATATTAGTCTGAATACCGTCTTAAGAGAGAACAATATTATTTTCCAGGAACAAGGCAAAACCGTCACCTGCGTCTCCAATAACACTTTGACTAAAAAAGTGGACGATCGCATTTTCAAATATTACAAAATAAAGGACGACATACTCTTCCACAACAAGGGTCTTATTTTCGGCAATAATATTACTTTCGCCGAGCCGGAGAGAGCGGTATGCGACCAGATCTATTTGTTTCCCGGGTTTTATTTTGATAATTTGGGAGGCATAAAAAAGAAAAGATTGCGAGAGCTTGCCGGCATATATAACAAAAGAGTCCAAAAGGAAGTGGACGAATTGATCAAAGATATATGATAGACAAGAACGAACACAGAAAAATAAAGAACAGCCGCGATTTAAGGGAGTATATAGATAAGCATGTTACCAACAGAGCAGTATTGGGAGGAGTGGGAGAGTTGGTGGAAGAGAATCAAAAGAATTGGATCCGTGAGAAATTCAAGAAAGAATTATTGGCCCGGCTGGATTTTTTCTTGGAAGAGTATAAAAAAAGTAGCCCTTAAGAACAACAACCTCAAAGGGGTACTTTTTATCGTGATTCTATTATCGTATTGGCATATTATACCAATATGTCAATATCTCTTGATAAAAATTTCTTGATAAAATTTGATATATTTAAACTATAGAGATATCTCTATAGATTTCTCTATAGTTAATTCACACCGTCATCCCGCCCCTCCACACCACCGTCATCCTGTCCCCACACCACCGTCATCCCATCCCCATAACTACCGTCATCCCGGCCTTGAGCCGGGATCTCGGGAAAACAGCAAGATTCCGGGTCAAGCCCGGAATGACGAAAAAAGACACGTCATCCCATCCCCA
>CAZEHL010000072.1:0-2289 GCA_964512155.1 uncultured Gammaproteobacteria bacterium | reverse complement strand
AAGCGGCTAATGTTTATTATAAATTTTTCACCAAAGAACAAGAACGGGAATTCGGCGTGGTCGCTATAGAGATATCCAAAATAGAAGAGTAGTTGTTAGTTGAGGCAAAATGTTTGATTATTTATATTCATTGTTTTAATACTACGAAATATATCGGATAGTTCGAGAAAAATGTAATCCGGGGAGCCACGCAAAAACAAATTAAAACCCCGCAATTTCTTGCGGGGTTTTAATTTGTCGCGTGGCACAGCCTGTTTATGTTAAAATTAAATCCAGGGTTGAACAAAGGTTTTAATTTTAATATCATTTTTGCGTGGCCGCGCGGTGAGCGAAAGCGAACTTTGCGCGGCAATGTTGCGCAACCATTGTTTTTATGTACTACGTCTATTTGTTGGAAGATCAAAACAACCTATCTTGGTATATTGGCTTCTCTGAGAATTTACAAGAAAGAATAGACGATCATAAAAAAGGAAGAGGTTGCAACACTACTTCAAAGAAAGAAAACTGGAAACTTATCTATTACGAGGCATATCCTGACAAAAAAGATGCTTTGGGAAGAGAAAAATTTCTCAAAGGTGGATCAGGCAGAAATTATTTAAAGAAACAACTAAAGAATTATTTTGAGAAAAATTGAATAATTTAGATTTGTCGAAGTGTTTCGTTGGTCATTAGAATATTGAGCTTGTCGAAATATCCGGCTCTCGGAGCCAATTTAATTTACAATTTTCAATTATCTAAAGCACAGCTCATTGGGCTGTGTTTTTTGTTTGAAATTGACCGAATGAAAGCCAAATGGTATGGTTAAAACATAAAAATAATTATAAATTTATGAAGATTTCAAAAATAGTATTCATAAGCAGTCTATTTGTTTTTATTTGTGTCTTGCCTTTGGTAGCCAGTGCAGATACTTTATCTCAAAAAATGTCCGGCAAGATCCTTCTCCAGGTAGAAGAAAGCGGAGAGGGCTGGTATGTGGATCCGGACACCCAAAAGAGGGCTTATTTGGGCAGGCCGGCAGACGCTTTTCGGATAATGAGAGAATTAGGGTTGGGTGTAGCTCATGAACAGTTACAGGAATACCTGGATTCTCAATTTCCCTCCAACTTAGCCGGAAAAATCCTTTTAGATGTGGAGAAAAACGGAGAGGCCTATTATGTGGATCCGGACACCCTTGAAGGATATTTCCTGGGGAGGCCCAAGGATGCTTTCCAAGTGATGAGAGAAAGAGGACTGGGGATATCCAACCAAGATATAGAAAAAGTATCAGTTCACAAAAAATATAAAGAGTCGAAAAAAGAACAATCGAAAGAAGCCGAAGTAAATTCAAATAATACTTCTAAATATGATTTATCATTCGAAGTTAATCCCCCCAGTGGTCAAGCTCCTTTAACGATTGATTTTGATGCTTCCTCTTCTTCTATTGCAGATGGTACAATTAAATCTTATGAATGGAACTTCGAAGATGGTTCTACAAAAACGGGTCAAACTGTCAGTCATATTTTTAGCAGCGGTGGAGATTATACTGTCAAGTTAACAATTGAAAGCAGTAAAGGAATAGTTGAAACAAAACAAAAAACGATTAGTGTATCTCCTCGATTAGATCAGACACCAAATGCTAAATTTACAGTTACTCCAATGAAAGGGGAGGCTCCACTCGAAGTATCGTTTGATGCTTCTAAATCAAATGATCCGAATGGATCTATTGTTAGTTATAGTTGGAAGATAGGTGGGAATCCGTCTGTTACTATGCCTATGTCACCTCAATATGTCGAGGCAAAAGGGAAAAAAGTAAACAATTTTAGTTTTAATGGTCCTGGTGAGCAAATTGTAGAATTGATTGTTACAAACGATAAAGGAGAAACCGATTCCAAGAAAAAAATAATTGAAGTGTTGCCTCAAAATAGAAAACCAATCGCTGATTTTACAGCTGAGCCAATGAGCGGAGAAGCTCCACTGGAAGTATCGTTTGACGCTTCCAACTCCAGTGATCCGGATGGATCTATTTCTAGTTATGAATGGTCCTTGGGAGGCACTAAAAAAACAGGGAAAAATATTAGCCACACCTTTAGTGAAGTCGGTCATCACAGCGTATCATTGACCATAGAGGATGAGGAAGGTGCTGATGATTCTAAAAGTAAAACCATTAGTGTTTTATATACATCTAATTAGTTAAAATTAAACATCAATTATGGCGGATTTATTTGCATTTTTATTCTATGTTTTGCTAATCATTCTAGTGGTTGGCTTAATCAAACCTTCTTTGTTTGAAAAAATATTGGGTGAAAACGC
>CAZEHL010000071.1:0-2318 GCA_964512155.1 uncultured Gammaproteobacteria bacterium | reverse complement strand
ATGGCAGTACCAAAAAAGAAAAGAACAAAAGGTTCCGGAGGAAAAAGGCGATCCCATGATAGCTTAAAATCTGTTGCCTTAAGCAAATGCCCGCAATGCGGCTATTCTGTCAAACCTCATCAAGTTTGCCAAAACTGCGGATCCTATAAAGGAACTGAAAAGATCCGAATAAAATCAAAGGCGGAAAAAACGTCTTAATTTTATTCGGCTTTTAGCCTTTGGTTATTAAATTTTATCGCGTTATTTACAAAATATGAACCAATACTTAAAAGCGAAGGTGATCATTTTTGTTAATCTACGGGTATGGTAGGTAGGCGAAATTAACAAAAATGATCACCTTCGCTTCCTGGAAAGAAAAAATAATAGCAAATAACTTTAAAAGAAATTTTTTGTTAATTTTTGTAAATAAAGCGATAAAATCCAACATTTTAGTATTTAAAATATTTGTTCTTAAAATATTTTTATGTCAAACAGGCACTTATTGCGCACTATTGCCATGCAATCTTTATTTGCATGGGATTTTAGAGGGAAAAAAAATGATTATCTTAAAAAAATAGTTCTGTATAATTTTGATAATTTCGCGCCGGGCTTGGATAATCATGATTTTCTGAATAATCTGATCGAAGGGGTGGTGAACAATCTGGATAAAATCGATTCCTATATTATTAAATATGCCACCGAATGGCCTTTGGAACATATAACTTTTGTTGACAGGAATATACTGCGGGTCGGAATATATGAACTTTTGTTTGAAAAAGACATTCCTCCCAAGGTGGCCATAAACGAGTCCATAGAGATAGCCAAAAAATTCGGAGGCGAATCTTCAGGCAAATTCGTAAACGGAGTTTTGGGAGCTATATATAAAGATAAAATTCAGGGGAAAGAAGAAAAGGACAAGATTTCCGAATAAATAGAATTGATAGTATTATTTGTAAGATATAATAGCATTGTTTGCAAAAAGAAGACTGTAGCAAGTAAGTTTAAAAGATTTTTTTATTTTTTATTATTGCCGTATAGTTAAATTGCTATATCATTTTGTTTAAAAAGTTATAGCCATGCAACGATATTGCAATGCAACATTCATGATAGATCTATCACAACTGGAAAAAAATATTGATATCGTTTTTAATAACAAGGATCTATTAAAACAATCAGTGGTGCATCGCTCCTACATAAACGAGCATCCGCGGTTTGAATTGGATCACAATGAAAGATTGGAATTTCTGGGTGATGCGGTGTTGGAAATTATTGTGACGGAATATTTATATTTAAACTATCCGGAGAAGCCGGAAGGAGAGTTAACTAATTGGAGGGCCAGCTTGGTCAATTCAAATATGCTTTCCACTGTGGCCGGAGAAATAGACTTGGAGAATTTTTTATATTTGTCCAAGGGGGAGGCTAAAGATAAAAACACCAAGGCCAGGCAAGCTATTTTGGCCAATGCTGTGGAGGCCCTGATAGGGGCGATATATCTTGATCAAGGGCGAGAGGCCGCCGAAAGGTTTATAAACCGATTCATTTTGTCTAAGTTGGATAATATCTTGGAAAATAAATTATATTTGGATGCCAAATCCAAGTTTCAAGAAAAAGCTCAGGAAGAGTATGGCATAACCCCTTATTATAAAGTGTTGAAGGAAAGCGGACCGGATCATGCCAAAGAATTTGAAGTAGGTGTTTATTTAGGGGAAGAATTGATAGCCAAAGCAACGGGGAGCTCTAAACAAGAGGCTCAAATAAATGCCGCCCAAAGAGGGATAATAAAGAAAAATTGGTAGTTTTTTGGAGGCTCTTGACAGGTTTAAAAATTTGTCTATAATAGATAGTGGTGTTAACAGAAAAACAACAATCAAATAAACCCCTTTAAAAAGAGCTTTTGAGCGGAGAGTAAAAATATTATTATATTTTTTGAAAACCGTTTGAAAGCGGTTTTTTTAGTTTAAGCAACCGCGAATGTACGAATTTACAAATTGATCTATAATACGCAAACTTTTAAATTCGGAATTCACTTTTCATATTTATTCGTATATTCGTAAAGGTCAGTAAATTAGCAGTGGTCCCTTATATTTTTAAATCGCTATATTTCTAAGTAAGTATAGCGATATAGAAAGTATAAGTTACGCGACCTTTGACAATTAAATATATTGAAAGTATACATTTGAGAAAACCACATTTAAGACCAGAAATGTGGGAAAATCACGTTAAGGGTATATGGTGGATGCCTTGACATAAGAAGCCCAAGAAGGACGTAGCAGCCTGCGATAAGCCTCGGTTAGGTGGCAAGCAACCTTTGATCCGAGGATCTCCGAATGGGGAAACCC
>CAZEHL010000070.1:0-2349 GCA_964512155.1 uncultured Gammaproteobacteria bacterium | reverse complement strand
TAAAGCCTCTCTAAATGTTTCACACTGGCCAGTGTAAAACATTTATTTATTCTCTATTCCCAATATTTTGTTGTTGACTTGCGTTATATAAAAGATTATCCTTGATTTTAATACAAATATAAGGTATTATTGGATAAGATATTATTTGGCAAGAATAATATTTTTAAATTTTGCCTAAAAAATTTTATGCTTAGAACAAACACATGCGGAGAATTGGATAAATCCCATATAGGACGAAAAGTAAAATTGGCCGGCTGGGTGCATCGAAGAAGGGATCACGGCGGCGTTATTTTTATTGATCTAAGGGATCGCTACGGTTTAACTCAAATAAAATTCGACCCCGCCATCGATAAAGAGGCTTGGGAAAAAGCCGATACGCTAAGAAGTGAATGGGTGGTAAAGGCTTCGGGCCATGTGGCCGGCAGGCCGGAAGAAATGGTTAATTCGAAATTGGCGACCGGAGAAGTGGAAGTGGAGATAAACGAATTGGAGATACTGAATAAATCGAAAACTCCCCCGTTTGAATTGGATGAGGAAAAGAGTGATGAGACCAATGAATCGCTCAGGTTGAAATACCGTTTTATCGATCTTAGACGCCCGGAATTGCAAAAATTTCTTGAACTGAAGGACAAATATATTCAATACATGAGGGATTATTTTCATAAACAAGGCTTTATAGAGACCCAAACCCCTATTTTGGCCAACTCCTCTCCCGAGGGAGCAAGGGATTTTTTGGTTCCTTCCCGCCTTTATCCGGGGAAATTTTACGCCTTGCCCCAAGCGCCCCAACAATTTAAACAATTGCTGATGGTGGGAGGAGTGGACAAATATTTTCAGATAGCTCCTTGCTTTAGGGACGAAGATCCCCGCATGGACCGGCACTACGGGGAATTTTACCAATTGGACATGGAGATGAGCTTTGTAGACCAAGAAGATGTGTTAAGCATAATGGAGCCTTTAATGAAGGATCTGACTGAAAAGTTCTCAAATAAAAAAATGCACGGTTTAAACGAGGATGGAAGATTCAAGAGAATCCCCTGGCTGGAGGCCATGACCAAATACGGCACAGACAAGCCGGACTTAAGATTCGATATGGAGATCAAGCCGATCACCGAATATGTTAAAGATTGCGGTTTTTCGGTGTTTGCCAACGCGGTTGAACACCGAGGCGCGGTTCATGCCTTAAAAGTGGAAGGCGGAGGCAAATTCAGCAGAAAAGAGATCGATGAGCTTACCGAAACGGCAAGAAGCAGAGGGGCCAAGGGCCTTGCTTATATAATAATAAAGGAAGGTAAAGAATTGCAATCTCCCATAGTTAAATTCTTGGGAGAAGATATCGCATGGGAGATCATTGATGAGGTAAAAGCCAAAACCGGAGATATTATCTTTTTCGGAGCGGACGAATGGAGGACGGTGTGCGACAGCTTGGGAGCCGTTAGGGATGAATGCGGTAAAAGATTGGGCTTAAAAGACAACAACAAAGCGGCGTGGTGCTGGATAGTGGATTTTCCCATGTATTCTTATTCCGAGCTTGAGCCGGGAAAGATAGACTTTGACCATAATCCTTTTTCCATGCCCCAAGGAGGCCTGAAAGCTCTGCAAGAAAAGGATCCTTTGGATATTCTGGCTTTGCAATTCGATATGGTCTTGAACGGATTTGAGGTGTCAAGCGGAGCTATCAGAAACCATTCTCCGGAAATCATGTATAAAGCTTTTGAAA
This sequence comes from uncultured Gammaproteobacteria bacterium, assembly GCA_964512155.1. Classification (GTDB taxonomy): domain Bacteria; phylum Patescibacteriota; class Patescibacteriia; order Patescibacteriales; family JAGXOH01; genus JAGXOH01. The sequence continues at coordinate 629 of CAZEHL010000070.1, read as the reverse complement.
TAGCCGGCTATACAAAAGAAGAAGTGGACGCCCGATTCGGAGGCTTGATCCGGGCTTTTGAATACGGAGCTCCTCCCCACGGAGGTAACGCCCCCGGAATTGACCGGATTTTAATGGTGATGCATGACTTGCATTCGATCCGCGATATTTACGCTTTTCCCAAAGACGGCAAGGGAAGGGATCTGATGATGGACAGTCCGAGCGAGGTGGGAGAAAAACAGTTGAAAGATACTCATCTTCAAATAAGAAAAGAGGAATAAAGCGTAATTGAAATTTTTTGCTGTTTTTAAAACCGGTTCTTTAAGGGCCGGTTTTTATTGTTTTGTCGGGTCGGGATAAGAAAAGCGGACATTTCTATTTCCCCTTTACAAACAAAGCGAGTAAATTGACATAATAATAAAATAATGCTATTTTGTAATGTTTTGAACTTTGACAATTGAATAAAATATAGCCCAAGGAGGGGTGCATGTATATAGAATTGCTTGAAAAGAAAAAATGGTGCATGTTGGCGGTCATGATCTTTGCCGTTGTAACCGTTTTCTTCGGTTATATGAACCTCCGGGTCATACCCGGCAGTATCGTGGATGATGCCATCATGGCGGAAGACGATATTGTTAACCGGGGAGAGG
>CAZEHL010000069.1:0-2361 GCA_964512155.1 uncultured Gammaproteobacteria bacterium | reverse complement strand
GGAATTAAACAAGAAATAATAAAAATTTTACCCTAATATAAAACAAAAATATAGATATACTTATTTAGTGTAAAATAATATTGACACTGATATATATTTTCTTGTAAAATAAAATTAACATCAATAATTTTATACTCTTAAAAGAATATGCCAAACGATAAAGATAATAAATCTTCCCGAGGTCCGTCCCCGGAAGAAATGAATCGAGTCAGAAAAATGACCGGGGAAGAGAATTTTGCTGAAGAGCAAAAACAGCGGATAAAAGAATATATAAGCGAGCAAATGTCTCAGCTTGATTTTCGCGCCCAAGCTTATGTTTTTGATACCCAAAACCGCAAAAAACCCAATCGTAATATTTTTGTAAAAATTCAATCTCATTTGGAAAATTTTTTGCGCGGGAATTTATCTTTCCGCTGGGTGAACTTAACCGGTCTTCGAGGGGCGGGAAAGACGACCGTTTTGTATCAGCTATATTATCAAAATAAAAAAGCGGACGGTTATTTTTTGCCCCTATCTTTGGATGAGGTCACCCAAACTTTAAATAGCTCGGTTTCGGAGGTGGTGAAAAATTTTGAAGAGATAATAGGCAGATCCGTTTCCAATTTGGACAAACCCCTTTTTCTTTTTATAGATGAAGTTCAATATGATGAAAAATGGGGGGTGGCCCTAAAGACTATTTATGATAAGTCGGACAAAGTCTTTATTTTTACCACCAGATCTTCGGCGGTTCTTTTAAATATGAATGCGGATGTGGCCAGACGGGCTATCTCGGAAAAAATTTATCCCTTAAGTTTTACGGAGTTTATAAAGATCAAATATAATCGTTATGAAGAAAAAGGTTTGTCCGATCAATTAAAGCAGGCCTTGTTTTTCCAAAAAAGTGCTAAAGATTCCCATGAGAGACTTCGGGAATTAGAACAAAAAGTGGACAAATATTTTTTAAGCATTTCCAGATTGGATTTTGAAACTTATCTTTACTACGGCAGTTTGCCTTTTATGATTGATCTGGACAATGAAGCCATTATTTACAATCAAGTTCAAGAATCTTTGAACAAAGTTATCTACAAAGATATTCCGCAATTAAAGGGATTGTCTTCGGAAAACATAAACAAGATTCCGGCCATGCTTTACGCCGTGTCCGATATGGATGCTTTTAATTTTTCCACCCTGGCGAATCGGTTTGATATTTCCCGGCCCAAAGTAACCAATATTTTTTCCCTCCTGGAACAGACCGAGATACTTCGCAGATTTTATCCTTACGGATCTCATTTTAACCAAGTAACCAAAAAACCTTCCAAATATTTATTTTCCTCTCCGGTTTTCAGGGCGATGTACTATAAGATGATAGGAAATACCGTATCTGACCAAAATGCCAGAGGCAAGCTTTGGGAGGATCTGGTGGGAATGTATTTATACAAGATCGTTAACGGAAAACCGGAGTTTTCTTTGGTTTACGATAGCGCCCAAGGAGGAGCGGATTTTATTTTCAAAACTCCCGGTAATTCAGTGGTGATTGAGGTCGGTGTGGGCAACAAAGATTTCCGGCAAGTTAAAAAAACTTTGGACAAGGTTGGCTCGGGTTATGGAATAATCATTTCCGAGAAAGGGGGTAAATTGGAGTACCGGGAAGATATAAACGCCGTAAAAGTACCTAAAAAGTTTTTTATATTACTTTAGAATAATTAATTTCGAGGCCTGGTTTCGGTTGATTAGCAATGATCAACAGGGTAAATCTTGAATTTTGAATGATTGATTAAAATAACAAATAAAACAAAAATTATGCCGACATATTTTAACGACGGGCCTGATAAAAAGCCGGACAAAAACGATTTATATTACGATGCCTTGGAGCTTTTAGATGAAGGAAAACCGGGAGCCCAAGAAGCGCTTGAGCTTTTAAACCTGGCATTGGAAATGGATGAGGATTGTGTCCAGACCTATATAGGATTTATTTGTGTTTACGGGGCACTAGAGAAAAAGGATGAGCGGGAAAAGATGACTAAGATAGCTTACAGCAAAACTTTGAAAAAATTCCCCGAGTGGCCGGAGACTATGTTGTGGGGCGAACTGGATAACAGGGCTTATATGAGGGCGATTCAGTTTATGGCCGAGCTGTATTGGGATTATGGCCAAAATGAGGAGGCGGCGGAATTGTTTCGTCTTTTGCTTAAATTAAACCCGGGGGACAATCAAGGAGTTAGATACGAGATCGCCGCGCTTTATGCCGGTTTAAGCGGAGATGATGTGAATAGAATGTTTGATGAAGGAAACGCCAAGCAGAATTGGGATGAGCTTGAAGATTTAGTTGAGGAACAAAATAAAAAGCATAAATTCTGGGAACCTCTTGTAGAATAGAATTTT
>CAZEHL010000068.1:0-2454 GCA_964512155.1 uncultured Gammaproteobacteria bacterium | reverse complement strand
CAAAGATCCCTCTTCAAAAATTCATTGCCGATGCCGGCTATTGTTCCCGGAAGCAAGCCGAAGAAATGCTTAAAAGAAGCGCGGAAGGCAATAAGCATATTATTTTGGTTAACGGCATATCCGTGGGCCCGGGACTCAGGGTGGATGAAAATGATGATGTTCGAGTGGACGGCAAAAAGTTGGAGCTTCCCAAGCAAAAAGTTTATATTAAGTTGAATAAGCCGACCGGGTATACCTGCACTACCCGGGAATTCAAGAATGAAAAAAATGTTTTGAGTTTACTTCAAGACGGCGGAGAAGGATCTAAAATATTAACTGAACACAGATTATTGATAGTCGGCCGGCTTGATAAAAATAGCCGCGGATTGATTATTTTAACCAGTGACGGAGATCTGGGGCAACGTTTGACCCATCCCAAATTCAAACATCGTAAAATTTATGAAGTAGTAGTTAAGCAAAAGGATTATGACGGCAAAGAAGTGGAAAATCGTTTTGTCCAAGGAGTCGATATCGGTGAAGAAGTGGGCATAGTAAAAGCGGAAAAAGCCACTCATTTGGGAAACAAAAAATTCGAGATCATTTTAACCCAGGGCAAAAAGAGGCAGATAAGAAGAATGTTCAATGTTTTGGGTCTGGCTGTAACCGATCTGGTGCGAGTGGGAGTGGATGAATTGAGATTGGGCGACTTAAAAGAGGGAGAATGGAGACACTTAACTCAAGAAGAGGTGGAGAAGTTGAAGGAGAGTTGATTAGAGGTTAAATGTAAAATATATCAGCGTTATTTGCAGTTTTTAAAAATTTTGGTTCTTCAAAAATTGTACGTCATTCCGGACCCCGATCCGGAATCCCGGGAGCATTCACGAGATCCCGCCCCGCCCCTCGCGGGGGGCGGGGCGGGATGACGTTTCTCTTGTCCAGGATGATGTTTCCTGCATAAAATTTTTGAGGGATCAAATTGAATTTTGTTAACAGTATAGGTGGAATATTAAGATATTGAAAATTGATAACTGTAAATTGAAAATTAAGATATGGAGAGGTGGCAGAGTGGTCGAATGCACCGCACTCGAAATGCGGCGTCCCGTTTTTAGCGGGACCGTGGGTTCGAATCCCACCCTCTCCGCTTAAAAAGCAAGGGCTTCGCGACTCCTTGTTAGCGGAGACGAAGAATTCCCCAGAGAAGTAGTTTTTATGGAAATAAAGACAGCATATTTTTAGGTTAATTCTATATGAAAAACACAGAATACGCTTTTAAATGGATAGTCGGGCTTCTTCAAGATAATAAAATTCCCTTTCAACTTTCCGGAGGATTGGCCGCAAGAGGCTATGGCTCAGAGCGCCCTCTCTACGATATTGATATTGAAGTTCCGGACAAATATTTTGATCAATTGTTTCCTTTGGTAAAAGATTATGTGGTTTATGGTCCCAAAAGATATTTGGATAACAGCTTCGATCTTTTGCTTATGACTTTAAAGTATGAAGAGCAAAAAATCGATATCTCCGGGTGCGAAACTGATAAATTATATAATTACGAAACAAAGCAATGGGAATATTGCGGCACAAATATTGATGAAGCGGTTGAAAAAGAGTTTTATGGATTAACCGTTCCCGTAATTGAATGGCGGGATCTGGTAACATACAAGAAGAAAATTAAGAGAGCCGTTGACCTTGAAGATGTAAGAGCTGTTTTGCGGAAAAAAAATTTAGATCATATTATATAACATCGAATATTTATTTTCGGCTTTTATGCCAAAATCTCCGCTTATATTTATTCCGTTGCATTTTCGGAAGGAGATATAAATAATGAAATAAATTTTACCTTTAAGTTCTTTGATCGTTTTTTGGTTCAATTTGTATGTTAGTCTAAAATTTAAAATAAACATTCTTATGATCTGGTTTATTTATTCCATAACCGCGGCCCTCCTTTTGGCAGTCCATTTTTTGTTTTTAAAAAAAGCTTCTTTGAACGGGATCCCATTAAGTTTATTGATGATGTATATGTGGTTATTCTCGAGTATGGGTTTATTTATTTATCATGTTTTTAAATCACAATTGGCGATTCAAGCAAATTTAATTTGGATAGTCGCGCTAGCCACCATAACCGCTTTGGCGGGAACATTTTTGTTGAACATGGGAGTCTATACCGCCCCTAATCCCGGTTATGCAACAGCTGTCGGGAGTATGCAAGTTTTAATTTTAATAGTCGCATCAACTTTAATTTTTGGTTCAGATTTTACAAGCATTAAAGTGATGGGAAGTCTATTTGTTGTTGCCGGAGTTATTATGCTTAGTTTATGATAATTCCCGGAATAAGCACCTGTTTCTATAATGACATTTTTATTGATAAAGATATGCGGAAATGTTTAAGTTGAAATATTATATTAGCGTATTTATCATTGAAAAATTTTTATGAAAAAGATCATTCTGGCCTCCTCTTCTCCTCGAAGAAAAGAGCTT
>CAZEHL010000067.1:0-2471 GCA_964512155.1 uncultured Gammaproteobacteria bacterium | reverse complement strand
TTTTTGTTAACCTACGGGTATGGTAGGTAGGCGAAGTTAACAAAAATAATCGCCTTCGCCCTTTTCTAAAAAAAGACACCGGCGAATAAAATTAAAAGAAATTTTCATTCTGTTTTTGTAAACAACGTTTGAAAATTCAGTAAAAAATCGCGGCCGAAGGTGAAGATCTTCGGTTTTTTTATCTCCCTTGACAACCTTCTTATAGCTGATAAAATGAGTTAAGGATTTAGCACTCTAATACTTAAAGTGCTAAACTCCGGGTTTATAATTTTGAACTTAAAAGATTCAGTAAATTTTGTGTGAATTATAGATTGCAAGTTATGAGTTTCAAGTTTCACAAAAGACAATAATTAATCAACTCTTATTCTTTTTTCTCTTATTTTAAGAAGAGAAAAAGGAGAGAGTTACTTTAAAAGCATATGAAACTAAAACCATTAAATGACCATGTTATCGTAAAACCGATAACCGAAGAGGAGACTACCAGTAAAGCCGGTATTGTATTGCCGGAAACGGTGGACAAGGAAAAGCCGGAAAAAGGAGAAGTAATGGAAGTCGGCCCCGGAAAGTTGTTGGACAACGGGGAAAGAGCTTCCATGAGTTTAAAAAAGGGCGACCAAGTGGTGTTTAAAAAATATTCTCCCGACGAAATAAACGTGGAAGATAAAGAATATTTGGTATTGCGGGAAGAGGATGTTCTAGCTGTTGTTGAAGAATAATAAATTATTAATAATATCGCGGCATCCGTTTAATTAATTGAAATTAAACCGTATGACGCGAAGGATGAATATATGGCTAAAGAAATAATTTTTGAAGAAAAGGCCAGGGCGGCCATGAAAAGAGGAGTGGATCAGCTGGCCGATACCGTAAAGGTTACCTTGGGACCCAAGGGCAGAAACGTGGTTATAGATAAAAGCTACGGCGCCCCCACTATCACCAAAGACGGAGTTACCGTAGCCAAAGAAATAGAATTGGAGGACAAAAGAGAGAATGTGGGAGCCGAACTGGTAAAGGAAGCCGCTTCCAAAACCAATGATGCTTCAGGCGACGGAACTACTACCGCCACGATCTTGACTCAAGCAATGATAAGAGAGGGAATGAAGTTGGTATCTTCGGGAGTTAATCCGGTGGAGTTAAGAACCCAAATCGAAAAAAAGACAAATTCTTTTGTCCAAAAGCTGAAAGAGAATAGCAAGCAAATAACCACTCAAGAAGAGATCGAACAAGTGGCGTCCATTAGCGCCAATGACAAAAATATCGGTAAAAAAATAGCGGAAGCTATCAGCAAGGTGGGAAAGGACGGAGTAGTGACAGTGGAAGAAGGCCAATCCTTCGGCGTAGAAGTGGAAGTGGTAGAAGGTATGCAATTTGATAAAAGTTATGTTTCTCCGCACATGGTCACTAATCCCGAAACCATGAAAGCCGAATATGATGATCCTTATATTTTGATAACCGATAAAAAGATCTCATCGGTGCAAGAGGTCTTGCCTGTTTTGGAAAAAGTTTCCGAATCCGGCAAAAAGGATATTGTTATTATAGCCGAAGATATTGAGGGCGAAGCTTTAACCACTTTTGTGGTCAATAAATTAAGAGGAACTTTTAATGTTTTGGGAGTGAAAGCGCCCGGATTCGGAGAAAGGAGAAAAGCCATGCTCGAAGATATCGCCACCTTAACCGGCGGCAAGGTTATATCCGAAGAAGTCGGCTTAAAATTGGAGAACACTCAATTGGAAGATCTGGGTCAAGCCAGAAGAGTGGTATCCACCAAAGACAATACCACTATTGTGGAAGGTAAAGGAGACGCGAATGCCATAAATAACAGGGTTGAACAAGTAAAGAAAGAAATAGATCAAAGCGACTCCGATTTTGATAAAGAAGAATTGCAAAAGAGATTGGCTAAACTATCCGGCGGAGTGGGCGTTATTAAAGTGGGCGCCGCCACCGAGACTGAAATGAAAGAAAAAAAGGATAGAATAGAAGATGCCTTGAACGCCACCCGGGCCGCCCAGGAAGAAGGCGTGGTTTCCGGCGGAGGAGTGGCCTTGGCTCAAGTGGCCAACACATTTGAAAATATGGCCGGCGGAAAAGAAGATAAAGACATCGGTTCTCAAATAGTGGGTTCGGCCATATTGGAGCCGATAAAACAGATCGCTTCCAATGCCGGTAAAGACGGCTCCTTGATTCTTTACAATATAATCAGGGAAAGCAGCCAAGCCGGCAAACCGATCGGATATAATGCCATGGATGATAAATTTGAGGATCTGGTGGAAGCCGGTATAATCGACCCCACCAAAGTGGTTAGAACCGCCTTGGAGAATGCGGCCAGCGCGGCTATCATGTTCTTGACCTCTGAAGCGGTGATAACCGACAAGCCCAAACAAGAAGATGATAGCGCCGGTGCCGGCATGGGAGCCGGAATGGGCGGAGGAATGCCCATGATGTAAGACAAAGAAATTTTTTATAAAAACAGCCCC
>CAZEHL010000066.1:0-2508 GCA_964512155.1 uncultured Gammaproteobacteria bacterium | reverse complement strand
CGAAGTCCTTGTTAATATTAACAAGATCCCGGCTCGGGGGCCGGGATGACGTGACGCTATCACGTCATCCCGAGTAAAAAGTACGTCATCCCGAGTAAAAAGTACGTCATCCCGGGCTTGACCCGGGATCTCGTGAATATCAAAGAAATTCTTGATCTAACGGCTTTATAAACGCGTATTTTAAGATTTAACCCATTATGAGCAAGCAAAATAGTATAAAAAGCAAAATAGAATCTTTGTTGTTCGTTGCCTCCTCTCCGGTTTCGGTTAAAAAAATATCCGAAGCCTTGGAAGTTTCCGGAGCCGAGATCCAAAGCGCTTGCGACGAATTGGCCGAAGAATTGGAAAACAACCACAGGGGAGTGCGTATTATAAAGCACGGGCAAGAATATAAATTGGTTACTTCTCCGGAAAATTCTTCGGTGGTTCGGAAATTCTTGCAAGACGAAACTTCCGGCGAGCTAACCCCTCCTTCCCTGGAAACATTGACCATCATCGCTTACCGCGGTCCGGTATCCAAGCCGGAGGTGGAAAGAATAAGGGGGGTAAATTGTTCCTTAATATTAAGGAATCTTTTGATGAGAGGGTTGGTCGAATATAAATGGGATAAAACCAAAAAAGAGACATATTATTCGGTCTCTTTCGACTTTTTGAAATTTTTGGGGATAAGCAAGGTTCAAGATCTGCCGGATTATGAAAGATTGAGCCGGCATGAGAGCATTGAAGAAATGATGAAGGACAGAGATGAGAGATAAGAGGGAAATTCTCGCCTTTTGATCTCTATCATTTAACTATTCTTAAATATAAAAATTATGTCCACTCAAAAAAATCAGAATAAAATCATCATTGGTAATTGGAAAATGAAAAAAGATCTTAATGAAAGCGTAGATCTTGCCAAGGACCTAAAAAACAAATTCAAGGGCTTTAAAAAGGGAGAAGTGGCCGTTTGTCCGGATTTTGTATCCCTTAGAAGCGTTAAGCGTAATTTAAGCGGAAGCGGTATACAATTGGGGGCCCAAGATGTTTTTTGGGAAGAGGCGGGGTCCTTTACCGGCGAAATTTCCCCGGAAACATTAAAGCAGGCCGGTTGCAAGTATGTGATAATAGGCCATTCGGAGAGAAGAAAGCATTTATTGGAAAATTACAGCATGATCCATCAAAAGATCAAGGCGGTTTTGGACGTTGACGGTTTAGTGCCGGTTGTTTGCGTGGGAGAGAGCATAGAAGATAAAAAAACGGACAAACGGGATTATGTTATCCTTGACCAATTGCAACAATCTCTCGGAGGGGTTAATATAATGAAAAAACAAGAAGTTGTGGTGGCTTATGAACCGGTTTGGGCCATCGGCTCCGGAATGCCGATCAAGCCGAAAGAAGCCAAATACGCCCACAAGATAATTAAATTGGCTTTAAACGACATGTTCGGCATGGCCGCGATAAACAATAATTTTAAAGTGATATACGGAGGCAGTGTTAACAGTAAAAATGTGAAGGACTTTACCGAATCGGATAATTTGGACGGCCTGCTGTTGGGAGGAGCTAGCTTGGATGCGGAGGAATTTTACAAAGTGGCCAATGCCCTGCTATAGTTGATAATCATCCTTCAAAACAACAAGCCGGCTCCATTCCGCAACAAGCGTAGCCGCCTTTTTTCAACAAAAATCTATTTTATGCTAAATACGGTTCCTTTATTCTTAATATTTCTAAGTTTAGTCGGTATATCAGTGGTCATCGGCAGGAAATTTTCCGCTTTGGCCAATTTGGATGTGGACAGCATTCCGGAGGAGAAAGAAAGCAAGTTCAAGGAGCGGATGGCCGGCAAAAGAATAAAAAAGAATTTGATGGGTTGGAGCTCCAAAGCGGGCGGACGTTTCAAAAATGTCTACAGCAAGCCTAATGATTTTTTGGTTAAAACAGCCGACAATTTGGAACGGCTAAAAAAGAAATATGCGGAAGAAGGGGAAAATGCCAAGCGGAATAAAAGCGAGAGGATCGCCAATGCCTTTAGGGAACTTGAAAAATTGGACCCAAAGGAAGATTTCGAGGCCTGTGAATCCAAATTGATCGAAATAATAGGAGCGGACAGTAAAAATGTCCACGCTTTTGAAGAGTTGGCCGATCTTTATTTTGATAACAAAAAATACAAAGAAGCGGAACAAACTTACGAACATTTGTTAAAACTATTCGAAGAAAACAAAGACGAACACAAGCGGGCGGAAATATATTTTGATCTGGGCTTGGTGGCCAAGGAACAAAACAAAGCGTCCAAAGCTTTGAAAAACATCCAAAAAGCGTTGAAATTGGCCCCCAACAACCCCCGTTTCCTTGACACCATGATTGAGATAAGTATAATAAATAAGGATAAAACTCTGGCCAAAAGCGCTTATGATAAGCTGGCCGAAGTAAATCCGGAGAATAAAAAGTTGGAAGAGTGGAAAAAGAAATTGGAAGATGGGAGTTGGTAGATCGGAGCAGACGTATATTAGGAATGACGAAAAAAGAGAACGT
>CAZEHL010000065.1:0-2694 GCA_964512155.1 uncultured Gammaproteobacteria bacterium | reverse complement strand
GGGATCGCCTTTTTCCTCCGGAACCTTTTGTTCTTTTCTTTTTTGGTACTGCCATATTATGCTTTAGGATTTAATACTAATTATCAAGGTTTCATTATAAACATCAACCTATAAATGTCAATGCCACCGACTGTTCATAAAAACCGGGATCACACCTTTCAATATCATGATCTTTTGAAATACCAATAGGAGCATATTGGCCATAGGAGAAAAATCCAAATATAATAGAGCCCGGCATCATTTTTTGTAAAGCCTTAAATTCTTCCTCGATCTTTTCTCCGAAGAACATAAACCGAGTAATGCATTCACTAACAAAAATAAACTCCGGAAAATTTTCTCCATAACTCTCTTTAAGTTCGTTGATGGTCAATTCAGTGGCCTTTTGGGCATCGGCGATAGTCCCCACCATCAAATAAACCTCGGCTCCTTCAATAACATCGGCCCCTACTAAAATAGAGTCATCTTCCAAAAAATTTAACGGAGTCCGGACCAAAATCTCATCTCTATCTTTTGCCTTCATTCCCAAGGGGTGAGTTATACATTCAGGAGAAAGGGGTTTTCTATAATTCCGAGCCTCTTCCTTGCCAAAGGCCTCTTCATAGATATGAAAAGCTGGTTTTCCGTCTATTTCTTTAATGATCGTCCCTTCCGCTTTTGTTATCTTTTTGGCCAGACCTACCGGTTTCCAGCCGCTTTTAGCGGAGACCAAGAAAGAAACTTCTCCTCCAAAACCCAAGGCCACGGCGGCATCGGTTAAAACTTCGTTATTGAAATATTGATAAGTCTTTTCCATTGCTCCATTGTCCGCGGCCGCACCCCCGGAAAAAGGAATCTTGTCTCCTATTTTTGAAATTAACCCTCGAAGTATATTGGTACCATTGCCGGATAGTCCGTCGGAAAAAATAAAAGTTCCTTTAAGATCTTTGCTTAAATTATCTTTTAACTCTTGCCCCAACTTCTCTCCCGATCCTCTCATATCCTTGGAGATATTCTCTACTTTTACAGGGTGGAAAGAAATATTATCACCACCTATTAATAAAACAGCAACCGAATTCTTTTGAGGACCGGAAGGAAGGATCTCGCCGGCGGTGGTACACCCGACAAGAGGAATTTCTCCAGGAACTTCCTCTTTTACACCGGCAAGCATCTTTTCTTGATCAAATACAGGAGAAGCCAAAACTATTATCGCCTTAGGTTCCACGCTTAATTGTTCAACAGCGCTTCGAGCGGCCTCTGCTCCGGCTTCCGCCGCCTCCGGATTATTACTAACTCCCACTTTTGTTTTTACAGACATAAAATTATTATTCAAATTTTAATGATTCTTATTATATTTTGAATTCATTATTCTACTCGACTTCTTATAAGACCGGTAGAATAATTCTAAATAAACTGCCCCTGTTTTCTATACTTTCCACTTCTATTTTTCCTTTATGTATATTAACAATTTTATTTACGATATACAATCCTAAGCCGGAACCATCCGGATGTGATTTTCTGGCCTCCTCAAGGCGATAAAATTTTTGAAATATTATATTTTCTTTATCTTTCGAAATACCTATGCCCGTATCCTCCACCTCTATTATTACAGAGTCTTTTTCCGAATAAGCTCTAAAATAAACCGACCCCCCTTTATGATTATACCACCTGGCATTTTCCAATAAATTATTTATAGCTAACTTTAAAAAATCATAATTTATATTCAACGAAGGCAATTTTTTCTTTATATCCAAGGACAAATTAATCCCTTCATCTTTAAAGTTTTGTCTATTATCCTCGACTATATCTTTAAGAATATCCGCTAAATTATCACAACGCTTCAACTCTTTTATCGACTCTAGTCCGGCGATTTCGCTGGCTTGTAAAAATTTATTGCTCAAATAATTAATTTTTTCCGCTCGATCTTTGATGATATTAATATTTTCTTTAATTTCTTTCTTGTTATCTATTTCATCTAAAATAGAGCAAGCGCTCCACTTTATAGCAGATATAGGTGTTCTTATCTGGTGAGAAAAGGTTTCTATAAAAATTTTTTTAATATCATTCAATTCATTCAAATTTTTGTTGGCTTCTATTAATTCCAAATTTTTTTGAAACATTGTTTTAGAAGTATGATCCAAATTCGCTTGACATTTTTTTAATTCTCGAAAAAGAGTCCAAGAATACCAGAGTAACCCTCCGCTTACGACCAAAAACAACAAAACCGCTATAAAAATAAACAAAACTCCTATATTTACATAACCACCTAATAATTCCATTATATTATTTAAAGAAGAAAAATTCATATTTTTTATATTTTCCATCCTCTCTACAAAACAATGTTTTTTTCACAGACCATTTTAAAATTAAGTTAATATTATATTTAGTTTACAAATGTGCGCCGTGTAGGGCTCGAACCTACGGCCTTGGGCTTAAGAGGCCCCTGCTCTACCAGCTGAGCTAACGGCGCAGGCGGTCAATTTCCAATGATCAATCTTCAATTTTCAATGATATTTGAAAATTGATCATTGAAAATTGAGAATTAACATTTGTGACTGGGGTGGGACTTGCCCCGCCCCTCTTCGAGGAGCGGGATTGCTCGCTTGCGCTCGCAAAACCCACTCGCCAATCTTGAATCTCAAATCTTAAATCCAGAAATGAGAATGTGGCTGGGGTGGGACTTGCCCCGCCCCTCTTCGAGGAGCGGGATTGCTCGCT
>CAZEHL010000064.1:0-2817 GCA_964512155.1 uncultured Gammaproteobacteria bacterium | reverse complement strand
TCATGAATTGGGTGCTCCGGAATATATGATAATAGATAAAGACCGTAAAGAGGGGCATGTCAAGGAAAAATATATTATTCAAAATCCCGATTTTCAAGAAGGAGCCGGTGGCGGAATGAGAATAATAAAGGTTACCCAATCGGATAAAGTGATAACTCCCCATATGGGAGAAGGAGCCGGAAAAAGAGCCGGGGAGACCGGAGTTGAAGTAAGTATTGTTGACAAGAATTCCGTTTTGGAGGATATAATAGAACGTATTTCCGGGGAATAAGTTGTATTTTGTTGGTTTGCCGGTATTGTTATTTCGAGTTAAACGAACATTATCTTGAAAAAAGAGGCGTCATCCCGAATAAAAGAATGTCATCCCGCCCCTCGCGAGGAGCGGGACGGGATCTTGTGAAATTTTCAGCGTCATCCCTGCGAAAGCAGGGATCTCGTGAACACCTCCGAGATTCCGGCTTTCGCCGGAATGACGCGCAATACCCCCGGGATTCCGGCTTTCGCCGGAATGACGCCATACCACCACGTCATCCCGGGCTTGACCCGGGATCTCGTGAATTTTCACAAGATTCCGGATCGGAGTCCGGAATGACGCACAGTGTTCCCGGGATTCCGTCCCACCTTTCGTGAAAGGCGGGACGGAATGACGAATAATATTTATAAATAAAAACTTTTATGTCAAATGACAATCCCGACTTACTATCAAAGATAAAAGGAATTTTGATCTTAACGGTTTTTTTATTTATTTTTTACCCCTGGGGAGCTTTTGCCGCCCCGGAACCAATGGGAAGTATTCCCAAGGATGAGATGTTCAAAGCGGAAGTAGTGGAGATATTGGACGAGCAAGAAAAGGTATCTCAAGAAGGGCTTAAAACCACTCAACAGGATTTAAAATTAAAGGGCTTGGAAGGCGAATACAAAGGAGAGGAATTTGTTTTTGAAGGCATTGATGATCTTACGGTGTTAAGCAATAAAACTTACCGGAAAGGGCAAGAGGTATGGGCGGCGGCCACCTATAAAGAAAATGGAGAGCCTGTTTATTATGTAGTTGATCATGTGAGGAATTCCGTGATCTGGTGGTTGGCCGGCATCTTTGTTTTAGCTTTGCTTTTAGTCGGAGGGTTTAAAGGATTCAGGGCTCTTATGGCGTTAACGATCACTTTTGCCGTTCTTGTTTTATATATTGTTCCGACTATTTTAAAAGGAGTGAATCCTTTGTTGCCCACTTTGGTCGGGTCTACGATCATTCTTTTAGTTGTTATTTATTTAACCGAAGGATTTAGGCTAAGGTCCCATATAGCTATTTTAAGCACTTTTTTCAGTTTATTGGTTACCATAATTTTTTCTTGGGTGTTTGTGGAAGCGGCCAAATTGACCGGTGTTACCAGTCATGAAGTCTCTTCTTTGGTCAATTTGGGAGAAGGGGCTATTAATTTTCAAGGTTTGCTTTTGGCCGGCATTATCATCGGCGCCTTGGGCGTTTTGGATGATGTTATTATTTCTCAGGTAGCCACAGTAGAGCAGATAATGGACGCCGATAGATACCAAAGAAAATGGGAGGTATTTAAAAGAGCTTATAAGGTGGGAGTGTCCCATATAAGTTCCATGACCAATACTCTGTTTTTGGCTTATGCCGGAGCTTCCTTACCTCTTCTTATTTTATTTATAAGCGGGGACAGCGCTTTTACCGGTTGGACTCAAGTTATAAGCAACGAGGTGATAGCAACCGAGATCGTCCGAACTTTAACCGGCAGTATCGGCTTGATATTGGCGGTTCCGATCTCCACCGGCATCGCGGTGTGGTGGTTGAAAATGGAGGATAGAGGTGAGAGGTAAGAGGTAAGAGAGTCTGAATAATTTTTTAGATTTGCTTGCTATGGTCTTTTTTAAGAAAGCGAAAGCGATTATTTTTGTTAACCTACGGGTATGGTAGGGTTGCGTTGTTAACAAAAATAATCGCTTTTGTTTTCCGAATGTTTATTTGTATTTTATAAACAATGCCATTATACTTCACATTTTAAGATATAAGTAAGTCATATGGAGCTGGTTTTTGCCACTAACAATCAAGGTAAATTAAAAGAAATGCGGACATTGCTTGCCGGTTTGAATATAAAAATTTGGAGCGCTTCCGGAGCCGGAATAGATGAAGATGTAATAGAGGATGGAGAAACCTTTTTTGATAATGCTTATAAAAAAGCGGAATTTGTGGCCTCTAAGACCGGCAAATATGCGTTGGCGGACGATTCCGGTTTATGTATCGATCATCTGAACGGAGAGCCCGGAGTCAGAACCGCCAGGTGGGCGGGAGAGAATGCCGGCGACCGGGAATTGGTGGAACATACTTTAAAAACACTTAAAGGGGTGGCTTTAAAAAACAGAAGGGCAAGATTTAAAAGCGTTTTAGTATTGGTTTCGCCGGATAAAAAATATTGGTCCTTTAAAGGAGAGGTGGAAGGCGTTATCACTGAATCTCCCCAAGGAAAGAATAGAAGCTCCCTGCCTTATGACCTGATATTTCAACCCGACGGATTTGATGTCACTTTCGCCCAAATGAGTGACGAACAAAAGAATTCTTTGAGTCATCGCGGTAAAGCGTTCCAAAAATTAAGGGAATTTTTATTGTTAATGCAAGATTTATAAAATTTTAACAAAAGATTAAAGATGAAACTGTAAATAAGCTATCTATATTTATATTGTAAGATCTATTAGTGTTATTTATATAGTTTTGGAGTTATTTTTTCGGTAATATAGAAAATCGGAAAGAATAAGCAGCCTTGTTTGTTGACCTAAGGGCCGGCGCTTATCGGGTAGGCTGTC
>CAZEHL010000063.1:0-2929 GCA_964512155.1 uncultured Gammaproteobacteria bacterium | reverse complement strand
CCGGTGGCCAGAACCAGTTTGTCATAATCAATTTCGCCTTCCTCTTCCTCTGCTGTGTAGCTTACTTTTTTCTTTTCTTTGTCTACACCGGTGACAGCAGTGTTTAAAAGGAGATTGATATTGTTGTTTTTGTAATCGGATCTCTTAAAAATAAAGATATCGTTAAAAGAATTTATTTCTCCGGCCAGGACATAGGGCAGGGCGCAGGGCGAGTATTCCAAGTTGTTCGTCTTTTCCACTATGGTGATCTCCGCCTCCTTATCCAGTTTTCTAAGTTCAAAAGCGCAAGTAGTGCCGGCAGCCCCTCCGCCGATGATGACTATTTTTTGTTTGGCCATAGATATGGGATGAATTATTTATTGATTCTCTTCAAACCATTTTTTAGCTTCTTCCGCCTTTATTAGTTCTTCAACCTCTTTTTGGTCGGATATCTTTATCTTGGCTATCCAACCCTCGCCATAAGGGTCTTGGTTGATAATGCCCGGCTCGTCAAAAAGAGGGGAGTTAACCTCGACCACTTCTCCGGACAGGGGAGAAGAGAGATGTCCGCTCCATTTCACCGCTTCCACCGAGGCGTAGGTTTCGCCTTGCTTCAGTGTCTGTCCCTTCTCGGGAAGTTGAACGAAAACGAATTCTTCCACGCGGGAGGCGGCCGGGCCGATGATACCCAGGGTAGCCGTGTCGCCGTCAATCTTTACCCAGGAATAATCCTTGTTATAAAGCAGGTTTTCGGGGAAAGCATTTTTTGTCATATGTTTTTGGGATTATTTTTAATCTTTTTTAGAACAAACTTTTAAATCCAAATACAAAATATCAAATATTTTTTCGTCATCCCGGCCTTGAGCCGGGATCTCAGGAATTTTGACGAGATCCTGAATCGGAGTTCAGGATGACTTTTTTGATTTTGGATTTATGAACTTTGAATTCATTTCTTCATTTTAATCTGTTTCATTCTGCTCTTCTTTTTCCGGCTCCGGCGCCAGATCTTTTTCTGTCCCGATCTTAATCCCGAATTTAGGGAGGATTCGGCGGTGGAGCAACATTATCAAGAAGGAGGCGGCGATGGATCCGCCGAATATCAACAAACTGGTTCCCACTTGGTTCATCGCTTCGGGGTCGACAAGCATCACTATGGCCAAGGCCAGCATGATCACTCCTCCGATCAACTTCAGCATCCGGCCGTGTTTTTCCTCAAAATTGCCGGCTTTCAAGGTCAGGGCGGCGCCTCCGACCACTATCATCTCATCCAGCATATATATCACTAAATACATAAGGAGGAGCAACAGGAAAGTAGCGGTGGTTACATCATATTGGGTCAACAAGTTGGTCCAGACCACCGGAAAGCCGGCGGTGCAGGGAAGCTCCACCAGTACCACTCCCAGGGCTAGGCCGGCGGTGCCAACCACCATCCCCCAGGTGGATCTCTCCCCCTTCATTATACTCCGGACATTTTTGAATATTTTGGGCTTGTATTTGTCTGAGATGGTAAAGGAGATGCCCTTTTTATACCAGAAGTAATCCTTGATATTGACCAGGGCAAAGATAAGAGCGATCAGGGCCACTCCAACCTGGATCCAAGTTAAATAGCCGATATAAGAGAATACATTCAAGAGGCCGGCCATAAACAATCCGTAAGCGGCAGTGGTTACCAGCAGGAAAGTAAGTCCTACCAGTAATGTCTTTTTTCTGGATCCGGTATAAATAACAATACCTAAAAGAAAACTTATTAGCCACAGGGAGCAAGGGTTGAACCCGTCCACGAAAGCGATCAGGCCGGTGGAGAGGAACAGGGGGGTATCTGACAGATCTACCGTTCCCACCACCGGAATATCCACTGTTTGTTTATCTTCGGGAGTAAAGTCGGAACGGCCGGGCATGGAAGGAGTGATACCTTCTATTTCTTCCATGGCGCAAGAGCAACCTTCCTTTTGGCATTTAATGATATGATCTTCCAGGTTTTTTCGGATAGAGCTTTCTCCCATATAATATCTATCTTCCAAAAAGACGATAGGATAGGCCCCGGAAGAGAGTCCGTAGTTGCTTTTGAATACTTGATACAACTGATCTTCCTCTTCCAGGTTTATGTTATACCTTTTTATATCTATATTGTATTTTTCTTCCAGTTCTTCCAATAGATCCTTTTCCAATAAACTTTGGCATTGAGAGCAGTCGTCTTTATAGAAAAAATGGACACAAGTTTCATGCTTGTTCTTTTCGTTTTCTTCTTTAGAAGATGTCTCCGAGCCGGAGGGATTTTTTTTATTTTCTTCTTTTATGCCGGCCTTAACCCCGGGGTTCGGACATCCGTTTTCTATGCAGTCGGAGATCTTTTCTTCGATGTCATCCGCCATGCGCTTATTGTATCCGACTATAGGGTCAGAGTCTCCGATGAAAGTGGCCGGCACGCCCCGAGCTTGAGTATTATAAGCGGCCGCCATTTCTCGGAACAGTTGAGCATTTTCTTGGTCGTTCCAGGTTTCAAACATCTTCACCTCCAGGTCCGGATATTCCTCCTCCATATCCTCCAGGAAAGATTTTTCTTCCGCGCAGTGCGGGCAGCCCTCACCCCAGAAAAAATAGACGGTGGTTGGTTCCGCGGCCAAAGCCGGTTCCGCTCCGAGAGGAGCTTTGCCTTGGGATATCAGAGAGTTTGCTCCCAAAAACAAAAAGGCAAAAATGAAAATGGCAAAAAGGATCTTTTTCATACTCATAAAAACAATGATTAATGGTAATTAATTGTTAAATTATATAATATTCGATTTATTTTAACAACGAAGCCGGTTCTTCCGCTTGGGATAAGTGTTTTTTATATAACAAATCCGGCCAAAGTGGAATAGCCCATGACCAGTAATACGTATACAGCTGTTTTTTTATTTCCCAAAACGCTGCGCACTACCAGCATATTGGAAAGGCTCAAGGACGGTCCGGC
>CAZEHL010000062.1:0-2981 GCA_964512155.1 uncultured Gammaproteobacteria bacterium | reverse complement strand
TGAGGAACAAAATAAAAAGCATAAATTCTGGGAACCTCTTGTAGAATAGAATTTTATTTTGACCAATTAATATTCGTTAACATATATTTATGTCCGATTTCTATTTTAAGATGACAGGCTCAAATTTTTTTGCGCAAATTGAAAGAGGAAATTTTAAATATTTAATTTATGTTCGACAAAGATAATCAAAAAAATAACGAAGAATTTGACGATGAATTGGAAGGGGTGTGTTGTGAATTTAAGATACCGCGATATAAAAAATTTTTAATGGAGTCTTTTCCCGGATTGTTTTTAAGACTATTCGGAAAGGAAATGGGTTTGGATAATAAAAAGATCGGCCACGCTTACAAATTATTTGAAGACGCCGAAATTCATGATCGTTAATAATTACTAATTTTTTAAAAATTAACGATTATTTTAATAAATTTTCGAAATCCGGAAGGTCTGGAGGAGGAGAATAGGATAAAATAAGCCAAGAACGTTTGCCTTTTAAAAGGAAAGAATTCTTAATGAATATTTTGGAGAGAAAATTTTTTGAGGGTTTGCATAAAATTGTTCCGGAAAATTATGCAATATTTCCGCAATAAGAATTTAAACAAATGGGCAATACACCAAACAAAATTAGACCTTTGTCTCTTGCTTTATTTGAAAACGGGGATAAAATTTTGGCTAAAAAAGATTTTGACAGTATTAAAGAAGAGATTTTTTACCGAGTGCCCGGAGGTGGGATCGAGTTCGGAGAAACTTCTGAAGAAGCTTTAAGAAGAGAGATCAAGGAGGAATTTGATGCCGAGATTGAATTTCTTGATCTTATAGATGTATTGGAAAATATTTTTACTTACGAAGGCAGATCCGGACATGAGATCGTTTTTTTGTATAAAACCTCTTTCGCGGATAAAAATTTTTATGAGCAAAAAGAGTTCACGGTTTTGGACAAACCGAATGAAGGAAAATTACATTGGTTTAATAAAGAAGACTTATTAAAAGGAAACTTTTACCCGGAAGGAATTAAAAATTTATTAAAATAATCAGTTAGATATGGAATATACGGATCGAGTTTACGGAAAAGTTAACATTAAAGAACCGGTTATTTTGGAGCTTTTAAATTCCGCTCCTTTACAAAGATTGAAAGATGTAGACCAGGCCGGCTACCGTCCTCTTTGGTCTAAACCGGAGGTGGAAGTAGGCAAATACGACCATAGCCGTTACGCCCATTCCGTGGGAGTTTATTTATTGCTTCGCAAATATAACGCTTCTTTAGAGGAACAGATCTCCGGGCTAATCCATGATGTTTCCCATTCCGCTTTTTCTCATTGTATTGATTACGTTTTGGATAGCGGCTCTGAAAAAGAACATAATCACCAAGACAATCTTTTTAAGGATTATGTCAGGAATACGGAAATCCCCGCCATTTTAAAGAAATATGGTTTTGACCCGGAATATATTTTGGAAGAAAAGAATTTTCCCTTAAAGGAAAAAGAACTTCCCGATCTGTGCGCCGACAGGATCGATTATTCTTTAAAGACCGCGGTGATTTTTGAAGAATTAAAAGAGAAAGAGGTGAATTATTTTCTGGATAATTTGACCGTGATAGATAATAATTGGGTTTTTGAGGACCTGGAAAGCGCTCAAAGATATGCGGAATTATTTCTTAAGCTTAACAGAGACTATTATTCCGGCGTAGCCTCGGCAATTATGTTCAGGGCGGTAGGGGATTGTTTGCGCTATGCCCTGCAAAAGGAATATATTAACGAGAGCGATCTTTATACTACGGACGAACTAGTAATTAAAAAGCTCAAAAAGTCGTTGGATAAGGATGAAAACTTGCAATTATTTTTTGACCGCATGAATAAAAAGGTCAATATCGAGAATGATCCGGACAACTATGATGTTAAGGTTTTTTGCAAATCAAGGGTGGTCGATCCTTTGTTCAGGCAAGGGGGTAAAATTAAAAGAGTTTCTCAAGTGAATGCGAGATTAAGAGACTTAATCACTCAAGAATTGAATCCTAAACAATATTTTTTAAAATTTAATAAATAACTTTGATATCGTCCCGTCAAAGCCTCCGTTCGGGATTCTGACGGTTTATGATTTTTAAAATAGAAAACGCTCCTTTTAAGGAGCGTTTGTTGGTTGTTTAATCAAAGTCTTTCGGCTCGTAGTCTTCATGCTCCTCGAATTCTTCCCGGGTCTCTTCCGGATGCATGGGATTGTAATCTTCTTCAAATTCTTTTTCGTGAAACCATTCTTCGTAACAATCGGAGCACCTGGGAGCAGCGCCGTCTTCCGGTGTCCATTCATAATCCCTTAAAGGAAGGAATGGTTGTTTATCAATTATTTCTTCTACATCTTCGGCGGTTATGATCTTGGAACAAAATCGACCCTGGCAAATTTTTCCTTCCATCTCCCTAATCTCCTGAGACACTTTCATTCTTCTCATAAAGAATTTCCTCCTTCAGTTATTTTTGGAAAAGAACGATAAAATATATTAACTTTTATTTTTGTGTAAATCAAGAGGGGCGTTTAGGTTAAAATAAATACTGATTCTGACAAGGTACCGCCACCTGCCTTAATGTGCTTAATATGATATTATAAAAAATAGGCTTTGATGATAGACAGGGCGGAGCTGATCCAAGGTTTTAGGTTTATAAAATTGGAGGATATGATAGAATGGAAACAGAAGATGGGCAGAGAAAAAGATGTACAAGATATAGAGTTAGCAAGAAAATATTTTAATATTCATATACTGTAAGGAAAGCATTGTTTGATACGGCTTTGGTGTAAATTTGTTTATTTAAAAATATCGTAGAAAAAAGGTGATAGGAAACACTCCTAAGTCGGAGTTGGTTTGGGATTTTTAAAAGGATAAAAAAATTGTCATTGTAAATGTTTAATTCAAAGGCCGGATAGCTTATATCAGGATTCTGTGCTTGATATTTTCTGAAAATTATACTATAGTTTAATCAGTTTTTTTATTATTA
>CAZEHL010000061.1:0-3010 GCA_964512155.1 uncultured Gammaproteobacteria bacterium | reverse complement strand
GACCATATAAAAAACCGGCAAACAGCCGGCTAAATGTTTCACACTGACCAGTGTGAAATGTTTCCCATTTGATCTAATTATAAGTAACATCTATATGAGCCCCGCTTTTTCTTGTACCGTCATCATTGAACATTTGAGAGCACGAATAATAGGTACCGCCGATATCACATGCGGCGTTTACGGCACCGTTATTCATGTATTCTTGAATTACTTGATCCCAGTCGCTTGAGTCTTGACTAACGGGAACTATATCGATTTTTTTTCCATCATAATGCCCGGATGTAGCCGAATGTATTCCGGTAGTAACTGATGTAATAACAAGCGAATGTTGGTTGGCAACATCTTGCGTAGCCGAAAGCATCGAGGAATCAACCGTTACCGAGGTATCACAATCACAAGTGGGACTGCATGCGGTTGCCTGCCCGGTATCGGCAATTTCATTTATTGATGTTTGAGCGCTAAAGCCGGCGCAATCGGCGGAATTGCTTAATGTAATATTGTTGTTATTCTTTATATCATTCGCGATACTAGCTAAATCGGTAGGAGGTTCTTTCTCAACCTCCTTTCTTTCGGGTATGGCCACCGTGTACCACTCCCCTTCATAGCCCATACTTTTCATGGAAAAATTAATTATCGTCCAGCTGGTAAAAATAATAATTAAACCGATGACCGCGCCGGTAATGCTCCTCTTCCCTTTGTCGATCATTTCGCTTCCTCCGCCGGAAAACAAAAGTATGGCGCCTCCGACAATAAAAGCCAGCAATGCCAACGAACCGGAGATCCCCAAGATATAATTTGAAATATTAACCATTAACACCACAAAATCTTCTAAAGCATAATCTCCGGTGGCTTTCTTGCCTCCGTCCGGAACAATGCCGGCCGCCGAGACGTAGTTCAGGCAAAAAAACAAGAAAAAAATAATAACAAAAAACAATTTAAACTTGTTTTTTGTTAATTTTATAGGATTCATAGAATATTAAAATTCTTCGCCTTTTTTGTTGCGATGAAATTTCCGGCGGGCAAAAAATCCGTTAAAATGCCGATACTACTTAAACAACAAAACAATAATAAATCTATCGGCCCTCCCCGCTTTCGGTTAAAAATAAATCTCTTCCAAACGATCAATTATTTACGGAAAAATTTAACAACTTATCCAATATTTGCATCTCTTGATCCAAGTCGTCGTCTTCCAATTCCTGTTGCTCTTGCCGGAAGTGGTCTTGGAACCGCCGAACCATTTCCCGATAATGCTCGGAGACCTCGAGAGAAACGGATTGTCTTTCCCATTCTCCCAGTTGCAGTTCCGGAAAAGGAGGAGGAACAACTATTCCTTCCTGT
This sequence comes from uncultured Gammaproteobacteria bacterium, assembly GCA_964512155.1. GTDB lineage: Bacteria > Patescibacteriota > Patescibacteriia > Patescibacteriales > JAGXOH01 > JAGXOH01. Next base: position 1,672 of record CAZEHL010000061.1, on the reverse strand, counting down.
TCACTTATATAATATTTCTCTTCCGGCAAGGGTTGCGGAGGCACCGATTCCGGTTCTTTGTCCACTTGCTCCTGCCTTTGGTCGATTATCCAATTCTTCATAAGATCGGCGTATCTGGACAGCAATACGGCCTTCCTGATACCCGGATTATCATAATAAGTTCCTTCATCTTCATCTATCTCTATATTGTCTGCGCTCCCCTCTTTTGTTCCGTCCCGGGTTTCATAATCGACCTCCAAATTGAGCTCGCCTTGATCCGATGTCTTTTCCAATTGCAACAGAACTATCCCTCCCTTGGTCTTTCCTTCTTTTGTATCCGAAGGAAAAAGAGTGTTTATTTTCATAATTTCGCCGGTGGATTCGTCCGCCTCGGGCGATCCGTATACTTTGGCAATGTCGTACCCTTGGGCATCCAAACTAAGCTCCAGGTCGAACACCAAAGGCGTTACCATATACTCGAATTCATCATCCATTCTTTTCTTGAATTGCTCGGATGAATGAACTGAATAATAATTCGCTCCCTTGACTTTGGTAATAGTGTTTACCAGCTCGGAATTAAAATCTACTCCCATGCCCACAAAAGTGGAATAAATGCCGTCCCCGGCGTTGGCCTCGGCCATACCCAAAAGCCCTTCTTCACTCGTCTCCCCCAAATTGGGCATGGCGTCGGTCAAAAAGATCACCCGGTTCTCGTATTCGGTTCTGTCGACATCTTTATATTCTTGAAGCATATCGGTGGCCTTTTCCATGCCGGCAGACATTTGAGTGCCTCCTCCGGCGCTTATCTCCAAAATATGATCCTTTATCTTGTCCATCCTGGTTTCCTCCACTTTCCGTAACGGCTTTGCTATATTTCCTTGGTTGTTGTAAAGGACTACTCCCAATCTGTCCTCCGGCTCCAGGTGGTCGATCAGGCCGGCCAAGGATTCGGAAGCTATCTGCATTTTGCTCTTGTCTTCCCGCTCTTCTTCTTCCAGCTCCACTTTATTTCCGAATCTGTCATAATAATAATCGTTGAATTGGGAGTTCATCGACCCGGAAATATCCAGCACCACCACCAAATTCAATTTCTTTCTTTCAAAATCATCCTCTTCCAGGCCGGAGTTCAACCCCACGGATAAATAAACCTCTTCATCGTCTGATATCGGGTCCGGAGAAACGGCATAACTGTAAGAGGGGCAGAACATTTCTTCACATTCTTCTTTTTGGCCGGTATCGAAATAATAGTCGTAGAACAGTCCTTCATATTCTATATCGGTGGGAAGAGGAAGGTAATCATTTTCAATATTTTCTCTGAAATTATTAACATCCTTGGCTCCGCCGGCGGAAAGGCCCATCTTGGAGCTCTCGGTTTGGACATTGGCGCTATCCATTTTTTTGACACCAGAAGGAGAACCGGCGGACATATTTCTTTCCGGCGTCTCTCCGGCCTCATACTGCCAATCATCCACCTTATCTTCAGAGGCCGTTTTCTCATCATCCTTTTCGCTATCCTTCTTGTCTTCATCCCCGTTTTTATCATCAGAGACGGGAGCGGGTTCAGAGTCGCCTTTCCCTTCTCCGCCATCTTCACTCGAAGGGCCGGCCAACACGTATGCCAACCCTATAATTATTACCAACAACGCCGCCAACGCGGTTATCCAGATCTTTTTGTTATAAGTAAAGGGACGCA
>CAZEHL010000060.1:0-3070 GCA_964512155.1 uncultured Gammaproteobacteria bacterium | reverse complement strand
TCTTAATATAGCTCATGGTCATTTTAAGAAAAAATTGGAGAAGAAAGGCTTCCGGTTGGTGGGCGAATTCAACTGCCTCGGATATGATACTTATAGTTTGTTAAAAGCGGTGGGAGGGATCAATAAGAACCGACCCGATAGCAAGGATATGGATAAAGCCGAAAGATTCGCCCGGACTTTACCGGGTAAATAGTATGAAATTAGCCATATTTTAACAAAAAATATTTATATCATTAAAATCAAGTTTTAAATCAATTTTAGTTTAGTTAGAATCAGGGTTGTTTTTAAAATAAGAACGCAAACAATCAAGTTTAAAAAGTTATGAAATTTTATAAAGCACTCAAAGGGGTGATTTTATTCGGAATGATCTTGGTAATTGTTGCTTCCGTATTTTTGGTGGCGGAAAATATCAATGAAAAAAAAGTGGACACCGGCGGAGATAACGGAACAACAACTCCCGTGAATACAACTCCCTCCGAAGATAATGGCAAAAAAGTTGAACCGCCGTTCACAGACCCGGTAGAAGAAGAGAAGCCGGAAGAACCAAAAGAAGACGAACAAGAAACTCCGCCCCAAGAAGAGGAAGAACCTGCAAAGGAACCGAAAGAGGATCGGCCTCAGGTGGCCATTATCATAGATGATCTGGGTTACAATCCGGAATTGGATCAAGAACTCTATCAGCTGGACCACTCTCTCACTTTGGCCATATTGCCGTTCCGGTCTCACACCCGGCAAACAGCGGAAACTTTTAAAGGTAAAGACAATTTTGAATTACTCCTTCATCTGCCTTTGGAGCCCATGGACGGGAACCAAAAAGAGGAGAACATGGCCACCGTGGATATGGACCGGGAAGAGATCGCTTCTTTTCTGGATGATGCTTTGGAGGAGATGGAAGGTGTAGAAGGAATCAACAATCATAAAGGCTCCAGGTTTACTTCCGATGACACCAAGATGGGATACCTTTTGGAGGAGATTCGGGAACGCGGCCTGTTCTTTGTGGACAGTTTTACTTTGGGCGATTCGGTCGCTTATCCGTTGGCTTTGGAGATGGGGATTCCCACTGCCAGGAGGGATGTTTTTATAGACTATAGTGACGACAAGGATGCGGTTATAGAAAAATTGCAACAGCTGGAGGATGTGGCTCGGGAAAACGGTACGGCCATCGGTATCGGCCACCACAGAAAGAATACTATTCAAGCCCTGAAAGAAGAATTGCCTCGGATGAAAGAGAGAGGAATTGAGCTGATGCTCGTTTCAGAGCTTTTGGAGTAAAAGTTGGAAAATTTACTCTGACTTTGATGCTACAATGCCACAAAATTTGAAAAAAAGAAATTTTATGTTATTTTACAACTAACACTCATAAAAACTACCAAAAAATATTTATATCATAACTTTAGATATATAAATTTTAAATTAATCAAATTTTATGAGTAAAAACAACACAATCCTTATTATTATCATCATCCTTCTTGTCGCCGGCGGTATTTGGTATTTTAATTCTTCCGAAGAGAGTGTTCCGGAAGAAAATAAAGCGGGAGAAATTGAGGAAACAGAGGATGGGGTCGAAAATGAAGAGGAAACAGAAGATAAGGACGAAAATGAAGAGGAAACATCTGATTTATATGAAGAAGCGGAAGAAGCTACTCCGATTGAAGAAAAGAATGTTGAGATCGACGAGGATATGAGAGAGGTTTTAGCGGAGCTGGATTTTGAGAAAGAGCCTAAGTTGGTAAAAGCCGAAGGAATTACGGTGGCCGCTTATGTGGTAGATAGGCCTCTTACCGAAGAGGATGTGCAAAAAGCTTACGATAAGTTCAATGATATGGAAAAATATGAAGTAGAAGAAGTGGAATCCGGTTCCGAAAAGCATGAGATAAGTCTCTCCGGCGAAGTTGCCGGCGAGGAATATTCCGGAAACATGTATGTCAATTTCTGGCTTGCAGAAGAAGGAAGCAACGCTCAAAAAATAGTGGTCAAGGTATTGTAAAAATTTTTCTTGCCAAAATACAAAATAAACCCGACAAAACTTCAGTCTGTCGGGTTTATTTTTTTTAATGAACAGAAAAAACAATCATGTTTTCGGATTTATAAAAATTAAAATTATGTTAAAATAAAAACAAATACCAACAACGTTCATATCGCCGCCAAAAAGATAAAAGCGACGACTCCGAGATAAATAATCGATTTCTTTATGAAACAAAGATTCTGGGAGATAGATTCTTTAAGAGGGGTGGCCGTTATAATGATGGTCATTTTTCATTTTGCCTGGAATCTTGATCATTTCACCGCTTTGGATATTTATTTAAGAAGTACTCCTTGGGAGATATTTCGAATCGTTACAGTTTCTACCTTTTTATTGTTAGTGGGGATTTCTCTTTATATAAGTACTTATAATAAAAACAGGATTTTTCTTAAACTTGCAAAGAGAAGCCTATACATATTTTCATTGGGACTCGGGATCACTTTGTTCACTAAGATATTTTTTCCTAATAATTATATTTTCTTTGGTATTTTGCACCTAATAGGAGTTTCCATCTTTTTGTCTTATTTCTTTTTGAATTTTAAATTCTTAAATCTCCTCTTCGGCTTTCTTTTCCTTGCTCTGGGCGCAGTGTTAAAGGAATATTCATTGGATATTCCCCGAATGTATTTCCTGGGTTTTTCTTCGGGCGATATATCCACCTTGGATTTTTATCCGATCATACCTTGGTTCGGAATGGTTTTGTGGGGATTATTTGCCGCTAAAATCATTTACGCGGGCGGAATTAGGCGATTCGAGCTGTTTGACGCAAACAATAATTTTTTTATTAAAAGATCAACTTTTTTGGGCCGGCATTCTTTATTGATATATTTCCTTCATCATCCGATATTGGTTCTATTTATCTATATTATTAAAGCTTGGCTTAATTTGGATTAATATAAATCCGGAAGGAAAACAACGGCTGATCTTTTTGGAAATTATTATTAAAAACATTTACTTAAAAAAGTGATTTTGTTACTATAATACAAGGAGGTCACCCCTTGGTTGGACGGCAAACATACCAATTTCGGAGAAGTGGTGGAAGGAATG
>CAZEHL010000059.1:2031-3530 GCA_964512155.1 uncultured Gammaproteobacteria bacterium | reverse complement strand
CCACGGAGTTTTTTCTCCTTTATCCAAGTTAAACGTCTTGGACACCTCTTTGCCTCGTTCCAATTTAAGCACCAAATAATCTTTACTAACTCTGACAAAACCGTTTTCGGCGGGCAGATAGCTAGCCGCTTTTCTAAACCATTTTTCCTTTTTTTCAGTATCGGAAAAACTCTCCGCTCTTTCTATCATCGCTTTTCCGAACTGAATGTCGAATCTACCTTTTTCATTACTAATTTTTTCAGCCTTGCTCAACAGATAAACTTTTACCATTGAATCATTGCTCTTTTCCGCATGCTCGGCATAGATATCGGCTATCTTCTCGGACGGATACCCCACTCGCCGGGCCATTTTTAGACGCTTATGGCCTTGGGTGAATTGGCCGCGTTTCAACAGATCCTCGCCTTGTTTCACAAACAACTCGGTCGCTCTATCGCCGACCTTTATCTGGAGATGCTTGTCGATATTCTTGGCGATCCTGGCGGCGTTATCCAGATCCCCTTTTCTCAAAGAGTCGCGTACCGTATCCAAGATCCGCTCTCTTACCTTCTCTTGATAAGAGGAGTCCAAAGCCATGGCGCTGTTGAACCGCTTCACAGCATCCATGTACGAGGTGGTGACCATAACAAACCCCATTTCCCGATGGGTTTTATTATCACACTGCTTGAGATAGTAATCACCCAGCAGATAATGCGCTTTGGCATTCCCGGGATTTTCATCTATCTCCTTTTTCAAGATCCCAATGGCCTTGCTCCACATCTGGGCTCTGCCCGCCTCTTGGGCTTTCTCGACCGAAGCGGAGACGCCGGCAACCATGAACAAAACGGAAGCGATGATGACGATAGACACAAAAATGCTCTTATACATACCATTCCCTCCTTTTGAAAAAAATTTGGTTTTGTAAAAAGGGCTAATTTAATTTAAAAATGCACTAAAATTCCTTTTTTGTCAATGATAATTGTCGACAAAAAAAGAGAGCGACATGCTCCCTTGAAATGATCATCTCAGCTAATACGGACAGTGAAGTTCAACCACTCCCGATAAAACGAGATTACAAAACTAATAAATCTTAAATCAAAAATCTTAAATCTTAAATGAGAATGTGCGGGCGGTGGGACTCGCCCCCCGCCCTTCGCGAAGGGCGGGGGGATTGCTCGCTATCGCTCGCAAAACTCAATAGAAAAAAATCATCAATTTAAAAATTTGATGGCCGTAGCCCCGCTCCTCGCGAGGGGCGGGGCGCTATCAATTTTTAAATTGATACAATTAACTTTTGAAAAACCTTAAAAAACTTTTTATAAAAAGTTTTTTAAAGCTAATGTGCGGGCGGTGGGACTCGAACCCACACGGGAAGCCCACATGCTCCTAAGGCATGCGCGTCTACCAATTCCGCCACACCCGCAAAAAAGTTAATTATTGGAAAAAATACATAAGAAGCGGAGACTCTAATACTCCGACTCTCGCCCCGCTCCTCGCGAGGGGCGGGGTTCCGCCACACCCGC
>CAZEHL010000059.1:0-1931 GCA_964512155.1 uncultured Gammaproteobacteria bacterium | reverse complement strand
GGGCGGGGTTCCGCCACACCCGCATAAGTGGTAATCCGTAAATGGTAAATAGTAAATCGAAAATTGATAGATTAAAAAATTCATCACCTCCGAGGTTCCGACTTAAATTTATCCTGGGCTTTAATTTAGGGACCGAAATAATTACTGGTTATACTCGATTTCTCTATTTACGATTTACGATTGTCGATTTACGACACAATCATTTTGATATTTGCACTTTGCATTTTAATTGTTTTACCCTTTTTGTCAAACTGTGTTATAATATAACTACCAAATAATTTAATAATATAACCCAAAAACAATATGGCTAAGAAAAAAACCACTCAAAAAACAACCAAAACAGCGGACGTAGAAGAAAACAAACAAGTGGCGGCCCTTTCTTACGTATGGGTGTTGGTGTTGGTTCCTCTCTTAACCAAAAGAGACTCGGAATTCGCCCAATTCCACGCCAAACAAGGCCTAATTCTTTTCATTATCGAAATTTTGGCCGGCTTTGTTTTCTGGATCCCCATTATCGGCCAACTTATAGCCTTGGTTTTATTGGTGGCCGCCGTAATGGGAGTTTACAAATCCTTGAACGGAGAATGGTGGAAAATGCCTTATATTTACGAGTGGAGCAAGAAAGTCAAATTATAAGGAAACAGGCAATACAAATATCATCTTTAGGAGGCGGCCGAGTTCGCCTCCGAAGTTGTGCAATAAAAAATAACCACTTCGGCAACAATGACCAAATACATAAAATTCTTCGATGAACTCAACAACAACGATGTGGATAAAGTGGGAGGCAAAAATGCTTCTCTGGGAGAGATGTACACCCGGCTGAAAGAACAGGGCGTAAAAGTTCCCAACGGCTTTGCCACCACCGCCGATGCTTATCGTTACTTTTTGGAACAATCCGGGCTAAAGAAAAAGATCCAAAAGATCCTTAAAGGATTGGACACCGGCAATGTTACCAATCTGATGAAAAAAGGAGAACGGGTGCGGAAGACCATAATGCACGCCCACCTCCCTGAAGACTTGGAAAAAGATATTGAAAAGGCCTATCGAGATCTGTCCAAACAATCGGGAGTGAAAAATTTGGATGTGGCCGTCCGCTCCTCCGCCACTTTGGAGGATTTAGAAAATGCCTCATTCGCGGGTCAACAGGAAACTTATCTTAACATCAAGGGAGAGAAAGAACTCTTAAAAGCGGTTAAACGTTGCTTAGCTTCTTTGTTTACCAATCGGGCCATATCTTATCGAGAAGACAAAGGATTCGACCACTTCAATATCGCCTTATCAGTGGGAGTGCAAAAAATGGTCCGAGCGGATAAAGGTTCTTCCGGGGTAATGTTTACTATGGACACCGAATCCGGTTTTCAAAACGCCGTTTTGGTCAGTTCGGTCTACGGGTTGGGAGAAAATATCGTCCAAGGCAAAGTCAATCCGGATGAATTTTATGTATTCAAACCGACTTCCGCCATTATTTCCAGAAAAATCGGCACCAAAAGCTTAAAAATGATCTACAACAAAAGCGTGGACAATCCGGTCCGTAACATTAAAGTAAAAGAAAAGGATAGAAACAAGCAATCCATAACCGACCAACAAATAAAGAAATTGGCCAAATGGGGAATAGCCATTGAGAAGCATTACGGCAAGCCCATGGATATCGAATGGGCCTATGACGGCAAAGAAGGAGGGCTTTATATTATCCAAGCCAGGCCAGAAACAGTCCATAGCATCGGCGACCCGAATGTTATTAAAAATTACAAAATGCAAGAAAAAGGAGAATTGATAGCCACCGGCCAAAGCGTGGGCACCCGCATCGGCGCCGGAGTCGCCAACCGTATCATGAGCGTGGATGATATTAAGAAATTTAAAAAAGGGCAAGTGCTGGTTACCAGTATGACCGATCCGGACTGGGAACCGATCATGAAGATCGCCTCCGCCAT
>CAZEHL010000058.1:0-3608 GCA_964512155.1 uncultured Gammaproteobacteria bacterium | reverse complement strand
ACCTTTTCAAAATTTATGGCCGATAGGAATAAAATAATTAAATTCTGCGAAGAATATTTAAAGGTATTCGATTTTAGTGATGACTGCAAGAACGGCCTGCAAGTGGAAGGTGTTACAAAGGTAAATAAAATTGTTACCGGAGTTACTTTTTCCCAGAAATTACTGGAAAAAGCGGTAGAAAAACAAGCGGATATGATAATGGTTCATCACGGCCTTTTTAATAAAGCTATGGGCGGGCCGGTACAAATAAAAGGTTTTGTTCGGAATAGGTTAAAGATGCTTTTGGAAAATAATATCAATTTAGCCGGCTTTCATTTGCCTCTGGATGCTCATCCGGAAATAGGTAACAATATCAGTTTGGCCCGATTGTTCGAATTGAGTGATCTAGAAGCATTCGACATCGGTTTTATGGGGTACTTACCGGAAGAAACGGATTTTGACAAATTCGACCGGCAAGTTAGGGAAAAATTAAATACCGATACTTACACCATCCCGGCCGGCCCGAACAAATGCCGGCGGGTGGCCGTTTGCTCCGGTGGTGCTTCCCCTGATTTTTTTCTAGCGGCCGAGCAAGGAGCGGATACTTATATAAGCGGAGATGTCAGAGAGAATGTGGTTAGAGAGATAGAGGAAACCGGTATCAATTTTATTAACGCCGGCCATTATAATACCGAAAAGATGGGAATTTATAATTTGGGAGAATTATTAAAAGAAAAATTTAATATAGAAGCGGAATTCATAGATATTCCGTGCGATATATGATCGTTGATATAAGATGGATATGGGGAGATATGTAATAGTTACATAGAGAACAGATGGATCATATCTATTCATATCTACACATATCATTCTTTTAAGAATAAAATGACAATATAATAATTAAAGTTTATGTATTTATCTTATAACTGGCTCAAAGAATTGGTGGACATACCGAAAAATCTTTCTTCTGAAGAGTTGCAGGAAAAAATGACCTTGCACACCGTGGAAGTGGAAGGAGTGGAAAGCCAAAAAGACAAATTTAAAAATATCGTAGTGGGTAAAATATTGGAAGTAAAACCCCATCCGGATGCTGACAGATTGCAAATAGCCGAGGTGGATATCCAAAGCGATAAATTGAATGTTGTTTGCGGAGCAAATAATATTGAAGCCGGCCAAAAAGTGCCGGTGGCTTTAGTTGGAGCGGTATTGCCGAACGGTTTGGAAATTAAAGAAGCTAAAGTGAGAGGGGAGGTGTCCCAAGGCATGTTATGCGCCGAAGACGAGCTTGGACTGGGAGATGACCATAGCGGGATTTTGATCCTGGACGAACAGGCCAAGATAGGCCAGAACCTTTCCAATTATTTAAAATTGAACGATATAATCATAGAAGTGGAAAACAAATCTTTAACCAATAGACCGGATCTAATGGGGCATTTGGGCATAGCCAGGGAAATAGCCGCTTTCCTGGAAACGAAAAAGACTCCGAAATTCAATGAGATATGGACTAATCGCGTGAAAAAGATAAACAAAGATGAACTGGATATAAAAGTGGAGGCAGCCGACCTATGTCCTCGTTATCTGGGATTAAAACTGAATAATATAATTGTTCAGGATTCTCCGGAGTGGCTGCAAAAAAGATTGAGCGCGGTCGGGGTAAGACCGATAAACAATATAGTGGATATCACCAATTACGTGATGCTTGAAACCGGCCAGCCCATGCACGCTTTTGACGGAGAAAAAGTGAACGCTGTTAGAGTCAGAAAAAGTAAACAAGGGGAAAGTATAAAGACTTTGGACGGGCAAATTAGAGAATTATCAGGAGGTTCTTTGGTTATAGCCGACAAAGAAAAGCCCATCGCCCTGGCCGGCATTATGGGAGGCGAGGAAACCGAGATAACTTCGCAAACTTCCACTATCATTTTGGAAGCCGCTAATTTTGATCCGACAAGCATCAGAAAAACCTCCCAAGAAATTGGACTAAGAACTGATTCTTCCTCAAGATTTGAAAAAGCGTTGGATCCTTATTTGACCGAGATAGCCATGGCCGAATGTGAACGGCTTATCAGGGAAGTATGCCCCAAGGCGGAAGCGGACAGCGCTTTAACGGATACGGCCTCCGACAAAGATAAACAGAATGAATTCGGCTTGGAAAGAGGGCCGATCGAATTCAGTTTGGATGAATTGGATATTGTCTCCGGTGATAAATTTCCGAAAGAAAAGGTGGTTGATATATTGACCAAACTGGGTTTTAAAATTGAAGAAAAAGAAGAGGATGACAGGATATTAAAAGTTACCATACCCACTTGGAGGGGAACCAAAGATATTTCCATTAAAGAAGATCTAGTGGAAGAAGTGGTTAGAATATACGGATACAATAATTTGGAACTTTCCATGCCGCTTGTGACCATGGCTTCGCCCGACCCTCACCTTGAAAGAACTTGTGAAAGAAAGATAAAGTATATCTTAAGCGAGGGGGCGGCCATGACCGAAAGTTATAATTATTCCTTTACCAATGAAGAAAAATTAAGAAAATTGAACTTGGATCCGGCGGGTTATATTCGTTTGGCCAATCCCATAAGCGGTCATCACACTCTTTTAAGGCAGAATTTGGCGGTTAATTTGGTCGATAATATAAAACAGAACCAGGCCGGTTATGAGGATATTTCCATGTTTGAAATAGGGAGCGTTTATTTGAATATGGCAGGCACCCTGGATAAAGACTCATCAAAAGCGGAAAAATTACCTTACCAAGAACTCTTGGTGGGCATGGTCGAAGGAAGCGATAAAAAAGACGTCTTTTCTTTATTAAAAGGAAAAGTGGAGTATTTACTGGACCATTTCGGCATTGATTTCAAATTTCAACCATCAGAGCTTCCTTTCGGCTGGGAAAAAGAAGGCGTATTTGCAAAAATAGAAGCCGAAGGCAAGAGTTTGGGGCTGATCGGAGAAGTGAGAGCCGAGTCGTTAAAGGCCTTGGGCATTAAAAAAAGAACCGCCATAGCCGAATTGTCTTTTAAAGATATTGTCGCATTATCCTTAAGCAAGGATACGGCTTACCACCCCTTGAACAGATACCCCGCTCTTTATCGGGACTTGGCCTTTGTCATAGGAGGAAAAATATTGTATAATGATATTAAAGAGGAAATTGAGAACTTCAGCGGGTTGATAGAGAAAGTGGAATTATTCGATGTTTATCAAGGAAAGAATTTGGAAAAAGGCAAAAGAAGCCTGGCCTTTCATATAACTTACAGGTCGCAAGAGAGAACTTTGACCGCCGAAGAAGTGGACAAGATCCAAAAAGAGTTATTTGATAAATTGCAAGAAAAGTTTGGAGCGAAAGTGAGAGACTTTTAAGATCTTGTAACTTAGAGCTTAGAACCTGAAAAAGTATTTTGCTTGTTGCTTTCATCTAACAACACCGTCATTCCGGCCTTGAGCCGGAATCTCGGGAATATAAATTACACCCCCAAATATATGCTCCAAACCAGTGGCGACATTTTAAACATAGTGATAGCGGTTTCAGTGGCGCTGTTGGTTCTTTTTGTGTGTTGGGGGTTATTCTATTTGGTAATGGCCGTTCGGAATCTTTATAAGATAAGCAAAGAAGCCAGAGAAGGTTTTTCCAAAGT
>CAZEHL010000057.1:0-4019 GCA_964512155.1 uncultured Gammaproteobacteria bacterium | reverse complement strand
TTTATCGCCCCCACCACTCTCTTATCCATAACCTCAGGCAATATTTTGTCTTCTTTGGGTTCCACCACCCCGGCTATGGCCCGGGCCGCTTTTATTTTCAGATCCGCGTCCGGCATAGGACATTTTTCTTGGCCGGAACACATATCCAACAGCCCTCTGAACATTCCGGGGAACACCAAAGCGTTGTTGATCTGATTGGGATAGTCGGATCTGCCGGTGCCGATTATATAAGCGCCTCCTTGGCGGGCTTCTTCCGGGTATATTTCAGGCACCGGATTGGCCATGGCCAAAACTACAGGGTTTTGATTCATCGATTTTACCATTTCCAAAGTAAGCATATTGCCCAAAGAAACGCCGATAAAAATATCCATATCCACTATTACTTGTTCCAACTTTCCTTTTTTTTCTTTTACATTGATCTTGCCGGCGATATCCCGCTTAACCGGATTCAAATCCTCCCTGCTTTTATACACCGCCCCCAGGCTATCCAACAACACTATTTCTTCGGCCCCGTAATGCAATAATAATTTGGAAATGGCGATGCCGGCGGCTCCGGCCCCGTTGATAACTATCTTGGAGTTTTCAATTTTTTGTCCCCTCAACTTGGAAGCGTTGATCAAGGCGGCCAAAGTAACGATCGCTGTCCCGTCTTGGTCGTCATGGAAAACCGGAATGGTAAGCTCTTGTTCCAAGCGGGACAATACCTCAAAGCAGGCCGGAGCGGCGATATCTTCCAAATTTATGCCTCCGAAAGAAGGTTCTATCATCTTACAAAACCGCACAATATCCTCAACACCGCCGGCATTGATACACAAGGGATAAGCATCTATATCAGCCATTTCCTTAAATATCATTGATTTTCCTTCCATAACCGGCATGCCGGCTTCCGGCCCGATATTGCCCAATCCCAAAACGGCGGTGCCGTCGGTAACTATGGCCACGCTATTGGCTCGATTGGTCAACTCCCAGGATCGTTTCGGATCTTCGGCTATAGCCTTGCAGACTTGAGCCACTCCCGGAGTGTAAGCCAAAGACAATTCTTCTTTGTTTTCCAATCTTCTCTTGGGAACGACCTGTATTTTCCCTTTATTTTCTTTGTGGTAATTAATGGCCTCTTGGGACATATAAATTGGTTATTTGGTAATTGGTTAATTGGTTAATTGGTGATTGGTTAATTGGTGATTTGTTAATTGGTTAATTTGTATTTAGGGAAGATACAATAATAATAACCGATAAATAATGACCACTAACATCTTCACCTTTTTCTCCATAATAACACACCGCCGGCAATAACAACAGTAAATGCCCCGGCTAAAAGGTATATCTTTATATTATCGTCTTTCTCCTCGGAAGGTAAAGACCATTCTTTTTGACCGGAATTAAGGTCGGCGGTGGAAGCGGTGGAAGTTCCGGCCACATCGGCCCCAATATCCGCGCCGCTCTCTTTGTTTTCAATAACTTCCATATCTTCACCGGACCGGGGCAAAATCCTTTTGCCATCGGAAAAAGCGCTTACCAGGCCGGTTATCTTTATTTTTTCTTCTTTTTCTATATCAGAAGTTGATATTCCGGCTTCTTCTTGCAAATAAACCAAAACCGGATCGGAACTTTCTTTTATATAGACTCTTTTACCCTCCTTGTCAACCACTTTACCGGCCACTTCAACCAAAGAACCGGGTTCGGTATCTTCAATTTCATCACAAGCTCTCTTTACCGGTTGGGGAGGATCTCCGTGTTCCAAGATTTGAATATCTTCTTTCTTGTCGGTTTTAATTCTTTTTTCTCCGTATCTTGTTTCCGATACTTCGCCTTTAACTTGCACCTCATCCCCGGCCTTAAGCTCGGGAAAATCTTTATGAAAATTGTATACCTGCACTCCGGCCGAGCCGACGATATAAAAATATTGGCTACCCAAAACTCCCGGTTTTACCGCCACTATTCCCTCTGTTCTTATTTTTTCTTCAGCCGGCAATCCTCTTGCTTCCTTTAAAGGAACTTTTTTAAACCGGCCCTCTTGTTGCCGGTCGTCACCGGCGGAAACATCTGATAAAACGGAATCGATCTCAAAACTATCTTTTACCGTGACCTTATTCTCTTTTCCCGGAGTGGGGGCGGTGGTCCAAAACATTTCTCCGTTTGCTCCGCGGGCCAAAGATTCGCCCGGGAAAGCTCGGTTATATTCCACTTTATCCATTACTATTCCGTTTTCATTTAATAATTCCACAAAATCGTCCTCCTTTTCCAATTCCAACCAACTCCCGTCCCTTTTTACCAAATATATCTGTTTCGGATCTATAGAGATATCCTTAGATTTTTCTCCATAGATCTGATGCCGGGAGCTTTTATTTTTTAATTTCCAGTCCGCCACATTTATTTCTTTTTCACCGGTATTCAACAACTCCACCCATTCCTCTTTGTTTCCGGCCGAAGCCGGAAATACTTCATTTATAACAATTTCGGCCTCTGATCTTCGGCTTTCCGCTTTCTCTTCTTCTTTTTTTGGCTTCTTTTTACTGTTGCCGTTTTGCTCGCCGATAACTATATCTTTGCTCAACTCGGAAGTTTCCCGACCGTCTGAGACAAACAAGGTCACCCGGTATTCACCCGCTTCCAAATAAGAATGAGTGGGAGAAACAATATCTTTCACCACTACTCCGTCTCCGAATCTCCATTGATAGATCAGCTCATCCCCGTCTTGGTCAAAGGTATCGGAAGCATTGAAAGTTATCCGCTTTTTGGGCTCCTTGGCGCCGACAAAAGAAAACAAAGGAGTGGGAGGCCTGTTTTTACTATGTATCTGATTAAACCCTCCCGGGGTGGACCTTTTGCTCCAAGCCCAATCTTTGATCGTTTTGGAATGAATAAAAAACTTCTCGGTGGAAGTGGAAAGACGATCCGGATTTATATGATCGGAGGAAACATAACTAAAACCGGGCTCGGCCCGCCCGTATTCCAAAACTTGTTTTGAAGTATCCGAATCCGGGGGGAATAATTTAATCTTGCCTCCGTTATCATTTAATATTAATTTGCTATCCTTTCGAAATAAAACAAAATGTTTCCGGGGCTTTACCGCTTCTTGAGTGATACCGGTCGCCTTGGCGGCGATTCCGCCGAATATAAATTCTTGGCCCAGATCGTTTTTTACTTTCCAACCCTTTAGCTCAATTTCTTTTTCTCCTTTGTTATAGAATTCGATAAACTCTTTTCCGGAACCGCCGGTCGGATTGGGAAAGATCTCGGTTATTACCAATTCGCCTTGCTTCTTTTTCTCTTCGGTTTCTTCAACCTCTTCTTTTTCTTCTTTTTTCTTATTATTTTTATCTTTTTTTACACTCTTTTCTGTTTCTTTGTCGCCACCACTGCTTTCTTCTTGGTCTTCTTGCTGATCTTCGTCCGAACCTTTGTCCGATGTCGGGCAAGAATTTTCTTTTTTGGGGCTGCCTCCGGGATCCGGAGAAGATAGCCACTCGCCGGCGCAATATATCATGGTCTGCTTAGTATTATTGTCCCCGGCCGGCCATTCGCACTCTTCTTCTTTTTTATCACATTCGGCTTCTATCTTGTCTACGACTTCTCCTTTCCTATTTAGCAATAAAAGGCCGTTTCCATCGTTTCCGTTATTTTTTAAACCGCCGGTATAGGTTTGATCCGCCTTTATATCCGGAAGAGTGTCTTGATCGGTTCTCTCCAATAAAAAAACACCACCTTCTTCCAAGGTGGTGGTAGCCAATTTTATTTCAAAACGATCGTCTTCGGCGAGTTCCCGATCATCAATTAATCTCCATCCGCCGATATCAACCTCTTCTCCGGCGACATTCTTTAATTCTATCCATTCGTCGGTGTGAGATTCGTCCGTTCCCATCCAAGCCACTTCATTAATGCGTATTTCATTCGCCAAACAAGGCCGAGTTCCGAAAAGTAAAGCAATAAAGAATAAAAATAATATCTTCCCTCCTTTCATAGCCTAAAAATATGGAATTTACTCGCGTTATTTATAATTTTAGATGCAAAATATAATA
>CAZEHL010000056.1:0-4064 GCA_964512155.1 uncultured Gammaproteobacteria bacterium | reverse complement strand
TGCTCCGGCGGTTGCATCTCCCGCTGGTCGTCTTTGATCTTTTGGCTCATATAGAGCCAAACCGACACGGCTCCGATGGCGGCGCCGATGAGAAGGTATAGAATGGGTGGCATAAGTAAATATTGGGAATTAAAATTAAAAATTCAAGACTATCTATAATATTGAAATAATATTGTAATTGAAATAATTAATCAAAAAATTCTAATGATTGTATTAAGTAGGGAAAAACAGATAAAAATAAGGCTGTTAAAAATGGACTTAAAATCGCGACTATTATAGTTAACCAAAGCTGACTTCTTTCTCTTAATTCTTTATCAGTCTTATATCCATTATCTATCATTTTAAAAAAAATAGGGCGAACTAAAAGCTTCCGGCCCCAATAATCATTTAAATACTCTCTCATAGCATGAATTTTATTTGCTCTATATTTTTTACCACCCCCATCCTCCATAAAAGGTAATGGATTAAAATCGGGTGCCTTCTCCCATTTCTTTTGAGTAACTAAGTTATTTTCCAGTAAATAATCCACGGTATAAAATATTCGCTCCAACTGATTCATGTTAGTATCAAAATCCATTATCATATTATCCTTTAAGGTGACAACATTAATATCACTAACAACCTCTCCCACTGTTGCCATTCTTTTGTTTCCTAACTCTTTAATAAATTTTTTATGTTTCTTTGTGTGTTCATTTAACATAAAATTAATTTAATTCAAAATATTATCAATTTTATTCAAGTCCTTTATTGGAAAATTTAAGTTAACTTTTGGCTTCGATCTAATTAATTTCTTCCCATTTCTTCCTTAACTATTTAAAACAACAATAACTAACTATATTTTTGAATTTGAACTGGAATACCAGCGTCTTCTAATTCTTTTTTATTTTTCTCAAAATTTCTTCTCATTTCTTCCCTAATTTTTTTTAATTCGTCTTCAATTTTATTCTTTTTATAATCTTTTATGCATAAACTTTTTACTTTAAACCAAATTCTTTTAAAAATATTTTTTTCTTTTTTGATTAAAACTTTATTTTCTGCCATTAATTTTAGGCTATCTTTCTTTAATTTTTTCATTCCTTTATAAAGTAACGAGTTTTCATCCATAAAATCCTTAGCAATTTCATCTAAAAACTGTAAAAAATTACTCTCCTCTTCCTTGTCTCCGCTTTTAATTTTATATTCCTCTATATACTGAAGCACTCTTTTTGATAAATCAGATTTTACAAAATTAAATTTATCGATATCAACATCTAACGTCTTGAGACTTACAATAAAAGTAAACACATTATTTATAAAGTCAAGATCTTTCAGCTTCATTGTAATATCTTCCGGGATAGTAAAATTATTTAATGAGGTATAATCAACCTTTTTATTCTCAAGATTATTCTCGATGTGCTCATATAAAAAAATATTTTTAAACAAAATATTATGAACTTCGTTTAAGTATCTCTCTAAATAAGCATGCTGATTCTTTACCTTTTTATTCCAATCTACTTGCATTCTCCACTTTTCTCCTCTTTTATAGAAAAAATAAGAAACAAAAGCACCCGCGAAAGCTCCAAAAAATATTAAGACCCCATCTCTACTAATGAGTGTATCTAAAACTTTGACTAAAATTTCTGGCATATAAACATAATTACTATTTCATAATTTTGTTCATCAGTTCATTATAATCGCTAACCACATCATATTTAATATTTTCTCCGTCTAAGGCTTGGAAATGTTTTTTGGCGTATTCTATTTTTTTCTGTTCCACATCCCTGAGCTGTAAACTTTCCATGCTTCCTTTGGTTTCGGCTATAAAATAAATATACTTGAAGTCCTTATTGTCAAAAACGATGGCCCAGTCCGGATTGTAATTTCCAACCGGGGTGGGAATTTTGAAGTCATTGGGTAACTTGGCATAAACCTCCACTTGCCCGGCCTCCATATCTTCGGCAAACCTTTTCTCAATATCAGAATCAACTTTTACATGATCATAAATATGTTTTTTTGCCGGAAAAGTATCTTTGTTTAAAACTCCTTGAAAATTGTTAACCGTAAAAATTTCCTCGCTATAAGCCTCATCGGTTTTAGAGTAGATTATATTATTAACCAAAGTAGCCGCTTTCATCTCATTGATATATTTGGAAACTTGCCGAATAAAATCTTCCGGATTAAACCTATACTGATAAAAACTACCCTTTTTAATTTTTTGCAGTATAGCCACTACCGTTTCCCTAGTTAATTTGGTGTTTTTCACAATCTCTTCTATCAGGTCGTATTTAATGTCCGCATAACCGAAGCTATCAATATCTTCAATCATTCTTTTGTCTTTCATGATACCAGCTCCGGCTTCCAAGGCTTTTTTATCTATTTCTTCTTGCTGCTCTCCACTGGTAACTTCGGCTTTAACTTTCTTTATCTTCAAATTACTATCAATATGGCCTACACTTTTCTTGATTAATTCTTGACTGTCAAAGTTCACCTCATAAACGGTTTTGGCTTTAATTGTATTCCATAATTTTTGGAATTCTTTTTTCTCAAAATTATCATTCAGTTTTAGTTGTTCAATATTGTTCTCTCTTTCGTTTTGAGTTATTTTAAACTTTTCGTTGGAGTAAATATTGTTTACCAGCTCCAAAATTTCTTTTTTAAAATTTTGGAATTTATCCGGAATCTCCACCTTATCTTTTTCTATGTTCTCCAAAATTTTATCCGTTATCTTAAAATCATCATCCAGGTACCCCTTGGATTTAAAATCAAATACCAAATTGGTTGCTTCCTTGCTATCAAATATAAATTTATCACCATTTTCATTTTTTAATTCTCGCTTAACCAAAACATCAGGGGTCAGTTCTATCGGCCTACCTGATAAAGAATCCGAAATTTCTTTCTGAAGACCCTTAGCAAATTCATCATAGGATTCGCTGGCTATAACCGTGAGTTTGTTATACTTGAAAAAATCTTCTTCCAATAAGCTGGCGTCCATTCTTTCGCCTCTTTTGTCTACACAAATCCTAAGGCCTCTACCGATCTCCTGTCTTTTGCTGACATGAGATTGGCTGTGCTTGAGGGTGCAGATCTGGAAAACATTGGGATTATCCCACCCCTCCCGAAGGGCTGAATGGGAAAATATAAATCTAACCGGATTATCCAAATTTAATAATTTTTCCTTGTCTTTCATTATAAGATCATAAGCGTTTTCATCATCGCTTCCTTCTTGACCTCTTTTTTCTTTAGAGTCAATAAATTTCCCTTTTTTATCTATGGAAAAATAGCCGTTGTGTATTTTAGCAACTAATATATCATCCAAATACTTATTGTATTCCGGATCCAATAGATCTCTGTATTCATTCACCACTTTTTTATACTCTTCCTCAAAAATCTGCTCATATTCTCCCTTAACTTTATTGCCATTTTCGTTATATCGCCTGTATTTGGCAACCTCGTCTATAAAAAACAAAGATAATACTTTAATGCCTTCATGATAAAGCATTTTTTCTTTTTCCAAATGAGATCTGATGGTTTCCCGGATCTGAATACGGCGCAAATGCTTCTCATCCACATCTCCGTTGGTTTGCCCGACCTCCAACTCTATGCCGTTAGTAAATTCAATTTTGTTATGCAAGGCGTTTATACTTTTTACCGTAAATCCTTTATACTGCTTCATTTCATTGGAAAGTTCATAAAGATTATCTCCCTCCTTAATTTTTCTTAAAACCTTTTTTATGCCTGTATTTTGGGATACCTCAAGCTCCAATCTGGCCGTTGGATAAGTATTGCGGCTCACATCAATACTGTCCAAAAACAAATAACTATTGGCCCCGGTATCATTCAGGATATCTACTCCCTTTACTCCAATCTTTTTAACCAATTTCTTATTGAAAGCATCCACGGCATCCAGCCGATATATTTTGTTAAACTCTTCCTTGTGGGTGGCCGAATATCGCAACCTAAATAAAGAATTGAATTCTCTGAGGTGGTTGTTGGCCTGGGGGCCGAATTTTTGGGGTTCGTCAATTATAAGAAGGCTCTATAATATTTAGTGTGGTGGAAAACTAAAAAAAGTAGCGGTATAATTA
>CAZEHL010000055.1:0-4088 GCA_964512155.1 uncultured Gammaproteobacteria bacterium | reverse complement strand
TTTTATTTTATATTTTTGGAGAAAGGGATGAGAAGTTTATGCCCCGGATCCGCCGGTAGGCGCAGTAGAGGTAAATCCCTATCCCCGAGCCGGTATGGATAAACGGGTTCACAAGATCTCATTTTTTTACTATTTACAATAAAAACAAAATAAGTTATAAATTTATATTGTTCTTTGAAAATAACATATCACTATTAGGGAGGTATTAATTATGAATAGTTTGAATGATTCGATTTTTAATGAATTAGATAAAACTTGTAACGAAAAAGCCGATGAAATTCATCGCGCTTTTCTGGATTGCGGAGTCAATTTCGTCTCCGGGGTACCTTGCGGAGTTTTGAAGCACATTATTCGTAATTTTAACCTGGAAAGAAGAATACTTCACGTTCCTGTTAATCGAGAATCGGAAGCTATAGGATTGACAGCCGGGGCATATTTGGGAGGAAAGATTCCGGTGGTATATATGCAGAATTCCGGCTTATTTTCAGCTTCTAATGATATCGCCTCTCTCCTTATTCCTTATGAGATTCCTGTTTTTTTCGTGGTTTCCTATCGCGGTTGCGCCGGGGAAACGGCGGTTCAGCATTTTACCACCGGCGGAGCAACCGAAGATTTGCTCAGATCGTTTAATTTGTCTTATGTTGTATATGGCAATGAGAAATTAAACTCTTTGATCAAAGGAATGTTTGCAGACATAAAGAAAAAGAAAAAGTCAAATTTTTTATTATTGAAAAGGGGGTGGCAAAGATGAATAGAGAACAAGCTATCAATATTATAATGAAAACTATAGAAAATGATGATATAGTAATTTCTACCACGGGATTGGTATCCAGGGAGATATATGAAAAATTTGATTCAAAGAGAAACATTTATGTGCCCGGTTCCATGGGGTTAGTTTCATCAATAGGGTTGGGGATAGCTTTGTCTCAGCCAAGCAAAAAAGTAGTGGTCCTCGATGGAGATTCCAGTCTATTGATGAACTTGGGATCCATAGTAACTATAGGCAAAAATAAAGCAAGAAATTTATTGCACATAGTTCTTGATAATAATGCTTATGGTTCCTGTAGTGAAGAGAAATCAATGTCTGATAATGCCAACCTTGATAAGATGGCACAGGTAGCGGGATATCAAAGAGTTAAAAAAGTCGATAGTCAAAAGGGGCTAAAATATGCTATCCTTGATAATAAAGATAATTTAGGATTTATTTTGGCCGTGATCGAACTTGGTGGAAGAAGGGATTTTGATCGGCCACTACAATTGCCTGAGATTAAAAATAGGTTTATAGCCTTCTTAAAAAACGACTAAAGGAGTATTTATGATCTATAAAGATAAAAATTTATTTGACGCTTCTTTTGATATCTATGCCGATAATTATCACTCTATTCGTCCGGGGTATCCAAAAGCTTTATTTAAAGATCTGCAAGAAAATTTTTCTTTTGATAAAGATTCTCATATTTTGGAGATAGGCGCCGGTAGTGGCATTGCCACCCGTGAATTGGCCGAAATTTTCGGTCAAGTAACCGCCTTGGAGCCGGGGGCGAATTTAGCTTCCATCTTAAAAGAAGAGGTTAGGGATCGAACGGATGTAGTCGTTAAAAAGAATACATTCGAAGATTTTAATTCCGAGCAAAAGTTCGATGCCATTGCCGCTTTTACCGCTTTTCATTGGCTTGATAAAGAGGGAAGGAACGGGAAAATATTGAATCTTTTAAAAGACTCCGGGATTTTGATATTAGTTTGGAATAGTTTTTTCCAAAGTGATTCCAAAGTAACCCGAGAAGTGAACAGAGTGTCCCATGAAGTATTGCCGGAACTTTATCCACCGGATTCGAATATTTCCGCGGTAAATGAAAAAGTATTAGCCAAACTTAGAAGAAGAGAACAAGAAGTGTGCCAAATTCCGGGGTTATCCCCTTTTTTCTTGAAAAAATATTCAGTCAATTATAATTACGATTCCGTAACTTACTCCAAATTTCTTCACACTTATCCGAAGATAGTGGAACTCGAAAGAAGTAAAAAGCGTAAGTTATTTGATAGAGTTTCGGAAGTAGTCAAAAATTACGGCTCTATATCTGTGCCGGTATTAAGCACTTTAATTGTTTGTAAAAAGAAAAAAGAGTTATTGAAACGAATTTCGGAAAGAAAAGAGGGGGAGGTATAGATAATGGATTTGAGTACAATACGAGAAACAGCCAAAAAATACGAAGTTCCGGTTGAGGATGTATTATTTATCGCCATAAATTTAAACGGAGTTGATTTTGATTGCGATTATAATCGCATGAGAACCCCTTTTCGCTTGGCGGATAAAAATATTTTTCAATATGCCAAGAACCGCGATGAACTAAATTACTATTTGGCTTTACCGATAATAAAAAATAGTCCGTTTAAAATTATTGGCAATATATTATGGTTAAGAGATGAAATTATCGGAGAAGCCGAAGACCCCAAAGAAGATATATGCGATTCTCATTATCCGCGTCGAAAGGGAACATCTTTAAATATTAATCCCAATACTCGTACCTCATGTCATGGATGTAAATTTTGTTATTCAGATTATC
This sequence comes from uncultured Gammaproteobacteria bacterium, assembly GCA_964512155.1. Lineage (GTDB taxonomy): Bacteria > Patescibacteriota > Patescibacteriia > Patescibacteriales > JAGXOH01 > JAGXOH01. The sequence continues at coordinate 1,530 of CAZEHL010000055.1, read as the reverse complement.
AAGTCCCTCATGATAGAAAACAATTAAGAACAGAGAACGATCTTAGGCAGTTTTTCCAAAATTGGATAGCGGGACAAGGAGTGAATGATTTATCTCATTTAATACAAGTTTCAGTGGTTACCGGTTGCTACGAAAATGGCAATGAACTTTGCGATTTTTTGTTAAAGTTAAAGAAAGTTCTTTCGGATTATTACTTTCAAGGGAAAATTTTTTATTTAGGATCCCAGCTGGATACTAAAGAAAAATTAAACAGAATAAAAGAAATAAAACCGGTTGGAGTTTGTTTTTCCATCGAAAATTTTGAACGCCGCAATATTCTTAAAAAGGAGAAAAGAGCGAACGATTTGGATAATTTGCGATATTGCATGGATATCGCGATTCAATTGGGGTATGAAATTAATTTTTCTTATATCCTGGGATTAGAGTCGTTGCAAATCGTAGATTATTATTTCGATAAATTTAAATTCTACATAAATAAATTTCCAACCATCAATATTTTGCAGATGCATAAAAATTTTCCGAATACTTTAATAACAGAAGGGGGTGACAGCCTTGAGTATTATTTGAAGGCAAGGCGTAAGATAGAAAATATTTTTGCCGATACCGATATGAGGCCTTTAATATGGGAGGATTATCGAGGTTTATGGTATCTCACTTTTAATGGTGAACCTTTAAAGGGGGTTAGGTTTCCTTATTAAATTTAACGGGCTGCATTATTTAGATATGCAGCCCTTTGTATTTAAAATAAAAAATAAATTTTAATTTCCTCAAATGTTAAATAACAATTATAGAGAAGTTTTTAATACCAAAAAACACCCGATCCATCCTTTATCCATAAAAGAAGTCTCTTCAAGCCGATCAATAAACGAAAAACTGGAGGAAAAATGCAGGGTAAAGTGGAAAAATATATTAAAAGAAGCAAAAGAAAACAATCAAATGATATGGGATAGTGAAGTTTACAGGTTTGAGGGGTTAGCAAAAAATGGGGACGGGTTTGAGTTATCCGTTTCCACCATACCTTTTTCCGTTCGTTACAGTATGAACGGTTTTACAAACGATATTTCAAAATTAGGGATTGAATACGCTCCATTGGGAATGTTTGTGTCCTGTTTCTTGCTTACCGCCGATAATAAATATGTTTTTATAGAAAAATCGGGTAAATATCATTCTTCCAGAAAACATTCCTTTGTCGGAGGCATACTTTCCAAGTCCGAAAGAGAGGTAAGAAAGGAAAAAGATATTTTAAAGGAAGCAAAGAAGGAGATAAGAGAGGAAGTCGGAATTGAAGAGGGTGATATTTCTTCTATAGAATTAAAAGCCGGCTATATTACCCAAAATTTTAACTTTTGTTTGGTTGTCCGGGCGAAAACAGATAAAGATTTTGATAATGTGGTAAGAAAATTTGATGAAATGGATATGGATGAGTCATTTTCTTTAATCGGAATAAACAAAGAAGAACTGCCGGATTTTGCCGAAAAAAAATTCCTTGCAAAAGATATGCCCAAATTGGAATTGCTTAATTTAATATAA
>CAZEHL010000054.1:0-4138 GCA_964512155.1 uncultured Gammaproteobacteria bacterium | reverse complement strand
GCCACCACCAAGAGTTTGGTGTAGTGATTAAATAAATAATTTTTAAGATAATCCATAATTTTAATCTATAATAATCGAGCCTCAAGGATACGAATGTAACCTATGCCGACCCAATTATTATAATATTAATGATATTCACGGGATGTTAAATCCCGAATCGAATATTTGAGCTTGACTTAATAAATCGACCTTTGATTTATTTTATTGGTTATATAAAAAAACTCGCTTTGGGCTGATAAGTCAGCTTGAAGCGAGTTTCCGATGTTTGGAAAATATGTCCATCGATATTTGGAGACGTATAGCTCCTCATAAAACGGCTAAAATTAAAAAAAATATTAGTATCGAAAGCATACACCCCGGCTTTAAAATTGTCAATGTTTCGGCTTAAATTAAAGCATTATCAAAAATAGCAATAGAACGGAAAAACCGACGGCGGATAGGATGACATGGCCTTTTTGCCGGCGTATATCCAGAACAATATTTATGGCCAACACCAAACAAGCAATGACCAAAAGAATGGAATAATAAACGGAAGTTATATCCAAAAGCGGTTTTAAATATCGGGACGGGTGGGATTTTAGATAAAAGTATTGCTCCAGCAAAGAGGTTCGAACAGGTTGAACGTTTCTCCAACCCACTCCTCGGGAAATACTGTTTCCGGCCTTATCCACGGCGGTCAAAGTGGCCGGCACCACCGGGTCGAGGAGATCCTCTTTTTCTTTTACCTTCAAAACGGCGCTTCCCTTCCATATTCCGTCCTCCGTCCGGTTCAAACTGATATTACGGCCGTTTAAGCCGACATGGGCTTTTTCGGTATCATCGCTTAGCTTCGCTTCGGCCCGGACTATGGCCTCTTCTCGGCCGTCCGGAGTATCAACGGTCATATAAGTGTTTTGTTGATCTATCCGCGGGGGAGTGTCATCCACCTTCAAAACGCCGGCTGAAGAAGTGGCCGTTTGCCCCTCCCTGACGCTCTCCGCGTATAATCGATGTTGGCCGGAAGAAAGATCCACGAGAATATTAAGGTTTTTAAAAATTCCCACCTTTAAGCTTTTCACCACCCGGTCATTGGAATAGATCCGCACTTTCTCCGCCTCCGGAGCCACAACATTTATTTCCGTTTGATCGGCATTGGTCAATTCCTCGGACAATATTTTCAATGAAGGCCGAGGCAACTTCCGAGTGGAAGTGGCGGAGGCGTCTTCTTGTTGCCGTTTTTCAGCCTCCTTTCGGCTCTTTTCTTCTTCTTTGGTATCTTCGATCTTTTCCTCTTCTTCCTTTTCTTCCACTTCTTCTTTTTCTTCTTTTTCTTCCACTTCTTTTTCCGTTACCTCTTTCGTTTCTTTTGCTTTTTCCGCTTCCTCTGTTTTCTTGACTTGCCTTTTTTCTTCAGGCCTTTCTTCTTTCTCGGCGATCTCCGTATCCTTTGTCTCTTCCTCACCGCCAACCTCTGTCTCAACCTCTTTGCTTTCTTCCTTTTCTTCGGCTTCTTTTTCTTTATCTTTCCTTGGATCCGGGGTAAAAGGATGGGCGAAGAACTGGGCGGCCAAGGTGGTGTCGTTTTCTTTATATTTTCCGTTGCTCATGGCCACCCCTATCCGGCTGAATTCGGGGTCAAGAAGATTTTCGCGATGGGTGGGGCTTTCTTTCCATGCCCGGACCACTTCTTCGGCCTCGGCAAAACCCATGGCCAAATTCTCTCCGGCCACGGTATAATTATACCCGGCTCCGTCCAGCCAAGCGGAAACCGAACCCCCGTCCGGACCTACATGGGCGAAATATTGCTCTATGAACATGTCTTGGCATTTCTCAAATGCCGCCTGAGTCAATTTTTCGCTTTCTTGCAAAGCGTCCTTTCCTTTTTCTTGCCGAAACTGATTGGTTAACTCCACCACTTTTCGGCTTTCTTGGGACAAAATATCCGGAGTAAGCCAAGCACCGATCGGAAAGAACACCACCGCTCCCATTACCAAAAGCTTCATTAGCACCGCGGAAGCGGTATGAAAGGCCAATCTCCGGGGATGAAGGATGTGGGGACGATGATCATTGCCTTCATGGGCGATGAACATATCCTTGAGCTTGCCCGGCCCCTTGGGGTTTCTCCCTTTTTGTATCTCTTCTCCATCGTCCATTCCGTCTTTGTCCGTATCCTTGTTGTAAGGGTCGGTTCCTATTTCTTTTTCAAAAGAATCGCTTAAACCGTCGGAGTCGGAATCTTGGATCTCTCGGGAAGAAAAGCCGTCTAAAAAATTGATGTGTTGTTTTTTTCTTTTTCTCATTTGATTGCATTTTACTATGTTTCAAGCGAATATTCAATAATTATTTTTCCCGGGATTCCGGCTCAAGGCCGGAATGACGACGGTATTTCCCGAGAGTCCGGCATAAGCTTGCCCCGGACTTCCGATCCGGGGGCCGGAATGACGACGGTATTTCCCGAGATTCCGGCATAAAGACGGGTAAACCGCTCTATATTGGGATAAATTCCGCTTCCTAAATGTTTCACACTGGTAGTATGAAACATTTAGAAAACGTTTTTTTGATAAAAAAAAGCTGAACGCAAGAAGCGATCAGCTTTAAGAATACATAATGTTTTTATACTCCCGCCAGGTTAAAACCGTAATTATTACGGTTTTCTTGGCGTCGGCCACATAAACGAAATTATTTAGATAGATAAAAGCGACTCGACCGCCGGCGGCGGGACCGATTTTTACTTCCCCTCTTTTTTTTAAATTTTTCAATTTCTTTGGCCTTAAAATGGGGGCTCCCTTTGATAAGGCCTGGCTTATGGCGTGCTCGGTGATCCCTTTGATCTTGAAATTCTTCAAAGCACTCCCTCCTTTGTATATATTTAGAACTTCGAAGTTCCGAAATTATAGGCGTAGAACTTGCCGGCCAAAGTGCTCAATTCCAAGGAAAGCCGGGGGTTGTCTATTTTAACTTTATCTCCCTTGGCAAGACCGTCATCCAAAACAAGTTTCATAATTTTAATGCAATTGTCGGAAATTGTCAACTTATATTGATCCGTGTTTCCCCGGAAGCATCCTTTGCAAAAAACCGAACTTTCCTTAATATTAAAAAAATTATTCCCGGGCTCTATTTTCTTTCCACATTGGAAGCAATGGCTGATATTGGGCCCGCAACCATATATTTGAAAAAATTTGAACAAAAATAAACTATGCAGGACCTTGCAACCCAACAGGTCATCATTTTCTTTCTCCTGCAAAAGATCGAGAAACATCCTCAGTAATTGAAAATATTCCGAAGAGTCGCGGTCGTTCTCTTTGATGTTCTTTAGCATAACCGCGGAGCCGGCGCCGGCATAATAGACTTTTGAAGGATCGCTTTTAACGGCTTGATAAAAAAAATTGCCCACAGCGCTGCCGGCATAATTCCGCTGTTTCCCCCGGACGATCATAACGTCGGAAACGGTAAACGGCTCCAAATGGGCGGCCAATTTGGATTTTAATTTTTTGGCTCCTCTGGCCACCACTTCTATTCTTCCTTTGTCTTTGGTCAATAAGCTGACTTTAAGGTCGTTTTCTCCGTACGGAACCCTGTTTAAAACAATGGAGGTGGTATTGAATGTTTGTTTTGTCATCTGATATATAAAATTTTAAATTTCACTCAAATATTGCCTTAATATCAGCATGGCTGAAGTTGAATCCAGGTCGGCTTTTACTTTTTTGTCTCCGGGCAGGGAGTCGGCCTCTTTGGTGGTCAATCTTTCATCAGTTAAAACCGCTTCTATTCCGGAGGCCTTTTCCAACTCTTGGCGGAATTGTTCAAATTCGGAAGACAATTCCCGGCTGTTTTCTCGTTTATAAGGGGCTCCCAATACGATCAGCTCCACTTCTTCTTCTTTTATAATATCAACAACCTCCTTTAAAGAGCCGACGGTCTTGAAAGGAAGGGCCATCTTGGTCTCGGTATCCCCCAAAGCCAAGCCGATCCTTTTTTCGCCCCAATCTATGCCTAAACAGATTTTTTCGTCATCCGGTTGTTCCATTTTTTTACGATTCTTTAGGTAGTTTCTTAGATAATTTAATTTATAAGGAAAAAATATTGGAGTGACGAAATACCACAACGTCATCCCGGGCTTGACCCGGGATCTCATGAATACTTTACTTCACGAGATTCC
>CAZEHL010000053.1:2852-4345 GCA_964512155.1 uncultured Gammaproteobacteria bacterium | reverse complement strand
AATTTTTATGAAAAAGATCATTCTGGCCTCCTCTTCTCCTCGAAGAAAAGAGCTTTTGGCCAAACTTGATATAGACTTTCTTGCCGTGCCGGCCGAGTGTGAGGAAAAAATAGAAAGCGGAGAAGATCCCTTGGAATCTGCGGCAAGATTGTCCGGAGAGAAGGCCGGTTCGCTTGTTTCCAAATATCCCGGCCATATCATTATCGGGGCCGACACTTTCGCGGTTTTGGATAAAGAGATCTTGGGCAAACCCCATACCGCCAAAGAAGCCGAAAGAATGCTAAAACTTATCAGCGGAAGAGTTTTGTTGGCTATCACCGGTTTCACCATATGGGACACTGGAAAAGACGAGGTTTCCTCCAAGACGGTATCGACCGAAGTTTATTTTAAGGAATTAACCTCTCGGGAGATAGATGAATATATCGCCACCGGCGAACCCTTGGATAAGGCCGGAGCGTTCGCCATTCAGGGCAAGACCGAGATGTTCATTAAAAAGATCAACGGAAGTTATAGCAATGTAGTGGGTTTGCCTTTGTATGAGTTGGCTGAAGAATTGAAAAGATTTGAAGTTTTATAGTTAATTCAGTGTCCAAATGATATAATTCAAGTAAGAAGCGAACGCCACCCAAAGAAAATAAGGAAGAAAAAGCAAGGAGGCTATTCTGTGTCTGGGCCAGATCCATATTATTAAAAGCAATACTGAAGCATCCAAAAGGACCGCTTCCCAAAAGGCTACTCCGATAAGGCCGGAATAAAAAAACAAGAAGCTCCATCCCAGGTTTAAGATTCCGTTGGTTATTAAGGCGGCTATTATCCACCAAAATTTTTTATCCCTCTCGACTTTGTTCCATATTAAAATAATGGCTACAGCGGTTAGGATAAAAATCACGGTCCACACGGTTCCTATAACAGAGCCGGGAGGAGTCCAAGAAGGCAGATTAAGGGTTTTATACCAATCCATCCTTTGGCCGGTAAACCAACTTCCGAGCAAAGATGTGCCGGCCACCAGGCCCGGGATAAAAAAATAGTTCCATTTCATAAAGTTTTATTTATTTTTAGCATATAAACATGATATCATAAAAGATGAATTTAAGCATGTTTACAAAAATGAAAATAACGTTGAACGTTTGAATGCGAAGATGGCTATTTTAGTTAACTTTGCCTACCTACCATGCCCGTAGAATAACAAAAACAGTCGTCCCCGCTTTCAAACAGTAAAAATAATTTATGAAGCATGTTAATATAAAAATTCACGGCAAGGTCCAAGGAGTGTTTTACAGGCAATCGGCTCAAAATAAAGCCGGGCAACTGGGGGTTGTCGGTTGGGCCGGAAATGAAAATGACGGAAGCGTCTATATCGAAGCAGAAGGAAGCCAAAGTAAACTGGAAGAATTTTTGGATTGGTGCCGGCAAGGACCGCCCGCCGCCTCTGTTTCCGAAGTGGAATATGAATTCACTGACGATCTTCAAGGATTTCAAGATTTTGAAATAAA
>CAZEHL010000053.1:1449-2752 GCA_964512155.1 uncultured Gammaproteobacteria bacterium | reverse complement strand
ATTAAAGTTTATAATTCATGACAGCCACAAGCGGATTCTTATTGATCGATAAACCGGAAGGCATAACTTCACATGACGTGGTGGATAGATTGCGCGGGATAACCGGCATAAAAAAGATCGGGCACGCCGGTACCTTGGATCCGTTCGCCACCGGCTTACTTGTTTTGGCTATCGGCAGGGAGTCGACCAAAAAGATCGGTGATTTTGTAAAAAAAGATAAACAATATATAGCCGATATTCAATTGGGAGCCAAGACCGATACTTATGACAAAAACGGTAAATTGACCTATGTTAAATTTGATAAAGAATTGAATGAGAATAAAATAAAGAAAGTTTTATTCGAGTTTATGGGAGAAATAGAGCAGATCCCTCCTATGTACAGCGCCAAAAAGGTAAAAGGCGTGAAATTGTATGAAATAGCCAGAGAAGGAATCGAAATAACCAGGAAGCCGGTAAAGATAAAAATTTATGATATCGATCTGCTAAATTATGATTCGCAAACCCTGCGGATAGATATAAAATGTAGTTCCGGCACTTATATCCGATCTTTGGCCAATGATATAGGCGAAAAATTGGGTTGTGGAGGTTACTTAAAGGCGTTGCGCCGGACGGCCATCGGAGAATTCACGATAAAGCAAGCCGTTTCTTTGGATGCTTTGGATGCCGATAATTGGGAAGATCACCTATTTATTCCCGCCAATCAACAATAAAAACTCGGTTTTGATTCTTCTAAATGTTTCACGCTGATCAGTGTGAAACATTTTTTTGGCGCGGTCCGACCACGCCTTTCGGCGTGGTCGGACCGCGCCAAACGCGCCATCTTAAGGATGACACTCTTGACAGAATATATTTTTGGGTATATATTTAAAATATAATAAATTGGGTAATAATTCATAATTAAATTCACCCGGCCACTCTCTTGATAAATTCAATAGAATGGACGGGGATATCAAATTTATGCCGAGAATGAACGGTACCGGCCCCCAAGGTATGGGGCCGGCAACAGGCAGGGGCATGGGTCCTTGCGGAGGCGGTTTTAGAAGAGGATTCGGTCCGAGAGGGTTCGGCAGAGGCGGCAGAGGCGCCGGATTCTTTGGTTGGATGAGAAGGCCTTGGAGCAGAAAAGAGGAAAAGGAAATGCTGGAGCAAGAAGAGAAAGAATTGCAAGAAGAATTGGAAGAGGTTAGAAAAGAAAAAGAAGCTTTGGCAAAAGAGGAAGATGTTTAGTTTTCGGCCGGCCCTGTCCGCAAAACAGGGCCGGCGAATATTTGGTTGGAGCAAAACCGGCAATTAAGTTATAATA
>CAZEHL010000053.1:0-1349 GCA_964512155.1 uncultured Gammaproteobacteria bacterium | reverse complement strand
AAATATGCGAAAAGATTTTCGAACAAAAAGGCCGGGGCGGCCGAGAGGCAGGCGAAATATAAATTTTTCCCCCAGCGTTTATTATTTTAAACCGCAAGGAGTTCCCTTGCGTTCTTTGAGCGCGGTTGAATTGTCTGTGGAAGAAATAGAAGCGATCCGCTTAAAACATATTGAAAAAATGGACCAAAAAGAATGTGCCGATAAAATGGATACCTCTCAAAGCACTTTTCAACGGATCTTAAGCGGAGCGAACGAAAAAATAAGCCAAGCTCTTATCAGGGGGCAAGCCATAAAAATAAGTAAAGAATAATTATAAAGATATGGGAAAAGAAAAAGCTTCCATAATATCGATTATAGTCAATATATTTTTAAGTATCGGCAAAATTTTTGCCGGCATTATATCCGGAAGCGCCGCTTTGTTGGCCGACGGCCTGCACTCCGGTTTGGATGTATTGTCTTCCATAGTTGCCTATATCGGTATTAAAGTATCAAGCAAAGAAAAGGATGAAAAACATCCGTACGGGTTTTATGTTGCCGAAACTTTGGGTGGCTTGGGAGTAGCCCTATTATTGGTTGCCTCGGCCGGTTGGATAATTTTTGAAGGAGTCGGGCAATTAACAGAAACCAAACCGGTTGACCTGGGGGTTATCGGTTTTGTTGTGGTCGGAGCTTCCATTGTTGCCAACGAGATTATGGCCAGATATAAATTCCGGGTCGGCAGAAATACCGACAGCTTGGCTTTGGTGGCGGACGGCCAGCATTCCCGGGCGGATGCCATATCCTCGATCGGGGTGTTGATCGGATTGGTGTTGGTTAATTATTTCCCCATAGCCGACGGATTGTTGGCGGTGATCATCGGGTTGTATATCCTTTATGAATCTTGGGGAGTCGGCAGGGAGACGATAGATCAATTGATAGGAGTCAAAGATGAAAAAGGAGAAGAAAAGATCAGAGAGACCATAAAGCAAAAGAATATCGAAACTTCCGATATCAAAACCAGAAAGATAGGATCCGCCGTTTTTGCCGAATTGAGCATTAAGCTTGATCCGGATCTAAAAATGGAAGAAGCGGACAAAATAGTAAAAGATCTTCAAAGCGAGCTATTGCAACAGATCCCGTCTTTAGATAGAGTAATAATCCAAGTCGAGTCCCATGAATATACCCAAGGAGTGATCAAGCCGCAACTGGGGAGACCGATCAAATGGAGGAAAAGGTGGGAGTTGGCCAAAGAATTGGGAGTAAAAGAAAAAGACGGCTTTAGGGTTATTATTCCGATAAAAGGCAATGAATTGTATCATGAATTGGGTGCTCCGGAATATATGATAATAGATAAAGACCGTAAAGAGGGG
>CAZEHL010000052.1:0-4712 GCA_964512155.1 uncultured Gammaproteobacteria bacterium | reverse complement strand
AGGCAAAGAGGTGTCCAAGACGTTTAACTTGGATAAAGGAGAAAAAACTCCGTGGCTTCTTATCCCCGAAGATTATCATTTTCAATGGCGGACTTCGAATTCAAAAGATGTAATTCTTTATCACGGAAATGAAGAAGAGATAATAATTCCCGACGATGAGCTTATTAAATTGGAGCCTGCTTTCAGAAGGAGATATGAGGCCATCAAAAACGGGACGGAGGTAGAGTGGACTTTCAAACGCAAAGAAAATTGATATCAAAATTTTCAACCAAAAAGACGTCAAAACTATTGACGTCTTTTTTAATTTATTGTATAAAGAAACATCGTACTTTGAAAATAAAATAACAAAAAGGAGTGTGGCATGAAAAAGCGTATCTATTTTTTAATCGGGGCTATGGTTCTATTTTTGTTGGTGTCGGGAAGTCTATATTATTTTAAAGAGCCATCTTCTGATAGAGAGAAAATCGGAGGCACCAATGGGAGAGAGGTAATAGTTAAATTTTTTCTAAAAGGTGAGGGGGAAGAAGCTATCTTCAAGCCCGGAGAAATAGAATTAAAGAAGAGAAAAAATTATATTGTAAAAATACAGGGGAAAATTGCAACTAAAAGCATTGATGGAAATTATAAAGAAGTGCCTATTGCCAAGATACTTAAACTTAGGATGTCCGGTAAAGAATATTGCCTTAGAGAGAAATACTTAACAGGGATAAAAGCTTCAAGCGAAAAAAGGAAAATTTCTTTTTCCGCTTGCTATTTGAGAGATATAGTGGATGCTAATTTTTTATTTATTGATGATGAGTTTGTAACTATTAATGAAAATAATGAAGTTGATTTTGTTTTATTAAAATTCAAAGAAGTAGATACCCTGCCAATAGAAGCCAAAAATCCCAGATATGTAATGGAAAATGTTATAATACCTGATAAATATTTGGTAGAATCGAACGGCACAAAAAAAATCCCTCAAAGTCTTCGCCAAAAAATGGATGAATATTGGGAGAATGACCCCAACGGAAAACGCATAAGAAAGGGAGTTGAAAAGGCTGACAAAAAGGTTAAAGAATTTGGAGAAGGTGTTATTGATTCTTTGGGTTCTTTACCTGAGAAGATGGATAATTGGTATGATAGATGGTTTAACAGAAAAATCGATGATTGATATAAATAGAAAAAAGGAGGAGAGGATGAGTGTTTCCCAGAAATTAATAGAAAGGTTAAAGCATAATTTTAATAGAAATGTTAATTGGAGATATAGGAAAAAAGAAATTATTGCTTACCTTGTGAAGACATTTGCCATTTTTAGTGCCATTTTCATTCTGTCAATGATGGCGGGTTTTACAAGTATCCTGCTATCCTCTTTATTGTTTGGAGTTATAATTTTTCAGAAGACCAAAAAGGAAGGAAAAGATGAATTATCATGTTTAGTTTTTGCTTTGATATCGGCTTTAATTTTATCTCTATTTGTAAGGGGGTTGGCTTTTGCCGCCATAATGATCATAGTGTTTGGGCTGCCCGTATATTTTTATGAAGAATATACAAGACCTTATGACACGTTAAATGATAGACCCCAAAAACATCCTTTTAGTCCATACCCCAAGGTTCCGCTTTTTGTTGGCATGTTTATATTTTTGTTTTGCGCCATAGAATCGGTGAATTCTTTAAGTGCCATACCCGCGGAAATAATGGGAAGTGGGGAAAAGAGCGATATATCCCAATTGGAAATAGGAGATAAAATACCCTTAGAAGATAAAAATATCTTTGAATCATGGTTGAGCAGTTTTTTGAGCGCTTGGAATTGGTTAACTTTTTGCGTGGTTTTAAGTTTATATGCTTTGCCGAAAAAGATATTGGAATTTTTTTCCGATATTTTTTACAGGTTGCGTGGCAGATAGTTCGGATGTAGTAAATATTTGAAACAAAAACAAGGGGGTTTTCTGAATGCTGTATATGTGTTATATTTTGTTCAATTGAATAATTAAAAGTTAAAAGGAGGCCTGACATGGGTGTAGTTAAAAAAGCAATAGCTATTGGAGTTGGCGCTTATGTGGCAAAAAAAGTAGTAGACACAGAGAAAGGTGCTACTCCCGATGATCGTTTAGGGACGGCTGCTATAATGGCTGGAACTACAGCAGGGGTAGCTGCATATGGAATAATGGGTGGATTTAGTGATGATGACAAAAAGAGCAATCAGAAGAAACTGGAAAAAAAGAAGAAAGGAAGTTAGTTCTTTTAATTAAACGACAAATTTTTTCAAAAAAGACGTCAAAATATTGACGTCTTTTTTAATTTATGCTATAATTTTATATTGATCTTTGACAATTTAAAAAAATACATTCATTTAATTTTCATCCAATTAGGAGGAATTGAACATGGCACAAGAGAATCAAGGTAACAGTAATGGGCAAAGCAATGCACAGAACAAAAAAGAAAGATTTCGGGGTGTATATGGTTTATGGATACTATTTGCGTTTATTCTTTTTTTCACTCTCTTTTTGGTAAGAATGTTATTAATGGCAATAGTCGGCGACCTCCCTTATTCAGGTTATGTGATAAATATAATTTTATCAATAATTTTTTTGATTGTATGTAGCTGGAGTGCGTATATTAGTTGGTCGCAAATACCGCAGGCCCATGTATGGTTGATCGAATTATTCGGAAAATACATTACAACTTGGGAGGCCGGGCTTAAATTTCCATTTCCTTATCTGAATTTCATCACTATCAATGAAGTCTATAAAGGCGAACAACTAATGGAACTTTATATGAATGATAAAGAAAAAGATGAATATGGATATGGGGACGTGGAATTTACGGATATTTCCGCACCGGTGGAAGCAACCCTCTATTTTAAAATAGTGGATCCGTTTAAAGCGGTATATAACGTAGAGAATCTTTTTAGGGCCATAGAAGATAAGATGGATTCGGCTACTCGTAGTTACTTGGGGCAATATTCAATCGATCAAGCCAACAAAATAAAAGCCAGAACAAGTTTGCCTCATATTATGGATGGAGAGTATCTTGATCCGGATTCAAAGGAGTTGCCAAGGTCTTTGTCCGCGAAAGAAAGGGAAGAGAAGTTAAAAGAATCTCATTTATACAATGAGATGTTGAATGATTGGGGGGTTCGAATAACAGGATTAGCTATATCCGACATCGTTTTGGATGAAGATCAAAAAGAGCTTAGAAGAAAAATTCTGGAGGCAAGCAAAAAGCAGGAAGCCGCCACATATGAGAAGCAGGCCACTATAACCAAAGCCGAAGGAGAGCAGGAAAGATTAAATTTGGAAGGAAGCGGGATAGCCAATCAAATAAAGGAATTGGGAGATCAAGGGCTTGCCCCTAACGAAGCTTCCTCTTATTTGGCCGAGAGATTAAAATGGCAGAATGTGGGTGAAAAAGGCGCCACTGTCATTGAAACTTCCGGCAAAAGAAGCACTGTCGGCATGGGGGCCGGCTTTGGCCTGGGGTATAACGCTTCGCAAAAAGATGGCAATAAAAAAGGTCAAGACGATACTGATACCGGCGCAGACAAAATTAAAAGGAATGATATGGGAGGTGACAATAAATGAAAGCACATAATTTATTTAAAATGCCCCTTCGGCAAACAGTAGGTCAGTCTGAAAAAGAAAAATCAGAAACAAAAAAGTCCGCAGAACAAGAGAAAGAAAGCAAAGAAACTCAAGAAAAAATTTCTATTTTTCAAAAAATGGAAAATTTTTTCTTTTATCTTTTTCTTTTTGCGGGAATAACCTTTATTGTTGCTCGTTTTTTGGGAGGTGATGGATTCGATGCTGTCTCGGACGTTATTTTCCACTCTCAAATAGGCGAGTGGTCAATCTATCTTTTGTTAATTATAGCTCTTCTTTTTTCGATTAGCTATAAAAAGAAAGAATGGAAACTTGATCTTTTTAGGTCTTGGCTTTGGTTTTTTTTATATTTAGTTGTTATCGTAATAATCAGTTTATTGATTTGGCCGAATATTACTCCTCGAAAAGCATTCAATGAGGTGAAAAATTGGGCTAGCGGTGATATAAAGGAGGTGGAAGTAAAAGAAACCAAAGGATTTAGAGTAACTCAAGAAGGGTATCTTGTAGCAAATCTCCTCCCTGGAGAAGAAGCTTCAAGATCGTTTACCTTGGCTCCCGGACATAGGACGCCTTGGATAGTGATTCCCGAAGATCACTATAAATATAGAATTACTAATCTTCAGACCGTATATGTCAACAAAAAAGGAGACAAAAGAAGATTAGTTCATCCGAAAGAGTATCAGGATGATGGTATTACTCGTGGAAATGTAATACTTAGAATTGAAGCTCTTCCCAAAAAAGGTGCTAAAGTTATATTGAACATTCAAAGAGGAGGTTAAAATAAAAGAATATGGAGCGGGTAAAACATAAATGTTGTTACTCGCTCTTTTTTTTGTTATTATAAAAGAATAATTTATATTTGAGGTTTTATGAAAAATAGAGTTTTAAAAATTATATTTTCTTTTTTTGTTGTATTTATTTTAATTTTTCCTGTTTTTGTTTTAGCTGATAAAGGAGGAGGAACTGAGCCTATCGAAGACACCGGCTCGGTTTCTTTGAGCAACCCCTTGGGAGATGAAGAAGCGGACAGAGATCCGAGAGTTCTTATCGGCAATGTCATCCAAGCCGTCATGGGCGTTGTCGGCTCCTTGGCCCTGCTTATGTTCATCTATGGCGGTTTTATATGGATGA
>CAZEHL010000051.1:0-4977 GCA_964512155.1 uncultured Gammaproteobacteria bacterium | reverse complement strand
GAAATTAGAAATTGAAACGAAGTTTTACTTCGTTTTTTTCCTAAGTACGCTGAAACGAGGAACATGTACCGGCACAATGATCTCAACTGTATGCCCGCTTCCCCCTCCGTGCGCTTCTCGCATCTCTTCGCCGGTTTCGGCGTTCCATATTTTGTCCACTTTTACCGCCGTAATATCATAAGGAGGTCTTAAGATCTCTACTTTATCATCCGCTTTTATACTATTGTGCACTCTTATTTTTACTTTATAGCCCCCGCCGGCCGCCCGGACGCTTTTTAAAACTTCTCCGCAAAATTGCCGATCACTCTTATCGGCGGCGACTTTGATATTCTGTTTTCCCTTATTTCCTAACAAAAAACCGGTAGAATACCCCCTGTTTACCAACTTATTTTCCAATTCTTTATATAAAAAATCTGTTTCTTTGTTTTTGTCCTTAATTTTTATTTTTTTGTCAAACAAAATATCAATCGCTCTTCTATAAGCTCCGACTACGGTGGCCACATAATAAACACTCTTGGTTCTGCCTTCTATCTTAAAACTTCGGATCCCGGCCTCTTTTAATTCTTTTAAATGTTTTATTAAACACAGATCTTTGGAATTAAGAAAAAAAGAGCCCGAGCCATCTTCTTCAATTTCCAAAGAACCGCCGGAAGTCTTTTCCACCAAATCATAACGCCATCGGCAAGGATGGGCGCAATCTCCCAAATTGGCCGACCTTCCCCGAAAATATTCGGACAAGAAACATCTGCCGGAATAAGCCATGCACATGGCTCCGTGCACAAAATATTCCAATTCTACTTCCGGAACTTTATTTCTTATCTCTTTTACCTCTTCCAAGGTGGTTTCTCTTGCCGATATTATCCTTTTAACACCTTGCCGATACCAGAAACGAGCGGCTTGCCAATTGGTACAATTGGCTTGCGTAGACAAATGAATATTGGCTTTCGGCCAATTTTTTTTGACTATATCCAAAACACCGGGATCACTGACTATCACTCCGTCCGCTCCCGACTCTCTTATTTTTTTGATGTGCTCCGCTACTTTGGACAAATGCCGATTATGGGCAAAGATGTTTACCGTAACATATACTTTTCTGTCCATTGCATGAGCATACCGGATAATACGTTCCAGGCGGCGAACATCAAATTCGTTTATCCTGGACCGCAAGGAAAAAGAGGGTACTCCGGCATATAAAGCGTCCGCCCCGAAGGCCAGGGCCGTTTTGGCTTTTTTCAAATTGCCGGCCGGCGCCAACAACTCCGGCTTTGTTTTATTTTTAAAACTCATACCGTTTTTCCATAATTGTTAGTGTAGCTAAAATTTAACCGATTGTATAGTGCGGACATATTAAAGGGGCGTTCTCGGACGCCCCTTTAACTCATAATGAATCCGATTCTTCCTTAATCGATATTCAAGGTTTTTTTTATTTTCTTCGTAATCTCTTTAGCGGTAAAATGGGCCTTAACCATATAATCGTCCGCTCCCAATTCTTTCGCCTTTTTAATGTCGTCTTTTTCTCCCAAATTGGAAAGCATTAAAACCGGTACTTTATTGATATTCTTATCTTCATGGCCTCTTATTTTTTCCAAAACTTCAAATCCGTCAATAGCCGGCAAAATTATATCCAATAATATTATATCCGGATTAAGGTTTCCCAGCCTGGCCAAGGCCTTTTCTCCGTCAACAGCCTCATAAACGGCAAAGCCCTCTTTAGCCAATTCCCTGGTAATAAGATCTCTTAAAAAAGGATCGTCCTCCACTACCAAAATTTTTACGTTATTGTTTTTCTTTGAATGCGTTTTCCCGCTCCACTCTCTTTGTTCCGTATCTTTATCTTCTTTCTTGTTCTCTTTTTCTCGGCGCTCTTCATTTAAATAATCCATTACTTTATCTATAACTTCTTTCGGTTCAAATTGGGTCTTTATCAAATGATCCACCGCTCCCAAACTCTTGGTTTTTTCCAACTCTACCGGTTGGCCGGAATTGGAAATAATGATCACGGGTATTTGAATATTATCTTCTCTCATCTGCTCCAGAACTTCATAGCCGTCCATTACGGGCATAACTATATCCAAAAGCACTAGATCCGGATTGCCTTCTTTGATCTTTTTATATCCTTCTTTGCCGTCTTCGGCCAGATCGACCACATACCCCTCTTTTTCCAATTTTGTCTTCAAGACACCGGCCAAAGATATCTCGTCTTCTATTATCAAAATATTTTTTTTCTTATCGTTTTTTCCCATATAAAATAAAATTATACTTAATATTTTTATTATACCCTATTTTTATTTTCTTCTCAATAATTATCCTTGCAAAAACTCCTTATATCCCAAATAAGCGCAATATAGATCCGCCTTGGATGCTATTTCAAGAGGTGCGTGCATGTTGAACAAAGGCACTCCCATATCAATTATCTCTATATCCCTATTGGCCATAAACTTGGCTATAGTGCCTCCTCCGCCTTGATCTATCTTTCCCAATCCTCCTCCCAACTGGAATAACACATCCTTGTTTTTGTTTAAAATATTTCTTAATTCCCTGACAAAAGAACCGCTGGCCTCTGAAGTGGACACCTTGCCTCCGGCTCCGGTGTATTTTTCCATGGCCAATCCGAATCCCGCCCTGGGGGCGTTCCTCGGATCATGCACTTCTTTGTAATCCGGATCAATAGCCGCGGTAACATCGGCCGAAATAGCCTTGCTTTGAGAAAATATCTTATATATTTCCGAAATACCGGTCTGATGGTCTTTTAATTTCTCGGATAATATGGATAAGAATCTTTCTATGAACAAAGATTTGGCTCCGGTGGCCCCTTCGGAACCTATTTCTTCCCTGTCCACCCAAATACAGATCCGGCTCTCATTCCCGTTTTTAGAATCAAACAAACTTTGCAGGCAAGAATAAGAACATATCTTATCATCATGGCCATAGGCCGATATCATACTTTTATCAAACCCCAGATCCCTGGCTTTTTCGCTCGGTACCGCTTGCAATTCGGCGCTTGCCAGATCTTCTTCCACTATTCCGTAGCGGTCATGCAAATACTCTAAAACCGCTAATTTTACTTTATTTTCCAATTTATGCTTTTTATCGACCGCTTTAACCGGCCTTGAACCGACTACCATGTTTAGATGTTCTCCCTGCACCCCTCCGTCCTTGCCGGCACTTCCTTCCCTGTTTTTATCCAAGTGCGGAAGCAGATCTGTTATCATAAAAACCGGGTCATCCTCTTTCTCGCCGATAATAATATCGACATCCCTTCCGTCGGCCAAATACGCTTTTCCATGAAGCGCCAAAGCTATGGCGGGCCATTGGTATTTCTTTATTCCGCCGTAATAATGAGTTTTTAAAAAAGCGATATTCTCTTCTTCATATAAAGGGGAAACTTTCAAGTCCAAATGAGGAGCGTCGATATGGGACATGACCATTCTGGTTCCCTTTTTTAAACCCTTTTGCCCCACTTGAGCAAAAATAACGCTTTTGTCTCGATGGACAAAATATACTTTGTCGCCCGGCCTCACTTCTTTTTTATTTTCAATATTTTCATATCCTTTTTTTTCAGCCATTTTCACTCCGACCGAAACGGCCTCTCTTTCGGTTTTGGCCTCATTTAAAAACACTTTATACCCTTCAGCGAAAGCATAAGCTTTTTCGACGGTCTTATCATTCCATTTTTCCCAACAGCTTTGTTTTTGAATAGCCAATTTTTCTTGCAATTTTTTGTAATCCTTTTTTTGGTCAGTCATAAAAATATCTTTAAATAAATTACCCCGCCTTTTAACCTTTTTTTGTTTCTCCGCTTTGTCTAACAGGCATAACAAGCGTTACTTCGGTTCCTTTTCCCTCTTCACTGTCTATTTCGACACTCCCCTCATGTTTTTCAATAATACTCTTTATAATAAACAAACCCAAGCCGTTGCCTTCGGTTTGCATTCTTAAAACATTCGCCGCCCGATAAAATTTGGAAAACAACCTGTTTTTACCTTCCGAAGGTATCCCCACTCCGCTATCTTTTATCTTAAAAGCCACCTCCTTCCTTTTGTTTATATTTTTTACTTCCAATTCAATATTTCCCTTTTCTTGGGTGTATTTTACCGCATTATCCAAAACATAGTAAAGCGCCATCTTTATTTTTTCCGGATCTCCTTCTATTTTGGGAATGTTCTTTGATTTTTTAACATCCAAATCCAATTTTTTTTCCTCGGCTTTCTTCCGAATATTATCCAAAGCTTCATCCACCACTTTTTTCGGGTCAAAAATTTCAAAGTCATACCCGAATCTCCCCTCTTCTATTCTGGAAGCATACAATAAATTGTCCACCAAAGTTATAACTCTTTCGGCGCTTTTGTAACCTTTTGCCAAATATTCTTCTTGAGAAGTGCTCAACTCGCCGGTATCTTTATCCAATACCATTCTAAAGACCCATTTAATAGCGGACAAAGGGGTTCGAAGCTGGTGGGCGGCCACGGATATAAATTCCGATTTTAATCTGTTCATATTTTCCTCTCTGGTAAGATCGTTAAATATTTTCAATGTCCCCAAAAATTGATCGTTCTCATCATAAACCTTCCTTGTGGCCACCATATACACTTTTTCTGTGCCATTTTCTTTGATATTCAATTCTTTCCATTCCTTGTTATAACCCTCGGTCTTCCGGGGTTCCTTGATTTGATAGTTTTTTATTCTTATGATCTTTTTAAAATTTTCAATATCATATTCATTCTCGGGAGAGATCTTCGTTCCGATATCATTTTTTTTAAATCCCAATATTTTTTGCGAAGCCTCATTAAACATCTCCAAATATCCGTTTTTTTCTATAAATATTATGGGATAAGTAAAGCTGTCAATGATATTTTTTATTTTATTTTTTTCTTCTTTTGTAATTTTATCGAATTTTTTCAACTCATAAGCGCTTTTATTAAAATTATCGGAAATATCAACCGCTTCTTTAAAATAACTTCCGGAAAATATTCTGGT
>CAZEHL010000050.1:0-5212 GCA_964512155.1 uncultured Gammaproteobacteria bacterium | reverse complement strand
TCCCTAAACTCTTTTCTCCTATCATGCGTATGCAATTTCAAAATATTGTCATCTATTACAACCTGAGTACCTTGGTTCATTAATTTTTTTAAGCCATGCGATAAAAATCTTAACTGGATATTTTTAAAAATATTTTGATGCCGGCAGAATAAAACATCGAATAATTTTATTATAAAAGGATTCGCCCCTTCTTTTATTTGGCTTCTATCTCCGCCATAACCGAAGCATTGATTGGGAAACTTTTCGCGCATCCAATTATTGGCCTTCAAAAATTCCGAAAAAGTATTATCTTGATCATATACCGGCACCAAGCCGGCCATCCAATGATCAAAATAAACATCCTTTTCCAATTTCAGATCTTGGACATTCATCCTATCTTCGCTCAAAAAGAAATTGAGGCATATCTTATCCTTCTGCTTGGCCGGAGTCGGCCTGAGCCTCAAAAGCTTGGTTATCAAAACGCAAAAAAACCTGACAGACCACAATCTGCCGGAAGAAGTGATAATGAATATATCCAGATCCCCCTCATACCTTAAATTGTGGGTCCCGATCAAATTGCTAATGGCCATGGTCTTTATGCCCGGGATATATTTAAAGACATGTCCGACTCTTTTGGTCTTCTTGATCTTTTTATCGCTATAATTATACCTTTTTTTTCTGGTATCCACCAATTCTTGCCGGCCGGATAAAAAAAAGAAACCATCCTGTTTTTGGATACGGCTCTTTTCTTGTAACAAAGTTTCGTAAACATCTCCCGGATCGCATTCAACATCCAAATACTCCCAAACTTCAGGAGCGGTCATAGGATAGTCGAACATATCGAAAAATTTTATAGTTCTTAATACAGACTTTTGAAGCATGATATGTCTAGTTGATATACATTGATATAAAATTAAACTCAATAGATATGTTAGATATAAATAGATATGAAGTTGATATGAATGCTGCTGAGTCAATCTTCTGATATCCACCTCATATCTTTCATATCAATACATATCCATATATTCATTTCATTCTTCCAACTTCGGCTTATCCAGCGTCTCCGGTTCTATTTCATGCTCCTTGCCGGTGATCCTGACCACGTCCTTATCTATCTTTTTAAATTCCTTATAAGCGCTGTTATAATGGTTAACGGTTGTGCCCAAAGTATTGCCCATTTTCTTTAAAAAATCTTCATAACTGATAATATGCCTGCCCAATTTCTCCACATTCGAACGTATGTCCTTGGCCGATTCCTCTATCTGCATGGCCCGCAAACCTTGAAGAACGGTTTGCAAATAAGCCAAAAAGGAGGTGGGTGACACAATTATCACTTTCTTATCCCGAAAAGCGTATTCAATCAAATCCAGGGTATTGGTCTTAACCGCTCCTATTTTATTTACCAAAAGGTCATAATAAATAGCCTCTGAAGGAATGAACATAAAAGCGAATTCCAGGGTTCCTTTGTTCGGATGTATATATTTGGCCGTTTCCTCTATCCTGGTCTTTAGGTCTTGCCTGAAAACTCTTTCCAATCTTTTTCTTTCTTCTTTGTCAGAAGCGTTTAAAAGTTTTTCATAATTTTCCAAAGAGAATTTGGAGTCTATGGGGATTATTTTTTCTTTTACAAAAACAACCGCATCCACCAAAAGTTCTTGGCCGGTCTTTTTGTCTTTGCCCAAACTATATTGCATGGCGTAAGAATTGGGCGGAAGGACGTTCTTTAATGTTTCTTCCAAGTAATACTCTCCCAGCACCCCTCTTTGTTTGGGATTTTGCAAAATGTCCTGCAAATTCTTTAGTTGGCCGGAAAAATCCACCACCCGCTGGTTGGTTTCGTCCAATTTGGTCAATTTTTCAGAAACATTGCTGATCAGACTTTGGCTCTGTTTGTGAATATCGGACATCAATTTCTGGGCTTGTTCGGTCACGTTCTGCATGACATTGGTGGTTCTATCCACTTGATTTTGAGTAACTTTATAATTCTCGCTTAATTTTTGATCCAAAAGCTTTCTCAATTCTTCATTTTGGCTGGACAACCGATCCACCTGCTCTTTCATGGAGGTTAATCGTTCGACACCGTCGTTTTTGCGGGACAATATAAAAATAACGGCAATAATGCCAAGCAATAGTAAGGTTAATAATATGATGATAAATAGATCCATGGCAATAATTAATTTGCAATTTTCATTTTTCAATTTACATTGAATTTTCAATAACTTAATTTTCAATGAATGCACAGAAATGAAAATTGAATCATTGAAAATTTTTTGAAAATTGTAAATTGAAAATTGAAAATTAAGTAGGTTTATTTTCCGCAACACTTCTTGTACTTCTTGCCGCTCCCACACCCCGCCGTTCGCGAACGGCGGGGCGAGACTCGTGGAATTTTGCCTTTGTACTTCTCTCTATGCGCCGCAGCACTTCTTATATTTCTTGCCGCTCCCACACGGACAAGGGTCGTTTCTACCCACTTTCTCGCCTTGGTCATTCTTGGGCTTGGAAGCAATATTCTCGGTGGAACTGGTGTTGCCGGCCTGTCCTCTGGTCACCGTAGTCATGGTCTTGGCCGGGGCGCTCATTTTTTTGGCCCTTTCCGCCAAAGTGGGGGCGGAAAAAGCGTCTCCCAAAGATTTATCTATGGCGGCCAATTTAAAAACGCTGTAGACCACTTGTTTTTGAAGCATATCATTAAACTCATTAAATAGTCTATATGCTTCCTTTTTATATTCCACAAACGGGTCCCTTTGGCCATAACCGCGCAACCCTACGCTTTTTCGCAAATAATCCATGGATTCCAAATGCTCCACCCATAAATTATCTATAGAACGAAGCAAGATCCCTTTTTCAATGGCTCTCCAATCCATTCCCAACTCGGCCGACTCAAATTGCTTCTTTATTTCATTATAATTTTTTCTGGCCAAATCAAGCAAATGATCGATAATGGCGGTTCTGGCTTTAACTTTATCCAACTTTTTGTTATCCCCTTTCATGTGTCGGGAAAGGTCATCTTCCAATTGTTCTTGTACCGGAAATATAGTGGATACGGCGCGATAAATTTCACCCAGATCCCAATTGCCGACATCTTCGGCCGCGGTATGATAGCCGACTATTTGTTCTATTTCGTTTTCCACCATTTCCAAGACAACTTCGCTCAGATCGGAATGCCGGACCACTTCTGAATCCTTGGCGGAGCGAACGGATTTTTCTCCTTCAAACAATTCCAAAACCTCCATTCTTTTCCTATAAACCGCCTCTCGATGCTTATTGATCACATTATCGAATTGAACCAGATGTTTTCTTATATCAAAATTGTTGCCTTCCACCTTTTTTTGGGCCGATTCAATGGACCTGGAAACCACCTTGTTCTCCACCGGGGTATCTTCCGGAACCCGCAAGCTACTCATTATTTTTTTCATTCTTTCACCTCCGAATATTCTCATCAGATCATCTTCGGCGGAAACATAGAATTGGGAAGATCCCGGATCGCCCTGGCGTCCGGCTCTTCCCCGCAATTGGTTATCAATACGCCTGGATTCGTGCCTTTCAGTGCCCAATACATGAAGTCCGCCCAACTCCTTTACTTTTTCTTGCTCTTCCCGGTTCGGCGGATTGCCTCCCAAAATAATATCCACTCCTCTGCCGGCCATATTGGTGGCGATAGTAACGGCTCCGGGCCGGCCGGCCTGGGAAATTATTTGGGCCTCGCGTTCATGATTTTTAGCATTCAATATAGCCGGTTCTATGCCTTGCTTTGTCATCATATCCGCCAATTTTTCATTCTTTTCAATAGAGGCGGTGCCGACCAGGACCGGCTGTCCTTTTTTGCGCCTTTCCAAAATATCCTTGATGACCGCTTGAAATTTACCGTTTTCGGATCTGAACACCAGATCATTCATATCCTTTCTCACCATGGGCTTATGAGTGGGTATGACAACCGTTTCCAGGTCATAAATGCTGGCAAACTCTTCGGCCTCGGTTTCGGCGGTACCGGTCATGCCGCTTACCTTGCGGTACATTCGAAAAAAATTCTGAAAAGTAATGGTAGCCAAAGTTTGCGACTCCCGTTGCACTTTTAATCCTTCCTTAGCCTCTATGGCTTGATGTAAACCCTCGCTATACCTTCTGCCGGGCATCAATCTGCCGGTAAACTCATCCACTATCACCACTTCCCCTTCGCGAACCACATAATCTTTCTCTCTGGTAAAAAGAACATGGGCTTTTAACGCTTGTTCTATATGATGGACCTCTTTTATGCCTTTTTCCACATAAATATTATCCATTCCCAGCCATTTTTCCATTTTATTTATGCCTTCCTCGGTTAAAGTAACTGCTTTCATTTTTTCATCCACGTTATAATCCTCGCCTTCTTTTAAGCGCCTAACCAATTGAGCGAAAGTAAAATATCTATCAGTGGATTCTTGGGCCGGAGCGCTTATGATCAAAGGGGTTCTGGCTTCGTCTATTAAAATGGAGTCAGCTTCATCGATTATGGCGAAATTCAAATCCCTTTGGACTTGATCGGCCAATGTTTGGGCCATATTGTCCCGCAGATAATCAAAGCCGAAATCATTATTGGTCCCGTATACTATATCGCAAGCATATACTTCCTTTCTTTGGCATGGATGAAGATGGGACAACCTTTGGTCATATTGGGAATCATCCACATATTCCAAATCATAAACATAAGAAGCGTCATGAGTTATGATCCCCACGCTCATCCCCAAAAAATTATAGACTTCGGCCATCCAACCGGCTCCCACGCGGGCCAAATAATCATTGACCGTTACCAAATGGGCTCCCCGACCGGTTAAAGCGTTAAGATACAAAGGGAGAGTGGCCACCAAAGTTTTGCCTTCTCCGGTTTTCATCTCGGCCACTTGTCCTTTGTGCAAGCTAATGCCTCCCAGAAGCTGGACATCAAAGTGTCTCAACCCCAGAACCCTTTTGGATGCCTCTCTTACAACGGCAAACGCTTCCGGCAAAATGGCATCCATTCTTTCTTCCATTACTTTGCTATCTATTTGATAGGGGTCGGAGTTTTCCACCCCCAATTTTTTCCTGAATTCCACCGTCATTTCCCGCAATTGCTCGTCGCTCATGCCGGCGAATTTTTCTTCCAAAGAATTTATTTTTTCCACTTGGGGATAAAATCGTTTTAATATTTTTTCATTCGGATCCCCGGTGATCTTTTCCAACAATTTACGCATAAAAATAAAAAATTACTAATTTC
>CAZEHL010000049.1:2635-5794 GCA_964512155.1 uncultured Gammaproteobacteria bacterium | reverse complement strand
TATTTATTGACTTATTTGAAAGATTATACTATATTAATTTGATTTAGTTCTTTGTATAATCAATAAAAAAGAAGAAGGAGGGAGTATGAGATATTTTGGTTTATTGTCATTGGTTGTAATTTTTTTGATCAGTAGTGGTTGTGCCGGATATCGGAACGCGCATCTGCAAGAGACGGCGGACGGAATCAAACATTCGGACACCAATGTCTCCATTTTAGAGCCGTCCGTGTATCCCACGGATATGGCTCGGGCCAAAGAGATCTTGTCCCAGGCCGAGATTAACAAGGCTATGGCTGAACAGATCAAGGGCGGCCAAACAGCCCAGTTTGCCGGCAGATATACCGGCATAGTAGTAAATCAAGATATTAAGAGGAGATTTTACTTTCATCATCCCGATAGAAATTCTGTTTTGCAAATAGATCCCGGCGGATATAGGGCGATTCGAACAGGGGATATGCCTAGGTATATCCATGGATGGTTTGATGGAGAAGATGAAGCTGAGAGATATCGAATATATGATCGGAAAAAAAATTATAACGGTATAAGCACTGACTTTGGAGCAAGAGTTCAACATTGAGTTTTTACTCCAAACAAACAAGAGTCGACTAAAACGTCGACTCTTTTAATATATTTTAACGAGTTTTCTATTTTTGTTGTTTTGTTATAGCGGATAGCTTTCTCCTCCTCCGCCGGTAACATCTCCCAGAGCCTGGAATATAAAGTGGGTGATGGCATAGGCCATGATTATGATGGCCAACCCGATTATGGCGTGTCTGAGCTGGGTTTTGGCTTCTTTTACTTTTTCTTCATTGCCGGAAGCGGTCATCCATTTGTAGCCGGCCATCAATACCAATATAACAAAGATGATAGCCAAAAGAGTTAAAAAGGCGCCGATAACCGTGGCCACTATTCCGCCCACAGTGTTGGAAGTAGAAGGGACAAAGCCGGTGGCATTGACAAAGCTGCCTGTTTGGGAATCCCCTCCGGACGGATCAAGGTCCGGATTTTCTATCAAATCGGCGCTAACTCCGGAGGCGATTCCGGTAAACAATGCGGTTGAGAAGATCAAGCCGAAAAAAATTTTTTTAAATTTTTGCATAAAATTTTATTTACCCCGCCCAAATTAAATTTGCGAGGACAAAATACCAAATAGCGTAAGAGCCCACTACAATGATCAGTCCGATGATGGCATGCCTTATCATGGTCAAGCCGGCCTTGGCTTTTTCTTCATTACCGGAAGCGGTCATATATTTGGCTCCTCCTATTAGTACAAGAATTATGAATATGATTCCCAAAAGGCCCAAGAAAGCGTTTACCGCATATCCCAACAACTCGGCCATGGTTGTCTCATCCGCATCCGCATATCCGCTTTCGGGGGCCACGGTTTCCACTCTGTCCGAAGCGGAAGGAATTTCTCCTTGTTGTCCTCGAACTATATTGACAAATAGGAAGGAAGGAAGGGTTAAAACCGCAACCATTCCGAACACTATTAAAACTTGTTTTAATATGGCTGTTTTTTTCATGTTTTTGTTGGATTAATTTAATACTTCCCCTCCCAGCCTGGACATTACCAGCGCAGTGATGGCATAAGCTCCGATAACTATTATTAGCCCTATTATGGCGGCTGTCAGTATCTTTCTTGCTTTACTTACTTTTTCTTCGTTACCCGAAGCGGTCATCCATAGAAAACCGCCATAGATCATTAATATCAGAAAAATAACCCCTAAAAAAGACAGGGCCACCTGAATTACGGTTTGAATTATCGGATTAATCGATGTTTGGCCGGTATCATATCCGGATTCACTGGCCGCTTTATCCAAAGGATCCTCATTGCTTCCATCGTCAACATTAAAAGCGTCTTGTATTCCGGCAATACAGGCAGGCCCGATCAACAGCATAGAGAAGAATATCATTAGGGCCAATAGTTGTTTTTTTATTTTGTTCATAGGCAAAGCGTATTTAAGGAGTAAAATAAGTTCCCACCATAGCGGTTATAGTATAAGCCGCCACTACTATTATTAATCCGACAATAGCGCTGCTTAGCACTTTTTTAGCTTTAGATACTTGTTCTTCATTGCCCGAGGCGGTCATCCATAGATATCCTCCGTATATGGCCAACAACAAAAATATAACCCCTAAAAAGGATAAGACCGCATTTATGATCACGCCTATACCTCCGGCCAAGTTGCCGGGAGTGAATAATCCGGATTCGGCATGGCCGGTTCCTTCGGCCGTTTCTTTTAATCCGCTCTTTTCATTAAAATCGTAAGCTCCGGTTTTCAGGGGAAGAATTGCAAGAAAACTTAAGGAAATTCCGTAAAGATAAAATTTATATCTTTTCATAATAAAGCGTTCTTTTGTTAGCTTAGAGCCGTACCGATAAAAGAGGTTAGGGCATAAGCGGCCATAACTATTATCAATCCTATTACAGCGGATATGATTAAATTTTTGGCTTTATCTATTTGTTGCTGATTGCCGGCGGCCGTCATCCAAGTAACTCCTCCGTAGATCATTAAAATAAAAAACAGAACGCCTATAAAAGAAAGTATCGCTCCTATTATGCTTCCGATAATTTCCGGCGGTCCTTCATTTTCAAAGGGAATATTTTCTTCGAAAGCATTATTCGCGGTTTCGTCCAAGCCGTAATTGTCGGCAGATATTTTTTTTGCCGGAATAAAAAAACAACAAGATAAGAAAGCTATTAAAAATATAACAGTTCCGGCAAGGATATTTCTGTTTTTATCGTCTTTAACACCCATGAGTATATATTGATCTTGTGGATAATTATTCCAAATATTTCATTCACATTTATACTTTTTCGGCGAGCGTGTGCGATGCATCTTTTTGCGGTGTTTACCCAAATCTTTGGACCGTATTTTTTCCATTACGGCGGGCGAACCATAATTCGCCCGCTGTAATGGAAAGGCTTTGTTGATACAAAACCTTTCTTCTGTGTTGGTCGCTATTCAGTCGCGCCCATAAGTTGCTCTAATACAAAGGTGGCTATACCCCAAGAAGCTAAAATAATAACCAAACCGATAACTCCGGCCACGATTATTTTTTTGGCTTCTCCCACCTTGTCTTCGTTGCCGGCGGCCGTCATCCATTTAAAACCGCCGATCAAAATGATAACTACCGCCAATATTCCCAAGAATCCCA
>CAZEHL010000049.1:0-2535 GCA_964512155.1 uncultured Gammaproteobacteria bacterium | reverse complement strand
TTGTCCATGGGTTTTATTATTTATATTATTATAATCAACAATTCTTAACAGGAATTATATCATCATTATTATTCTATCACAAGAAAAGAAGATTTGATAGAATAAAGGGTATGATAGAAAAAATTCCGCAAATCCGGCAAATATTTACAAAAATAGCATACCGCCGAAACTTTGTTTCATTTTTTTTGTTTTGCTTTTATGCTTTGGTGTTTTTTTTGCTGTTGCAAAATTCTTTCGGTTACCTGGACCCGGATTTCGGCTGGCATTTGGCTTCCGGCCGGAACAGCCTGGAAAGCAAAACGCTCCCTTCCGCTAATTATTATAATTATACATTGGCCGAAGAAGAGTGGATAAATCATGAGTGGTTATCGGATATTATTGTTTATATTATATATAACAAAGCCGGCTATTTGGCCTTAAGCATCCTTTTTGCTTTATTGATGGTTTTGGTTTTGGGAATTCTTCATCGTTTTACCCGAAAGTATTATAATAAAAAAAGTTCTCTTTTGTTAACTCTGTTTTTAATATTGTGGGGAGTTTTGGCAATAAGGCCTCATTCGGGAGTGAGAATGCAAGAGGTAACATTGTTTTTTCTTGTCTCGCTTTTGGGCGTTTTGTTTTTTTACAGCCGGAAAAGAGATCGAAAAATATTGTGGTTGCTGCTTCCTTTAATGTATCTTTGGGCTTGCTTACACGGGGGTTTTTTATTGGGAGTGTTTTTGTTGTTCGCTTTTGGCGTTGTTAAAATAGCGGAAGCAGTTATCGCCGGAAAGTATAAACCTTTCTTTTTATATAAACAAGAAGTATTGAATTATAAGCAGATAAAATCCTATTTGTTTTTTTCCTTGGCAGCCGTTCTTTCCACTTTTTTCACCCCTTACGGGGTAAAATTGTATTCTTTTTTGAGCGGATATTCGGATACTTTTTATCTGACACACATTGAAGAATGGCTGCCTCAACATTTTTTGCCTTTTAATTATTTTCAGATAACTTATATCGCTTTAGTGGCGAGCGTGGCTTTGTTTTATTTTTATTACGGCTTAAGCCGGCAAAAACACGAGTATAAAATAAACATTTGGGAAGCTTTTTTATTGATATTCTTTATTTTAATATCTGTTAAATCCCGTCGCCATTTTCCTTTGCTTTTTGCGGGAAGCTTTCCCTTGGTTGTCGGTTTTTTGAGCGATTTTTTAAATGTAAAAGCCGAATCATATCTGTATAAGATATCTTTTTGGCTGAAAATATATTTAATTTCTTGTTTAACAGTATCCACGGCCTTTATTGTCGTAAAGACCGATTTTACAACATCCCCGTTCGATCATTACTGCCGAAAATATCCTTGCCGGGCGGTTGATTTTTTAAAAGGCAATCCCGAGTATAAAGATTTGAATTTATTGGCCGAATACGGATGGGGAGGCTATTTAATATGGCAATATCCGGAGGGGCGCCTATTTATTGATGGAAGAATGCCCCAACACCAAATAAACGATAGCACCATACTGGAGGAGTATTACGGCTTTTTTGATGATGACAAAGAAAACATCAAAAGACAGTTGAATGAGTATAATGTGGAAATGATCCTTGTGGAAAGCAATCCGGAGACCCTAAAGCCGGATGCGGTGGAAAGATTTATGATCGGACCGAAAAAAGAAAAGATCGGATCGAAAACAAAGAAATTACTCGATTATTTATCAAAAAACAAAAAGTGGGAAAAAGTATTTGAGAGTGAAGTGTCGATTATTTATAAAAAAGAATGAATATGTTGGTGGAATTCTGTATACCGGTATTAGATGAAGAGGCTATATTGAGAAAGAATATTCTCCATTTTTTTCAATTCTGCAACAGTAGAGAGTTTGATTTTGATTGGCGGGTCACAATCCTTCTAAACGGTTGCTCTGACAATTCTTTAAAAATAGCCGAACAATTGGATCAAGAATTTGACCGCGTTACTTTTTTTGAACTTCAAGGAAAAGGAAAAGGAAAAGTCTTAAAAGAATACGGGAAAGCCTCCAACAGTGATATCTTTTTTTATATGGATATTGATCTGGCGGTTTCCTTAGAGCATATTCCGGATTTTATCGATCTTTTGGGCAACGATCTTTGCGACCTGGCGATCGGTTCCAGGCTGTTGCCTGGATCAAAGGTGGATAGATCCTTTTTAAGAGAAGCCGGTTCTCGGGGGTATGCCTTTTTTGCCGGTTTATTGATGAGGGACGGACTTAAGGATCGCCAATGCGGTTTCAAGGCGATCAGGACCGAGGCCTTTCAAAAGTTGCTACCCTTGGTGGATGATGATAAATGGTTTTTTGATACCGAACTATTGGCAGAGGCGTATTGCGGCGGGTGGCGGATAAAAGAGATCCCGGTAAATTGGGAGGAAAACAGATATGACCAAAGAAAAAGCAAGATAAAAACGGGCAGAGACAGTGTTTATTTTTTAAAGAGATTAATAAAATTAAAGATAGAGTTAAACAAAAATAAATAAATTATCCAAACAGAATATTTCTATTTCACCTTTCATTCTCGACGTATCGA
>CAZEHL010000048.1:0-5856 GCA_964512155.1 uncultured Gammaproteobacteria bacterium | reverse complement strand
TCGAGGTTTTTTGATGGACAAAAAATTTTATCGGCTTACTTGTTGGATCTTCAAGCATTTTTTTCACAAAAATGATCGCTTTCGCTTTCCAACTATTTACCCGCATTTTATAAACAACGCGATTATATCTTACGACTTACTTTAATAAACCGCCTTTTCCCTCTTTGCAGCAACACCGGCTCTTCTCCCAATTCTATGGTATGGTCAATATCCCGGATCGGCTCTTTATCCGCCTTAATGCCCCCCTATTGTATTAGTCATCTAACCTCCTTTTTAAAAATTTACCGCAATAAAAAAATCAATCTACAACCGGATGGAACTAATTAGTAATCGTATAATTAAACATCCCGTAAAAAAACAACAAATCTTTATTTCTCTTGATTTTTCCTTTCTCTTTTTGGGTTAATCCTGATACCCAAGATAAATCTTCAATGATTTTTTCATTACTATTAAACCTCATTCTATTGCCCATTATAGTGTGCCCCATATCTTTTTTAAAATTGAGCATATTTTCTGCAAATTCAATGTCTAAAAAAGAACATATTTTTTTCAATTCTTCCTTTGTCTTTTGACAAATATCCTCGTATTTTACTATTAACACATTGGGGAAATCTATTATATCTAAAACATTTTTTATAAAGTCTATCAGGACATTAATATTCTTATTAAGAGATATCATCTTGTTGTGACGAATACTAGATTTTTTAAATGAATATAAAACACCTCTTGGATCTCTTAAAAGTATAATAATCTTCCAATTATTTTTATGCACCAATTCTTTAGCTATTCGTATATTAGTAGAAGTATCTATCATTATTCTTCTAGAAATAATAGACCTGAAAACATCGGCCAAAATATCCAATCCCTTGCAACTGTTAATAATATCTTCCTTTTGTTGGTAACTTAGAACAACTTTATTTCTTGTAAAAGGCAATTTATCTAAATCTTGGCAAACATCATAGAAATTTATAACTTCGGGGATTTGACAAATCTCTTGATAGACACTTGAAAGTATTGGACAATTTTTTTCTCCACAAGAACATTTTATTTCCTGGATGGGAAAGTTTTTCCAAAAAAAGGATTCCCCCATATTAAAGCATTGGGGATTTTGATGTAAAATCATACCTAGAAGCGTTGAACCAGACCTAGGCAAAGAAGCTATATATACGTTTTTATTTATTTCATCTTCCATTTTTTTTATAAACTAAAAGGTTGAACATAACCTCCTCTTTTTCTACATCCTTGGAAGATTCTAACAGGAATTTATCATCAGGTCGAATTCCTAATTCTTCTAATAAATAAAACCCATTTTTATTAGCTAAATCATGATATATAATATTTTTCCTAACTACTTGAGAAATTTTTTTCCCTTTCTTTTCTATATTAATAGCATAACAATCATCTTCGAAAAAAAATAAATCTATTTTCTGGTCTTTCTTAGGTCTCTTAAAATAATTATAGTCCGGAACAATAATAATTATCTTGCCTATATTCATCATTCCAGAACATTTTTTGAAAAATTCAAACAAATTTTCAAAATGACTTAGGGTCATTATAGAATATATATGATCAAATCTACTTTTTACCTTATATCTACCAAAATCAACACATTCAAAGTGAAATTTGGGCATTTTTCTTTTAGCAATTTCAACATTAGCCTCTGAAGAATCAATCCCTTTCAAATAGTTAGGTTTATATTTATCAATTTCTTCAAGCAACCATCCAGTACCACAGCCTACATCCAAAACATTTA
Source organism: uncultured Gammaproteobacteria bacterium (assembly GCA_964512155.1). Lineage (GTDB taxonomy): Bacteria > Patescibacteriota > Patescibacteriia > Patescibacteriales > JAGXOH01 > JAGXOH01. The sequence goes on along the minus strand of CAZEHL010000048.1, from coordinate 4,103 downwards.
AGTTATTGGTTTCTTGAATATACTTTTCTATATTATTAAACATCAATCTCCTAACAGGGGAGAACAAATTTTTCTCATAAGGATTCCAATTAATATCCGCATAATCATATTGTTGGGGGTCAACACTTCTTTTTATTATATTATTATAGGCAAAAAAATTATTCTTAAAATTGTCCCCTTTCTTTAAAATCATCTTAATCAAATATTATTTTTTATACTATCCCTCCAACCTTCTTCATAATACCTAACATCAGCAAATACTTTTTCTATAGCCTTTCTTACATAAGGTACCATATTAGAGGGTAAATTGCTAATTGGGAAAAACTTGACACCTCCGCACTTATGTGGTTCATTGTTGATTATTTCTCCCTGCCATTCCCTGCACACAACAAAAAATTGAATAAACTCTCTATCGTTATGAGAACTATAACTATGACATACTGTTCTTATTTCTATATCTTGTTCTCTTATATCCACATTTATCTCTTCCTTCGCTTCTCTAATAGTTGCCTGTGTTACTGTTTCACCTCCTTCCAAGTGCCCCGCTACAACACTATAATAGCCATCTGAAGTAACATTCTTTCTCAACAATAAAAGAATTTCATTTCCTTTTATAAAAAATATGTGGGTAGAAGCACATAATTTGAATCTATTTTCTTCTTTCATAAAATATATTAATAAGATAATTCTTTATCTCTTTCTCAACCTTATCTTGTCCGTCAAACATCTATCTTTTTTAGTTTTAGGGCATAAATTACACTTCGGATATGTAATTGGTTTCTCCAGATTAAATTTTTTCTTTTTGTCCGGACCTACATCATACAAACATTCAGTATATTCATTTTCCGGGAAAATACACCTAAATCTATTTATTTGATTGGATGATGACCGTGGCAAATTATCAGTTACAATAATTCCCTCAGCGAAAATATCTATATCTAAATTCCCACTATATTCATCTATAAAATATTGAATAATTCTAGGGTATTCTTCAAAGGGGACAATATTCTCATAATTATCATTATAATAGTCTTCTTCATTTCTAATCATTCCTATTGTTAGTTTAGATATATTTTTAAATTGTTCAATATATTCCGCAAAATTGAATAATATTCCTTTATTTTCTTGAGTTATTAAAAAAACTAATTTCATGGGATAAATATATTGAAAATATTCAATATAATCATGGAGTTTAGAAATCGGTTTTAAAGATAGATCTTCGGTGTATATACTGTGAAAAGATAAATTTAACCTTAAGTTTTTATAGTTCCGTGGGAGTTTATTCAATAAAAATCCATTAGTGTACAAACCTATTTTTTTACCTCTCTCTTCTAGATAATTCAATATTTTATTTAATTCACTGTGTAGAAGAGGCTCCCCACCCATTATATCATATTTTTCCACATGAGGATTATTATCAACTATTTTTTTAATATACTCAAAACTCATTTCTTTTAAGCCACGCAAATTAGCTCTATCAAAGCAATGTTCACAATTCAAATTACATCTATTAGTAATAAAAAGAAGTATTGTTTTATAATATGGCTTATAAGAACCCTCCTTCCATTTATTGTTAACTTTCAACAAAAACTCTTTATCTCTTAATTTTTCTTTTTCTCTTTCAATTTTAGTAACATCAACACCCTCCTTTTTCTTTTTAAATAAATTCCCGCATCCCATATTAGTTTAAAGGGCTATCCACTTTTGATAGCCCTTTTTTAATTATTCTTGAGAAAATTTTTTTATGGTTTCAACTATTTCTAGGTTCTCCCCCCTTTCAATAATAAGAACCGGGGATTGAATATCTATTTTGCTGAATATATAACGATCACTACTAAGTCTTTGAACAACTTTATCTGGAGCATCACCTCTAAACAACATCCTTTTCCTTCTCTCTTTTTCTGAAATATTTAAGAATACTACTTTAAGAGGTATTCCTAGTCTCTCTAATTCTTTTATGCCATTTATATCCAACGTGGTAACAGTAATCGATTTATGATTAACAATATCTTCTTTTCTATTTCCGTATAAACATCCATTGCCGGCATTTCTTGTTAGGAGGATAGAATCATCTTTTTTAAACTGTTCCAAAGTAACAAAATGATAATGGACACCATCAATTTCATTTTTTCTTCTCTCGCGTGTTGTTAAAGGAACAAAAGTATAAAACTCCTCTTCTTTGTTCAGTAAAAACTTTAAAGTCGTTTTCCCGCTACCTCCAGCCCCCAACAGATTCAATATCATTTTGATCCCTCCTTTGATTTTGAGTGGGCAAAAACCTTCTTCCAAAAAATCTTAGGAATATTTCTTGAAAATTATCAAAGCGATGATTAATTGTCAATATAACCAATTGAAATGTAAAGATGAAATAGAAATGGAAGTCAAAATAAACAAAGAAATGATAAAAAATGTCACTGAGAAGAAGACACTTTTAAGAACCGCCTTTTTCCTCTTTGCAACAACACCGGCTCTTCTCCCAATTCTATGGTATGGTCAATATCCCGGATCGGCTCTTTATCCGCCTTAATACCTCCCTGCTCCACCAATCTCCTGGCCTCTCCTTTGCTGGAAGCCAAACCGGTTTCCACCAACAATTCAACTATATTTTTTTCTCCTTCCGAAACGGTATAAATTTCCGTTTCTTCCGGAGCTTCTTTGTGTTGCACCGTTCTTTCAAAATGCGCTTCGGCTCGGCGAGCGGATTCTTCTCCTTTGATCATTTTCACTATTTCAAAAGCCATCTTCTTTTTGTACTCCATGGGATTGGTATCAGACTCCAGGTCTTTTTCTATTTGTTTTACTTCTTCCATGGGCAGATCGGTTAAAAGCTCCAGTCCCTTGGGTATGGATTCATCCCGGTAGGACATGGCCTTGCCGTACATATCTTCGGCCGTATCCCCCAGATTGATGCCGTTGCCCTTGGTTTTGCTCATGGTCCGGCCGTCCGGAGCGTCCATCATTTTATTGGCCCGCACGAATTTTTCCTTGTTGTTGTAAGCCCGGGACAGGGTTCTTCCCATCAGCATATTAAAAGTTTGGTCGGCTCCGCCAATCTCCATATCCACGTTCATGGCCACGCCGTCATAACCCTGCATTAAGGGGTAAATAAATTCATGCAAGCCGATGGGGTCGCCTTCTTTTATCCTTCTTTCAAACATATCCCGCTCCAACATCCTTTGAACGGTAATATGGGACATCAATTTTATAATATCATCCAATTTAAGGCCGGCTAATAGTTCATAATTCCTTTGGAATTTAACCGGATTTTCTCCTTCGAAATTTATCAATTGAGAGGCCTGCTCTTGCCAGCCGGAGAGATTGCTTTCTATTTGCTCTTCAGTCAGCATTTCCCGGCCGGTATCCTTATCCGGGTCCCCCACTTTGGCGGTATAATCGCCCACCAAAAAAATGACTTCATGGCCGAGCTGTTGCAGAATACCCAAGGCCCGGATGCCCATGGCATGGCCCACGTGCAGATACTTGCCGGTGGGATCGAAACCCTGGTAAATGCGCAATCTCTCTCCGCTCATCAGTTTCCGGCGGAGCTCTTCCCGGCTCGGATAAATGGCTTCCACTCCCCGATCCAGGAATTTGTCTATTAATTTTTCGTCTGTTAAAACTTTGGTCATATTAAAAACACTTTATAATATTGAAAAAAATATGTCCAGCTTCTTTAATGATCCGGATCATCCCGGTTTTTTCTTTAATGTTATTCCGGTTTTCATCCCATCATCGTCATCCCAACTATCTTTGTTTTATCATCGTACTTTGTTTCATTATCATAATACCGGCCATCATCATCGTCATCCCGGCCCCCGAGCCGGGATCTTGTTAATCTTCCCGAGATCCCGCCCCGCCTTTCGCGAAAGGCGGGGCGGGATGACGTTGTATTAATTCCGGCTATCCAAAATTTATCCGGAGGGCTGAATAACGTCTTGGATAATGAAATTGACCAAGGCGTAGGAAGTAAAGATAACGATAAGGCCGATGGTGGCCCAAAGAAGAATGTTTTTCCCTTTCTGCACTTTTTCCGAATTTCCGGAGGCGGTCATCCATATAAAACCGCCATAGATGAACATAAGCAGGGCCAAGGAGCCGACAAC
>CAZEHL010000047.1:4721-6081 GCA_964512155.1 uncultured Gammaproteobacteria bacterium | reverse complement strand
AAAAATTAGATTCTTATCAACCAAAATTATTCTAACTACCCCTAATTTCTAATTTTTTATACCGATGAACCAAGCTCATCAATGCTACCAATATCCAAAATTGTACAGCCAGATCATTTTTAAAATAAGGTACATCCACCAGCCCGTGTATTATAATAGCTATTAAAGCGGTTATCAAGCCGAGGGCCAATTCTCTTTGTTCTCCGGCCAAACTTTTGTATCCGTAATAAAAATATTTAACAAATATCCACAAAAAAAGCAACAAGCCCAAAAATCCCAACTCGGTCCAAAAATTAAGAAAAATATTATGAGGATAAAGATAGATCTCCAGAGGCTGCCAAAATTGGGCTTTGTACTCTTCATTAAAAAGCATTATTTTCCTTCTAAAATCCGGGTCGTTGTTCTTGTTGTAAAAAAAGCCGGGCTGATGATAGGGTTTAATATCTTCTTTATAGCCGGCCAATCCGGAGCCGGACAACCATTTGCCGTCTTGCTTCAACATCTCCCGAGTTTCCCGCCATTGGATCTTCCTTATCTCACCGGACAGATCGCTTAATGTGGCTTTCTCAACCATATAATCCCTGGCCGGCGCATGAAAATGAAGGCCGGCGAGAACTATCAACAAAATCCCCAACGCAAGCCAACGCGTTTTTTGATGATAAAAAAAAGCAAAGGCCGCTACGCCGGCTCCCACTCCGGCCAAAGCTCCTTCGGAGCCGGCGAAAAAAATCGCCAATGTCCCGCTTATAAAAGCCGTTACCCCCAAGGCAAAGATGATCTTATTCTTAAGGCGGGCGCCATAAACCGTCCACCCCAATATGGCCAAGAGGAGCGGAGCTATATATAACCCCAAAGCGTTGGGATAACCGTAAAAAAATGTTACCCGATCCGTTCTCCCCGGCCCCCAATATTCCATGGGCACGCCCCAGCCGGTAAACTTTTGAACAATGGCAAACAAAGAAACCGCCAAAACGGACAGGCAGAAAGCTCCAATCAATCTTCTTAGGTCTTTTTTATAAGGGAAAATGTTCAATATTAGAATAAATACCAAAAGAGGCTCAAAAAAATAAGCGCGCCAGATGCCCAAGGCTTCCAAATTAAAACCGACTATTCCGAGGGCGGCAAAAGATATTAAAAGCAAAGCTATTATCTCTACATCAAAAGGATAACGCCGCCTTTTCTTGCTGTTTTGCCAATAATCTTTAACCGTATAATCGCCTTTTAAAAATCTATGGAATTCGGTTTTTGTTAAAAACCAGACCGCGAAAGATATTAATATCATGCCTTCCAAAACAGTGGAAGGCAGGCCGAATACTTCAAACCTGAGCAGATAAGAAGGCAGAGAGGCGATCAAAAGCAA
>CAZEHL010000047.1:2376-4621 GCA_964512155.1 uncultured Gammaproteobacteria bacterium | reverse complement strand
CCTATCAAAGTGGCGCCCACTGTCTTTTGCACCCACACTCCTCCCCGGAATTGTTCTTTTAAAAATTTAGGATATCGAGTCGATAAGAAGAGAACTATGATCATCAAAAACAAATATTGGGTGCCGCGCAAAGAATTGATCAGAGCCACATTGCCCATACTGATGGCCAAATTAAGAAGGATGAAGGCCGCGGCGCCGGCCAAACGAACCCCCAGAAAAAAGGCCAGATTCTTGGGTTGGCTGGCTTTCTTTTTTCTCTTTTTAATAAGCTTTCGCCAAGTTGGAACCGTCAATATCAATAAAGCTCCCAGGAAACTGCCGATGCGGGAGAAAACAAAACCGCCGATAAACGGTTGGGTGGTATAAACATACTTGATCAAAACATAATAAGAAGCGAAAAAGAAAGCGGCCACTACCGAATTGATGATCAATCTGCGGGTGGGCCGGTAATGGGCATGAATTCCCCCCATGTAATCGCCCAAAATTCCTTTGATCTTTTCTTTGATCTCTTTCAAAACATAAAACCTGGTCTTGCGAACCGATATTAATACTCCGCCGGCCACCAAAACTATAAAAGCAACCAATTGCCTTTCAGTCAACTCTTCCCCTAAAAAAATATAAGACAAAAGAAAGGTGAAGATGGGTATTAGGGCTCCGGCTATGGGAACCACTCGGGTAGCCTCGCTTTGGTGCAAGGCCTTATACCAAAAGATCAAAGTTACCAAAAAGAGAAGTCCGGCCGACATGCTAAGCATTAATTGGGGGAAGGTGGGCAGCCAAGGATCAAAAACCAATATGACAAGGTTAAAGATGCTCCAAATACCCACATAAAAAGCATAAGTGGCCGAGGAGTGGTACTGTTTGGAAAGCAAATGCTTATCGGCGGTGTACACGCCGGCGTTGATGAAATAAGAAACTAAAGCTACTGTAATCCAAGCCATATGTTTAAATGATATACATTGATATACTCTATATATCAACCATATATCTATTTATATCCACCATATATCTACTACATATCAATGCATATCTATTTTCCCGGTTTTACATATTTCAGCATACACTTTAGCACTCTCCCGCGGTTTACGCTCAAAAGTGTTTCTGTCCACCTCATACAACCCGAACTTGGGCCAGAAACCCTCGGCCCATTCAAAATTATCCAACAGGGACCAATAAAAATAACCGCGGACATCCGCACCCTCATCCATCGCTTTTCTTACATAATAAAGATGGTTTTTGATAAAATCGGCTCTTTTCTTGTCGTCTGCGTCCGCCAAACCGTTCTCCAATACTATCAAAGGCTTTTCGTATTTGGACAAATATTTTAATACATTATAGATTCCTTTCGGATATATTTCCCATCCCAAATCGGTAACTTGCTCATTCTTGTTCTTCTTAAAAGGAGGCCTCCAAATTATCCGGTCGTGGAAATAATAATCCACTCCGATATAATCCAAGTGCCCTTTAATTCTCTGTAAAAATCTCTCATTCCAAAAATGGTTAAACAATTTGGCCAAACCGGTTTCCAACGGGCACCATCGGCGAGCCGACTGGAAATCATTGGTTAATTTGGTAATACTGACCCGGGAGCCTGGATAAAATTGGTGGATCAACTTATAGGTTTTATTATGGGCTTGAACCAAATTATTGAATACTCGGCGAGCTTGAAAAATATTTTTCTTGTTGGGAGGGAATTTACCGGATAAATATCCGTTGGATACATGCACCATGGGCTCATTCAGGGTCACCCAATAATCGACCTTATCCTCCAACTCTTTTACGGCCATGCTCGCGTAACGGGTAAAACGGTTCACGACTTCTTTGTCGGCCCAACCGCCTTTCTCGGCCACCCATACCGGGTTGGTCCAATGCCACAAGGTCAATACCGTTTTTAAATTTCTCTTTTTGGCTTCTTCCAGCACTCTTTTGTAATGCTCGATTTCCCGGTCATCAAATTCTCCTTCCCGGGGTTCTATTCTGGCCCACTCCACTCCCATACGATAAGCACCGCAATTCAAGCCGGCGACCAGATCCATATCTTCCTTATATCTGTTATAAGAATCACAAGCTCTTCCGCAAGTATATTCTTCCGGATCCTTGTCTTGCCGTTTCAACTCCTTAACTCTTTTATTCGATCTTTCCCATTCGCTCCAATCATTAATAATCCCGCCTTCTATTTGATAGGCGGAGGTGGAGGCACCCCATAAGAAATCTTTGGGAAATTCTATTTTTTCTTTAGACATAA
>CAZEHL010000047.1:0-2276 GCA_964512155.1 uncultured Gammaproteobacteria bacterium | reverse complement strand
TATTGTATCATTTCCTCCCTCTTTTTGCTATCATATAAATGTTACTTTTTCTTGTTTTAATCGTTGTATTTTATGACAAACAATAAAGGCGTTTCTATGGCCCAAGATGAGATGAAGATAATCAAAAGCTGCCAAGCCGGCAATTTGGATGATTTTGCCTTGCTTTATGACGCCTATATAGAAAAAATATATAATTTTATATACTACAAGACCCATCACCGCCAAACAGCCGAGGATTTGACCGGCCAAACCTTTATGAAGGCGCTAAAGAATATCGGTAACTTTGACACAGAGAAGAATTATTTTAACAGCTGGCTCTACAAGATCGCCCGCAATACCGTGATCGACCACTATCGTACCCAAAAACGCCCGCAAAACATAGATGATGCTTGGGATCTGGCTTCTCCGAATAATTTGGAAGAAGATATTGATACTAAGAATAAATTGGAGGAAGTTAAAAAATATATAGAAAATTTAAAGGGCGACCAACGAGATATTCTGATGCTCAGATTGTGGCAGGATCTTTCTTATAAGGAAATAGCGGCCATTATGGATAAAAGTGAAGCCGGTTGTAAAATGGCCTTTTCCCGCGGAATCAATGAATTGCGGAAACAAATGCCGGCTTATTTGTTTCTATTCCTGCTTACAAATCTTTAATGAATGTTATTTTCAATTTTAAATAAAATGAAAGATATAATATGAAAAACAAACAACAAATACTCCGGGAGCTTTACGCCTTGGATCCGGAGTTAAAAAAAAGAGAAGAAGAGTTGCTTCGGATAATTGATAAATTCCTGGAAGACAAACCAAATCCGGCAATAGATAAAGAATTCGTGCAAGAATTGCGCTCCCAACTGCTAAAAGAAGCAAGAAACCGAAAGCAAACCGCCTCCAAATTCGCTTTTTTCTTCTCTCCTAAGATATATTCTCCGGTGCTGGCGACAGCGGTTATTCTGCTTATTGCTTCCGTATTTCTGTGGAATGATCATTCCGGCAATCAAAAGCCGGCCTACAATAAGCAACAAATAGAGATTGCGGAGAATAATGCTTTCGGATCTTTGACTGAAGCGGATATAGAGTCCATGGACACCGAAGGCAGGGGGTCGGCCTCTTTCGGAGCCGACGGAGGCGGGCAATTGAATGTTGCCGAAGAATCCATGGAAGCGGACGGCGACACTCCCGATTCGCGGATGATCAGGTCCAATTTAATAAATTATGAATTCCGGTATGCCGGAGACGATATTTCTTTGGAAAATATAGACTCTGGAATTTATAGACGCATCAAACAAGGGTTGGCCGATTCCGATTTTTCCCAAAACATAATTTCTCAACTGGATACCGGACTTTTGGATGTTTCCGAATTCGACTCTGCCACTGTTAACAATATAGACATCAGGCAGGACCGGGAATTCGGTTACTCCATATACTTGAACCTGGAAGAAGGGGTGGCCGGCATCAATAAAAATTGGGAAAAATGGCCATCTCCTAAGATCGATTGCCAAGGAGGCGTCTGCTCGGAACCTGAACGGATAAAACCGGAAGATGTGCCGGCTGATAAAGAAATAATTGATGTGGCCGAAAAATTTATCAATAAATACGGTTTGGACACTTCCAATTACGGAAAACCGCAAGTTATGCGTAATTGGGAGAAAAGCCGGGATCTATCTCCGAATTCTTCCGATATCAATATTCCCGAAGAAGTTCCGGTGGTTTTTCCTCTTGTCATAAAAGAAAAGCAGGTGCATGAACAAAGTGGGGAACCTTACGGCTTGGCAATGGAAGTGAATATCAAGCACAACAAAGTGGCCGGAGTCAGAAATTTGGTGGCCCAAAAATTCCAAGCATCTGAATACGAAAATATCAATAACCCGGATAAGATAATCGATATGGCTGAAAAAGGCGGACTCGGAGCTCCGCACGAACACGCCGACCCGGATAAAACGGTAACCATAACCCTGGGAACGCCGGAAAAAGGATTGACGCAAATAATGAAACGAGGAGAACAAGGAAACCAACAACTGTTCGTTCCCGCCCTTATATTCCCTATAACCGACAGAAGCGAACAAACCCATTTTACCAGAGAACATATAGTGGTGCCGGCAACCAAAGAATTATTTGAACAAGAATGGAAAAAAATGAACAACGATGGAGCCCCGACTGAACCGGGAGAGCCGGAAATATTGCCCCACCCCCGAAATTAACCCCCGTCCCAACTGAACATATAGGAACAAAACAAGACCGATCGGTCTTGTTTTTGTGGTTCTTTAACATTCTTG
>CAZEHL010000046.1:3824-6491 GCA_964512155.1 uncultured Gammaproteobacteria bacterium | reverse complement strand
GGTTAACAAAAATAATCGCCTTCGCTTTTCAAGTATTTATCCGAATTCTGTGAATAACATTACTATATTTTACACATGATCCAATTCTTCGGCTTTCGGTTTCTACTTTCCATTTTCTTTGCCATTCTTTTTTTCCTTTTCTTCTTCTTCTATTCTTTTATATTCTTCCAAAGAGATCTTGGCGATTCCGGCGATAGAGATAACAAAAGTTACCCCCAATACGCACAAAAAAAGCCAAGGATCTGTTCCGAATTTCTTATCCAGCCATTTGCCGAAAAAAATTCCCGCCAATATGGGAAAAAATATCCATCCGGACATTTTGGCGAATACGGCTAAAGCCGGTTGCCACCAAGCTTTTGGGCCGTTATCGCCGATCCTTTGGTCTTTCATAATATTATAATGTAATCAGTTTCCATTTTGATAATAACAAAAAGAAAGAAAAATGCAAGACTGTACAAACTTCCAATCTATCTTCAATTCGGCATAGTCCCTTTCGGAGACTATGCCGGGACGAAAGCCATTGTTTATTGTTATACTGATCCAATGTTTTCAATTTAACAATGAAGCAATAGAACAATGGAACTCATATTTCAAAAAAAGCCCGGGCGTTTTGGGTGGTGATATCGGCTACCTTTTCCAGATCGGTTTTTCTTATCTCCGCTATTCTTTGGGCCACATACTTAACCAAAACCGGCTCGTTCCTCTGTCCCCTGTACGGCTCCGGAGTCATAAAAGGACAATCGGTTTCCACCATGAACTTATCAGAAGGCATTTTTCTTATCAGGTCATCCCATTGTTTACTAAAAGTTATCAAACCGGTAAAGGATATCATTAACCCCAAATTAAAATACTCCCAAGCCAGATCCTCATCCCCGGAAAAACAATGCATCACCGCCCACGGCCTATCGGCCGGAATAAAACGGGCATATTTCTGCTTAAACTCTTTTAACAAATTAAGCATATCCAAATGGGCGACCCGGCAATGGATTATGGCGGGCAGCTCCATTTCGCAAGCCAAAAGCAACTGTTTTATGAAAACCTCTTTTTGCTTCTTCTTAATTTTCTCCAAATTGTCGGACAAATTGAAATGGTAATAGTCAAGCCCCACCTCTCCGATGGCGACCACTTTATCAAAATTGGCCAATTTTACATAATTGTCATAGTTAAATTCTTCTCCGGCCGTCTGGAAGCTTACTCCTTCTCTGTTCTCTTGGGCGGTCATGCTTTGCAAATGCAAAGGATGCAAACCCACCGCCGAATATACTCCTTTTTCATATTTATTGGCATATTCCAGTCCGCGCTTGGATGTTCTATGCTCGGCTCCGACCACGATCATTTCCGTATCACTCCTTAAAGACCGGCGCACCACCTGATCGGCGTCTTCCTTAAATTGATTAAAATTTATGTGGGAATGAGTATCAATTAGTTTCATGGCAATTTAATAGGTAATAATATGCAATACTTATTAACCTTGTTTACAGATAGGAGTACTTTAAAACGGTCTTTAGCATAAAAAATAGCCGGCTATTAAAGATAATAGACGGCTATTTAAAAATAAAAGGTTACCAATCTTCGCTTTCTTGGTCTGAAAGGTCTTGACCTGTTTCCCTCTGATCCTCTTCTTGTCTTCCTTTTTCAAAGGCGCCTTCTTCTCGCCTCTCGTCTTCAACCATGTCTTCTCCCATGCCTTGTTCCGGCTTCTCGTTTTCAATCGCGTTTTCTTCGCTTTCTTCTTGGACCGCGCTCTCTTTTTGCTCTGAAAGATCCTCCGCTTCTTCCGACTCCCGTTCGGAAGAACCTTGAACATATTCCTTGTTTGGCTCTTCCGGAGAAAGAGAAGAAGCCTCATTATCTTCGTTTGTTTCTTTTTCCGAAAAATCGGTGTTCTCTTGTTCTTGTGAGTAATTTTGCTCTTGCTCGGCGGAAACTTGTTCATCATTTTGCGCCGACTCTCCTCCGAATAATTTTTTCAACCAACTAAACATAGTTTTTAAAGTTATTTTTTATAAAATCACCGAGACAAGAAATGGCTCTTGCAATAAAGCCATCCCGGCCCGGAAAAATATATTAATTCTAAATTTACAATTTGTCAATTTCTCTCAGTAGTAATTTTAGCAATAAAACACCAAATTTGCAAGTGGAAAATTGAAAAAAGAAAAAAAATGGTTTAAACTGTAAAAATCGGCATCGAAAAAGACCGGCTGAATAATAAACAAAGTAAAACACAAAACTTAAGATCAAAATGGCATCAGCTAAAAGAAAAATGATGTTTTTGTTTTTTATCCTGCTTTTTGTAGTGATGGCTTCTTTGGTTATTTTTTATGCTCAAGGATACAGGCTCCGATTAAGCTGGCCGTTGAATTTAAACGAAACTCTGCAAAAAACCGGCATGCTTGTTTTAAAGACCGAGCCCAAAGAAGCGCGGATATATATAAACAACTCTTTTCAATCCTATTTATCAAATAAAATAACAAGCCGGAAAGATAAGGAATACACTCAAACACCGGCCAAAATAAAATATTTGCTCCCCGGCAAATACAAAATCACCGTTAAAAAAGAGGGTTATTGGACGTGGGAAAAGGATGTGGTTATAGAGCCGGGAAAGCAAACCAGACTGGAAAATGTTCGCCTCTTTAAAAAGACCCTGCCTCGCCGAATAGCCGAAGC
>CAZEHL010000046.1:0-3724 GCA_964512155.1 uncultured Gammaproteobacteria bacterium | reverse complement strand
GGAGAAAAAATAGATAATATAAAATGGAAAAATAACTCGGTTTTACAATACCGGGCCGATAAAAACATTTTAAAGGAATATAATATCGATTCCAAAGACCACAGTATCGTTTTAAAAACAGAAAAAGAGATCCTTGATTATACAAATATATCCGAATATGTTCATGTAGTGGTTAAAAATGAAAAAGAAGTTAAATACCGGATCCTGCCGCAAAACGGATCAAAGACGATCAGGGAAATAGAACTGCCTTACTCTTCCGAATATAGCTTTATTAACAGGGATCATTTCTTGGTAAACTTGTATGACAAAATAAACGGTTCCCTTTATCTTATTGAGCCTTATGCTCTGTTCAGCCCGATCAGGGACCATATTGAAGAAGTTAAATATACCGAATGGAAAGATGACCGCAATTTGCTCTGCGCCAATGATTTTGAAATATGGAATTATAATATTGATGATAATAACAAAAATTTGATCACCAGAATAAGCCGCCCCATTATCGGAATAGACAAACCTTTTGAGCAAAACTACGTTATTTTTTACACTGAAAAAAATATAAATATTTTGGAAAGAAGAGAAGGTGAGGCCGACAACACCACCGAACTTATCAAATTGGACGAAATAAGGTCCCCGTCGTTTGATAAAGGAGAGAATGTAATATATTTTAACGCCGAGATCGGCAAAGAAACCGGCGTATATAAACTGCAAATATAAAATTATGATAGGAATTTTTGACTCCGGGCTGGGAGGACTAACATTTTTAAAAGAATTCAAAAAGGTTCTGCCTGAACATAGCTTTATTTATTTGGGTGATAACGCCAGAGCTCCTTACGGCCCCAAATCCCGAGACACGATCTACCAATACACCCGGCAAGGAGTGGAATTTTTATTTAATCAAGGATGTGAATTGGTGATATTGGCTTGCAACACCGCCTCGGCTGAAGCGCTCAAAAAGATCCAACAAGAATTGGTGCCGGCAAAATATCCGGATAAAAAAGTACTCGGTGTATTGGTGCCGATCGCGGAAGGAGCGGTTCAAACCATAAATTATACCCCGAAAAAAAATAAAATAGGGGTCATTGGCAGCCGTTCCACTGTTGATTCCAAGGTCTATGAAAAAGAAATCAAAAAATTAAACCCCGGGATCAAAGTATACTCCAAAGCCACCCCCCTGCTGGTCCCTTTGGCGGAAGAAGGCTGGATAAAAAGACGGGAAACCAGAATGATAATCAAGTATTACCTTAGGGAATTAAAATTAAAAAGAATAAACGTGCTGGTGTTGGGATGCACGCATTATCCGATCTTGCATCAAACGATCAAAGAAATAATGGGAACCCAAACCATTGTCCCGGACGCTCCGCAAATTGTCGCCTTAAGACTAAAAGATTATCTAAAAAGACATAAAGAGATCGATAAAAAAATAAAAAAAGAAGGCCGAACAACCTTCTGCACCACCGATGATAAAGAAAGATTCAAAGCTATCGGCCAGCGCTTCTACAAAAGTCCGATCCGCCGGGTCTGCAAAACGGAATTAGAGTAAAGCAATATTAATCTTTTATCGGCTTATACCGATCTATACTTCTTATATATACTTCTTTAAAAGTTTAATATAATCCAGCAAATGCCTGGTTATTAAAAAGTTTTCTCTTACATATTCGCGCCCGTATTCACCCATCTCTTTCCTTTTTTTCTCATTTTTTAACAACTCCGTTACTTTGTCGGCGCATTCTTCTATATTTTTTACCAAAAAGCCGTTCCGCCCTTCTTTTATTTGGTTGGGAATTCCTCCGACATTGCCGGCGACAACCGGCACTCCTTTCCAAAGAGCTTCACTGACCGTGAGAGCAAATCCCTCCCGCAAAGATTTTTGCAGCACCACCCGGGATTCGGCCTGCAGAGCGTTCACCACCAAATCATTCTTTTCCACATTCAAAAGTATCTCTACATCTTTCATGTCTTGCGCTTGTTTAAGAACCCTCTTATAAGTATCTTCGCCCTCCGGATCATCGGTGGCCGAATTTCCCAATAACACCAATCGGCAATCTGTTTCTTTTTTCACCCTTTTAAAGACTTCTATCACTCCCAATGGATCCTTCCATCTGTCATATCTGGATATTTGGGAAATTATGGGCTTATCGATTTTTATGCCGGCCTCTTGTAAATACTTTCTCCTTTCTTTCTTGCTCAATTCTTTGTTTTTATCATTTAAAGGATTTATGGAAGGCATTATAACGGATTGGGAAATATCAATATTGTTCTTGAAATATTCCGGATCAGACACAACCATTTCATCATATTGTTCGATAAAGCTCTTTAAATAGTTCCACAACCGTTTATTCGGAGAAGTTATATCAATATGACACCTCCATATCCAAGGTTTATCTTTATCATAATATTTGATAAGCGGCAGTACCTGCGGATCATGGGCGACAATAACCTGGCTGGCATCAAAATGCATAAACTTGGAATTATGCTCGCACATCTCTTCATAGACCCTTTTTGTATCTTCATCCAACTCCACCTCTCCTCCTTGGGCTCCGTTGTGGAATAATTTGGTGATATTGAAAAAAGGCTCGCTCCCTTTGAGCAGCCTCCAGCCGGCCTTAATGCCGACATCATTCATTAAAGGCACCAAACCGTCCAAAACTTCGGCCACGCCTCCGCCATAATAAGTGGAATTGATATGAGTGATCTGCTTGTTCCGTAAAGGCTCGGATTCATTGATTATTTCATCGATCTTTTTATCACCGACCAAAGCTCGATATTGGTTTAACAATTCCATAAAAAAATATGATAATTATGGTTATCACAAATGCTTTTTTTCTTCCAATAACAAACAAACAACCGCTTGACGACTTAAACGATCTATCCTCCGCCGAACCTTCTCTTTCTGCCGGAAAATTCTTCTATAACATATTCCGCATCCTCTTTGGAAAAATCGGGCCAATACTTATCCAAAAATATGAATTCACTATAAGCCGAGCCCCATAACTGGAAGCCGGACAACCTTTTCTCTCCGGAAGTTCGAACAATAACATCCGGACTCCCGAGTTCGGGATGATAAAGATGGGCGGATATGGATTCTTCGTCAATATCCTCTTCGCCTCCTCCCCGAGCCAATATTTTTTTTACAGCATCCACGATCTCGATCCTTCCTCCGTAATTCAAACAAATATTTAAGGTCCCTTTTTTGTTTTTCTTGGTTTTTGTTATGGCTTGCCGGCATCTATCCGATAATTCATCCGGCAACTCATCATACCTCCCGCTTATTACTATCCGAAAGCCTTTCTCAATGGCTTTATCCAATTCTTTATCCACCGCCTCTTTAAGGAGTTTCATCAAATAATCCACTTCTTCCTTTTTTCTCTTCCAATTCTCGGTGGAAAAAGCGAAGATCGTAACCGTCTCCACTCCCCTGTCAAAAAACCACTCCGGCGCCTCCCTGACTTTTTCTTCTCCTTTTTTGTGGCCTTCCAAACTTGTTAGCCCCCGTTCTTTGGCCCATCTTCTGTTTCCGTCCAAGATCAAAGCCACATGTTTTGGTATTTGTTGCAAATTTTGTTCGTTTTCCATATTTTCCCACTATACCCGGCATACTCTTTTTTGTAAACCAGCTATATTCCCATTAATAATCAAAATTATTAAGATTACTATCTATCTTTTTGATTGATTAATTTTATTTTTTTCTTAGAAGAAGTCTTGCCTGTAATTATTTTAATATCAT
>CAZEHL010000045.1:0-6533 GCA_964512155.1 uncultured Gammaproteobacteria bacterium | reverse complement strand
ACGTCTTCAATAGTGGCCATATCCTCGCCTGTCGCCGCCGATATGGTATTCAACCCGACAGGGCCGCCGTTGAATTTGTCGATTATGGTCTCCAATATCTTCCTATCCACCCAATCAAGCCCCAGCTTGTCCACTTCCAACATCTCCAAAGCTTTTTCACATAGATCAGGACTCAAATAACCGTCCCCTTTTACTTGACAATAATCGCGAACCCGTTTTAACAACCGATTGGCCACCCTCGGGGTCCGCCTGGCCCGGCCGGCTATAGACTCACCCGCTTCTTCGCTTATTTCCACTCCCAAAATATAAGCGCTTCTGGAAATGATCCGATTGATCTCCTCCGAGGTATAGAAATCCAAGTGATAATGAATGCCGAATCTATCCCGCAGGGGAGCGGATAACATACTTACCTTGGTGGTGGCGCCGATTATGGTAAAAGGCGCCAGATCTATGCGGACGGTCCTGGCCGAAGGCCCTTTGCCGATAATAATATCCAAAGCATAATCCTCCATGGCCGGGTACAAGATCTCTTCAATGGTCTTATTTAATCGATGGATCTCATCGATAAATAAAATATCGCCTTCGGTCAAGTTGCTTAAAATGGCCGCCAGATCCCCGCTTTTTTCTATGGTCGGGCCGGAAGTTACCCTGATATTGGATTGGAATTCATTGGCTATGATGTGGGCCAAAGTGGTCTTGCCCAAGCCGGGAGGACCGTCCAAAAGCACATGCTCAATACTTTCCCCCCGTTTTTGGGCGGCTTCAATGGCGATCTTTAAACTCTCTTTGGATTTTTCCTGCCCCACATAATCATCCAAACTCTTGGGACGGAGAGTGAGATCCAAACCGTTATCCTCCCCTGTTTGTTGAGCGCCGACCAAGCGCTCGATATTTTCGTCTGACATAATTTCCATTGTTAAATTGTCCCATTGTCCCATTGCTGACAATTTAACAATAAAGTAACAAAGTAATGGAATGTTTATATTTTGTATTCGCATTATATCATACTTTTTGTTGATTTAAAGATATTTTTATACGCCACTCTTCTTATTTATACGAACAAACTATAGAGATATCTCTATAGATAAACGAAAACAAAGATTCCCGGCTGTATGTTTCTATTTTCGAAAAATATTATTGACATATTATCTCATTTCGATTATAATAGAAATAAAGTTATAAAAACTAAATCGTTTTCGAAATGAATTTATGTTAAAAAAGGAAATAATCTGGCGGGAAATACTTTTTCAAGGCCAGGAAAAAAATAAATACACCTTCCGACAACAAGACATAGCGGAAAAATTCGGCCTTTCTCTTAGCACGGTTTTTAACGCTTTAAAAGGACCTCGAGATATCAAGGCGATCCGCGTCGGAGGACGGGGTTTCGAACTTATCGATCCGGAAAAGTTGCTCTATCTTTGGGCCACGGAAAGAAAATGGCAAAAAGATCTGTTTTACACTTCTTTCGTGTCGGCTCACCCAAAAAAAATCGAAAGCATGATTCCCTCGGACGCCATATGGGGATTTTACAGCGCTTACGAGCATCGTTTCGGAGGTTCTCCTTCCGATTATGACAAAGTCTTTATCTATATCCCCGAAAACGACTTATCGGAAATTAAAAAAAGATTCCCTTACAAAAAAGGGCCGGAGAATTTATTTGTCCTGAAGGCGGATCCTTTTTTATCTTCTTACGGCAATCACGGAACCTTGGCTCAAATATTCGCCGATATATGGAATACTGATGATTGGTATGCCAAAGAATTCTTAAATAAATTAAAAGTAAAAATGAATTTATGACCCGACAATTTTGGCACAACGATATCACCGATAAAAGCTTTTCCGCCCTGACGGAATTAAATAAAATTTTTCATTTCATCTTAATCGGAGGATGGGCGGTTTATCTATGGAGCAAGAAAATGAAATCCAAAGACATCGATATTGTTTTGGATTTCTCGGAATTGGGGAAGATAAAAGAAAAATACAATATTAAAAAGAATGCTCGGCTAAAAAAATATGAAGTCGATCTCGGAGAATTTGATATCGATATCTACCTCCCTCATTATTCCCGCATCGGCTTTCCCTTGGAGGAATTGGATAACTATACTCACAATTTGGAAGGATTCCGGGTGCCGCAAATCGAGGTTTTGCTATTTTTAAAATTATATGCATTCCGAGAACGAGAAAATTCCTTAAAAGGGGAAAAGGATAAGCTGGATATTATAGGGCTTGCGCAAGCGGTGGATATAGATTGGGAGAAATTTAAAAAATTATGCGATAACTACGGGCAAAACTTAATCCCCGTATTGAGAGCCGTTTTAGACCGAGTTGATCGGGTAAAAGAATTGGATATTAACAACTCCGAGATGGCCAAATTGAAAAAAGAAATTTTGAATAATTTAACTTAAAATTATTATATTTTATAACTATTTCCTATATTCGCAAATATCCCGGAAATCGCAATAACCGCATAAGGGGCTCGGTTTGGCCGGGAACTCTCCCTTTTTTATTTCTCGAATTATATCACGGAATCTCTGTTCCGTCTTCTCCAGATCTTTTTCGCTTCCGGCAAATTCGTATTCGCTATTATCTTCCAAATAATAAAAGGCCAATGAATGAACCTCTTTTCTGAAGAGCTGTCCGGCCGCCAATTGATATAGGAATAACTGTTGCTTGTCCTCGAAAGTATGCTTCTCTTTGGGTTTGCCGGTCTTGTAATCGACTATCTTTATTCGGGCGTCCTCGGTTTCGTCCACCCTGTCCATGGATCCTTTGATTCCGCACTTTTCGCCGTCCACCTCCAAAAGGAAATTAAACCTTTTTTCCAAGAACACGGCGTTGGGCCAATTATCCTTGTGTTTCTCATAGAATTCCTTTAATATCTTTCTCCCCTTTTCCCAATATTCTTCTTTATTCTTTTTGTTCGGGAACCAATCATCTTCCCAGCTGTTTTTATATATCTCCAATATCTCTTCCCACCCGATGCAATTGCCGTCCGGCCTACCGGAAGAAGCTCCATTTCCGAACAGATCGGCCTGGCTGTAAGCGCATCTTTTGTTAACCGCATCAAACACCTTCTGAAGGGTGGAGTGCATGGTCTTGCCGAAGGAAAAAGAAGGCTTGCCTTTGGTGGGTATTTTTAATATATGAGCGAATTTGTATTGATAAGGGCAATTGGAAAAAGCGGAAAATTGAGTAAAGGAAAAGGCGGACGGAATCGGCAAGGAGGTTTCCTCCGATGCCGAAATTCCTTTCGAGTCTTTTTTCTCCAATTTATCCAAACCGTTCTTTGCTCCTCTGCCGGTATCTTTTTTATTTTTATCTTGCGCCGGATCCTCGACCAATCCGCATTCCACTAAAAACCGGGACGGCTTTTTATTCCGCTTGCCTCCGTAATCCGGGGCCCAAGACAGATACACCCTTTTACCTCCGCGGGTCAAAGCGACATAAAACAATCTTCTCTCTTCTTCGATATGAATGTCGCCTTCGGGCAAACTCTCTTTTATCAACTGGTCGGGCAAAGGCAAAGGCTCTTTCTTTTCGGTGGTGGGAAATCTTTTATCCACCATTTGGGTGATAAATACATATTGAAACTCCAATCCCTTGGCGGAATGAACGGTCATCACTTTGATGGTCTCCGGTCCGGCATCCGGATCCATGGGAATGTCGCCGGTCTCGCCGGCATCTATTTCCATTTGCAATTCCTCCAAGAACGGGCCTATCCTTTTATCAGAGGCCTCTTTCTCAAACTTCTTTATCCTGGCCATGAATTGATTAAGAAGCGTGCCAAACTCGACATCGGTTTGTTGCTCTTTATGCTCGTTCAAATATTTCAATAATCCGCTCTCATTTAAAATATCTATAAAAAGCTCGGAAGCGCTTCTTTTGCCGGCCAAAGCGATATGCCTTTTCAAAAGAGCGGCCGCTTGTTCGCTCTTTTTCTTAATATCTCCTCCCAGTCCCAAAACATCGATATTGTTCAACACTTCAAACAAAGACCAGGATTTCCTACCGGCCCAATAATTGAGTTTTGCCAATTCTTGCTCGGCAAAACCGAAAACCGGCAGTTTTAGCACCCGGTACATGGAAACATTGTCATAATGGTCATTCACTGTTTTTAAATAAGCGATCACATCCAGAATCAGATCCTTGTGGTAAAGGCCTTTGGAAGAATAAAGCAAATAAGGCAAGCCCGCCTCTTGCAGATGCTCGCAAACCTCTTTAGCTCCGTCGTTGGTGCGGGCCAAGACCGCGAAATCATCCCAAGTTGCTTCCGCATCTTCTTCTTTTAACTCCCATATTTTACGAACCACTTCTTTCATTTCCCCTTCCAAAGTGGAGGCATTGATAACGTCCACTTTACCGGAATATCCGGTTTGGGCTTGTAATTTTTTGCTCAACTCTGAATCGGACTCCCGATTAAGTTGATATTCTAAACGATTGGGATTATTTTGAGAGATAAATTCATAAGACGCATCCAAAATTTGTTGGACATTCCGATAATTTTTGGTCAAAAATACTTGTTTGGCGCTTGGAAAATCCTTTTTAAACTGCAGGATATTACTCATGGAAGCTCCGCGAAAACGGAAAATGGAATTGTGCACCACCACATTGTTGGCGATGAAATTATGGGCATATTCCACCTCCAAATCATACACATACTTGGAGCTTGTCTTGAAACGTCTTTCAGTTATCTGTTCATAATATATGCCGTCCTTTTTAACCACTGGCAAGAACATCCCTTCCAACACATTACTTGCCGGCACTACCAAGGCCTTTTTATGAGCCACATTATTTTTGGCGACCTTTATCCTGTTTTCAATAATCCCTCCGATGTGCCTCTGTATCTCTTTGGCTATCTCGTTTAGGCAGCCGGGGTCCTTGGAGGTTATCCTGAGTCTTTTTCCTTTTTTGGAGCTGCAAAGAGAATACCCCAAATTTTCTATTTTATCCAAAGTTTCTTTATGGCTGGTTTCTATGCTTAATTTATGACTGATAGCGGGTTCGTCCAAATATACCCCTTTGGCATATTTGGATCGATATTTTCTAAAACAATTCTCAATTATGATTTTTAATCGAATTTTGCCACCCCTGATCACTCCGTCCAACCCCAATTGGTGATAATTTAAATCGATTCCCAGATCGTGAACCAGCTGTTTAACTCCCCGCTCTACATCCAAATCTTGATACAACTTTTCACTCCATTTCCTTTTGGTCATAACTCCCTCTCTTTCAGCAAAACAAACGGTGGGAATGCCATATTTCAGTGAATATAAATTCTCATAATACCTCGCTTCTTCTTCCGTTTTCATAGCCTGAATAACCACCATTTTATCGGCAGATCTCTCCATTCGCAGTCTTGTGGCCGGGTCATTGGTTATCCCCAATCTCCATCCCAACCCTTCTTTGTACATCAAATATACATAGTAATATATCTCGTAATCACTATTATAAACCGAGTGATAATAATAACTGTTGGGAATAAAACAAAACATCATATGATTACCGGTAACTTCCAGCTCATTCCCTCTCCTGGTAACAAAAGTGATAAAGTCCGATTTTTTCTTTTCCTTTTTTACCTTGGAAACTTTATAGTGGCTTAAATATCCTTTACCGACCGCGGCGGCCACTTTTTCCCCTTCTTCTATTTTGTCTATCCTTTTGTTGCCGTTTTGGGTAGTTACCAAAGTGTTACCCGGTAAACATTGATCATCATCACCGACTACCACCAAATTATTCTTGGGTTCGGCCAACATCTTAATAAGTTCATATTGGGACCAATTGGTATCTTGGAACTCGTCCAAAAGAATATATTTAAATCTTTCCCTATATTTTTCCAGCACGCCGGGTCTTTCCCTGAACAATTTCAAACAATAAATGATCAAATCGCCGAAATCCAAGGCATTATTCTCAAGCATCAGGTTTTGATAAACATGGTAGGCGTTAGCTATTTCACTTATTCTTTTCACTTCTTGCTCGGCTATCTCTTGGCTGAATTCGCCGTTTGAATCTTGAAAACCGGTTATATTCAAAACCTTGCCTCTTCCGCCTCCGCCGCTTAAGCAAGTATCCAGATTCTGTTGCAATTCATCCGCATATTGAAAATATTGCTCGGGAGTAATGTCTTCATCTTTAGCCCTGGAAAAATGGCTGAGTAAAGTTTTTATAAATTTGGTGGGGTTTCCCAAGGGCTTATAATGATCCAATTCGAACTTATCCATATTCTTTTTGAAAAGAATATATTGGTCAAACTCGTTCAATAATTTAAAATCGGCGGGCAGGCCTATTTCCAGGCCGTCCTCCCGCAATATCTTTTCGGCGAAACTGTGGAAGGTGGAGATCCAGAGGTCGAAATATCCGTAGGAGAGCAGATCCACCACTCTCTCTTCCATTTCGGTGGCCGCTTTTTCGGTAAAGGTCAAAGCCAGGATCTCTTCCGGTTTGGCCCGGTCCTGTTTGATGATATGGGCTATTCTTTTGGTAATAACCGTGGTCTTGCCGGTGCCGGCTCCGGCCACTATCAAAAGCGGGCCGTC
>CAZEHL010000044.1:0-7152 GCA_964512155.1 uncultured Gammaproteobacteria bacterium | reverse complement strand
ATCTACCTCATATCTACCTCATATCCATCCATATCCCCTTCATATCTACTTCATATCCATTTCATATCCACCTCATATCCACCTCATATCCACCCATATCTACTCATATCCACCCATATCCACCCATATCTACTCATATCTATTAATATCCTTCCACCTCCTCGCCGCTCTAGTTCTGGCCAATTCTTTGGATAATTTGGAAACTATATAAGCATATCTTTCCTTATCAGAATGCCTTAAGTTTTGCTTTTCTTCTTCCGCTCTTTTTCTGGCCTCTTCCGCTTTTTCCACATCTATCTCTTCCGCTCTTTCCGCTATATCGGCCAATATAACCACTTTATCTTTTAGCACTTCCACAAATCCGCCGGAAAGGGACATGATATCATGATACCCGTCTTTTTTGGCTATTTCGATGACTCCGGCATCCAAAGAGGCCACCAACGGTACGTGGCCGGGCAATATGGTAACCTCTCCTTGTTTGGTAGGCAAAGTTACTTGCGTGATCTCTTCTTTCAAAACTTGCCTTTCCGGGGTTACTATTTCGAATTGTATGGTCTTATTATCCATTTATTCTAAAAATATTATTTAACAACTTAACAACTCACAAATTAACAAATTAACCAACCTCCTCGATCCCCCCTTTCATATAAAAATCATTTTCATTTTTATCATCATGTTTGCCGTCCAATATCTCTTTAAACCCTTTAACCGTATCCTCTCGTTTTACATATTTACCCGGTTGCCCGGTAAAGATCTCGGCCACATGAAAGGGTTGGGACAGGAATTTCTGTATCTTCCTAGCTCGATATACTGTCAATTTATCTTCATCTGACAATTCTTCCATGCCCAAAATGGCGATAATATCTTGCAGATCCTTATATCTTTGCAACACCTTTTGTACTCTTTGGGCCACTTCATAATGCTCCTCGCCCACGATCCTGGAATCAAGCATGGTAGAGGTGGAATCAAGCGGATCAATGGCCGGATAAATGGCCTTTTCCGCCAATTCACGGGTCAAAACCACTGTAGAATCCAAGTGGGCGAAAGTGGTGGCCGGAGCCGGATCGGTCAGATCGTCGGCCGGCACATAAACCGCTTGCAAAGAGGTAATGGATCCTTTGTCAGTGGAAGTGATCCTTTCCTGCAGTTCTCCCATTTCAGTGGCCAAGGTGGGTTGATAGCCTACGGCCGAAGGCATTCTTCCCAATAAAGTGGAAACCTCCAGTCCGGCCTGAGTGAATCGAAAAATATTGTCAATAAACAATAATACATCTTGGTTTTGCTCGTCCCGGAAATATTCGGCCAAAGAAAGACCGGTTAAAGCCACTCTGGCTCTGTTTCCCGGGGGTTCGTTCATTTGCCCGAAAACCATGGATACTTTGTCGATAACTCCGGCTTCTTGCATTTCCTGATACAGGTCGCTTCCTTCCCTGGTTCTTTCCCCGACTCCGGCAAAAACGGAATAACCTCCGTGCTCTTTGGCGATATTATTGATAAATTCTTGAATAATAACGGTTTTACCGACACCGGCTCCGCCGAACATGCCCACTTTGCCTCCTTTGGCTATCGGACAGATCAGATCTATAACCTTGATACCGGTTTCGAGTATCTCGGTTTCGGTGGACTGGGCGGTAAATTCCGGAGCCTCTCTGTGGATGGGGTATCTTTTTTCGGTTTCCGGAGTTTCTTTTCCGTCCACGGCTTGACCCAATACGTTAAACATCCTTCCCAAGGTCGCTTCTCCCACCGGAGTGCTTATTCCTTGGCCGGTATTCAGCACTTTATCGCCTCTTTTTAATCCGTCCGTGGATCCCATGGCGATGGTTTTTACCGAACCGGAACCGATATGCTGTTGTACTTCCAATATTACCTTTTCGGTTTTTTCCTCTCCCTCTTCCAAGCTCACCGGCCTTTCCACCTCTAAAGCGTTATAAATATCCGGCAGATCATTTTCAAAATGAACATCTACCACGGCTCCGATGACTTGGGTAATATAACCGATATTTCGGGATTTTTCATCCTGTTTTTTAGTTTCTGATGCGGTTGTGTTTTTTTCGTTGTTCATAAATATAATATTTGAAAATTTCTAATTACTAATTGCTCTAATTTCTAATGAATTTTAATGGTTTACTTAATTAGAAATTAGACATTAGAAATTATTAATTATTTTATTCTTCTTGCAATGCATTCGCTCCGGCCGATATTTCGGATATTTCAGAGGTAATGGTCGCCTGTCTGGCCTTGTTGTAAGACAAAGTCAATTCACTGACCATATCATCCGCCGCATCATTGGCTTGATGCATGGAAGCCATTCTGGCGCTATGCTCGGAAGCGTTGGATTCCAATAATGCTTGAAACAATTGCACCTCTATTAATCTGGGGATCATTTCATCCAAAACCTGATAAGGGTCGGGTTCAAACATAAATTCTTCCGGGGCTTGTTTGGCTTGCAAATGCTTCTCTCTTTTTTGTTCAATAAATTCCTTGTCCGCCCCCACTCTGGTATCTTTACCCATGATGCCCAAATATTCATCCTGGCTTTCCAGATCCACCGGCAAAAGCTGTTTTACTCTCGGCACTTGAGAAGAAGCGCTTATAAAATCGGTGTAAGCCACCATTACCTTGTCATACTTTCTGTTTCTAAACCCTTCCAAAACCATTTGAGAAATAGGCAGAATATCGTTTATCTCATAAGCAATATCGGCTTTGGGAAAAATGGCTTCAATATTGTAACCATAATACTTATGCATATCCTTTCCCTTATCTCCGACTATCAATAAATCGACGCCTCTTCCGTTTTTCTTCTCGTGCATTTCAATAGAATCATGAGCTTTTTTCATAATATTGGAATTAAATCCTCCGCACAATCCTCGGTTGGAAGTGATCAAGATAACAGCCGTTCGCCCCACTTCATTGCTCCTGGTTAAAAGAGGATGCATTACTCCGCCATTATTCCCCAAAGACTCGGACAAGCTCAAGATCGTCTCCCAACTCAAATTGGCATATGTTCTGGTCCTAAGCACCGCTTCAATGGCCCGCCTCATCTTGGTGGCCGCCACCATTTCCATGGCCTTGGTGATCTTTTTGGTGCTATTGATGGACTTTATTCGTCGTTGTATATCTTTGGTATTCATATGTTGATGGATATATAGTGATATAAATAGATATGCGGTGGATATAAATGGATATAAAGTTGATATATAATAGATATATCAATTTTTATTCAAATAATCCAATGTCGCCTTGTAATCATTAACCAGATTGGTCATTTTCTGTTGCAGATCTTCATCCAGCTCTTTCTTTTCCATTATTTCATTTAATACTTCTTCTCCGCCGGTCTTGGCATAATCATAAAGGCCGAGTTCAAATTCCCTGACTTTTTCCACCGGCACATCGGCCAACAGATCATTATTTAAAGCATAAAATATCAATATTTGTTCAGCTACCGATAGCGGAGCATATTGATCTTGTTTGAATATCTCGGTCAGTCTTTTTCCCCTTTCCAGCTTATTAGTGGTTTCTTCATCCAAGTCAGAGCCGAACTGGGCGAATGCGGCCAATTCCCTGTATTGGGCCGCTTCCAACCTGATCTTGCCGGCCACTTTTTTCATAGCCTTGATCTGGGCGGAACTGCCCACACGAGAAACCGATAAACCGGAATTAATGGCCGGCCTAACCCCTTGATAGAACAGATCCGGCTCCAGATAGATCTGGCCGTCAGTAATGGAGATAACATTGGTCGGGATATAAGCGGACACGTCTCCGGCTTGAGTTTCAATTATAGGTAAGGCCGTAAGGGAGCCGCCTCCATTCTCTTTATTTAATTTACAAGCTCTTTCCAATAATCTGGAATGAAGATAAAACACATCTCCCGGATAAGCTTCTCTTCCCGGAGGTCTTCTAAGTAATAATGATATTTGCCTATAAGCTACGGCGTGCTTACTCAGATCATCAAACACCACCAACACATCCTCTCCTTTATCCAAGAAATACTCTCCGATGGCGCAACCGGCATAAGGAGCTATATAAGCCAAGGAAGCCGGATCCGAAGCCCCGGCCAACACCACGGTGGTATAATCCATGGCTCCGTGCTCCTCCAATTTGGAAACAATAGTGGCCACCTTTGACTCTTTTTGCCCAATAGCCACATATATACATTTCATATTCTTTCCCTTTTGGTTGATGATAGTATCAACGGCAATGGCCGTTTTTCCGGTTTGTCTATCTCCGATGATCAACTCTCTTTGGCCTCTTCCGATCGGGATCATGGAGTCGATCGGCTTGATTCCGGTTTGAACCGGCTCTGATACCGACTCCCTGGTTATTACTCCGGGAGCGATCTTTTCCACCGGATAATTGTCCGAAGATGCTATCTCGCCCTTATTATCAATCGGTCTTCCCAACGGATCAACCACTCTTCCGGTAACATTCTCTCCCACCGGCACTTGCAATATCCTTTTGGTTCTTCTTACTTCTCCTCCTTCGGATATACCGGTATAGTCTCCCAATAGTATTACTCCCACATTATCCTCTTCCAAGTTCATAACTACGCCATAGACTTTTTCAGATGAGCCGGCTACCGCAAATTCAAGCATCTCGGACATTCCGCAATCGGAAAGGCCGGAAACTTTGGCGATACCGTCTCCGATCTCACGCACTTGCCCCACTGTATCTTTTTGTATTTTAGACTTATACCCTTCTATTTGTTGTTTAAGTTGATCAACTATAAAATCTTTTGTTTCCGACATAATATTTTAATTAAAGTTAATACGGTATTTATAAGATTCCGCTTCTTGAATAAATTATTTAACTAAAAAACTTTTTAAATTTTTTACTTGCGTTTTTAAACCGGCATCTATCAACTTATCTTCATACCTTATAACCACTCCTCCCAATATTCTTTTGTCGATCTCATGCTTTAGTTCCACCTTACGGGCGTTGCTTATATTTTTGATATAATTTTCTATCACGGCCAAAGTTTGCTCATCCGTTTCAGTCGAAGTTACGGCTTTTGCCTCCACTGTTCGGTTCTTTTTATTCCATATTTTCCCGAACTGATCGATTATCTTATCAGCTTTGGATATATCCCGATTGTCTACCAAAAAGCCCGCAAAGTTTTCCAAAATATCTTTGATCTCTTTTTTATTCTTGCCCTCGGTCAATTCATATAAAACTTGGGCGTATTTTTTCGGGGTTATCTTCATATATTTTAAAAATTAAAAAAAATTGAATTTATATTGAACCGGGATCATTCCTCCTTTAAAGCTTTTTTTATTAATCCTTTATCTTTTTCACTGTCGATCTTTTCTTCCAATATCTTTTCCAAGGCTTTTTCCACTATATCGGCGGCTTCTTCTCTTATTTCTTTTAATGTCCTCTGTTTTTCAGTTCTTTGTCTTTCTTTTTCTTTGCTTATCATTTCCCCTATTTCGGTCTTCGCTCTTTCAACGGTTTCCCTCTTCTTTTTTTCTGATTGTTCTTCGGTTTTTTTTAATATTTCATTGGCCTCTTTCTTGGCTTCTTGCAACCTTTTATTATACTCTTCTTCCGCTTGAACCAAATTATCTTCCGCCTTTTTGGCATCTTGCAAACTCTTTTCTATTTGTTGGGTTCGGTTTCGCATAACTCCCATAAGGGGACGCAAAGCAAAATAATACAAAGCGAAAAATACAATGGCAAAATTAATTATTTGCGCCACCAACAAACTCCAATCTATATGAAAATCTTGAATTAATGCTTCCATAATATTTATTCAAGTAACTCGAAAAACCCCTTGCCGGTTAACGGTTACTAATTATTCTATGTGACTTTTTTAATAATCTTGCCTCCGCCCCGATATACATCGGGGCGGTCCGTAAGATCACTAATTTTAGCTGATAGTAAAAGCGACTACTAAAGCGTAAATAGCGACAGCTTCGGCAAAAGCGATGGAAAGAAGCATGGGAACTAAGATCTTTCCGGATGCCTCCGGATTTCTTCCGATCGCTTCCATGGCCTTGGCTCCGATAAAACCGATCCCCAATCCGGGACCGATAGCTCCCAATCCGATCGCTAAAGCTTTTGCTAACATTGTTAACTCCATATTTTTTGGGTTAAGGATTATTAAATTATATAATGATACGGCTGTTGATCCGTTGATTTATATATTTGATCAAATCCAATATATAAACCAACAAACCAATCAATATGTTCAATGCTCTTCCTTCATGGTATGCAAAGACAGATAAGACAAAACCAATATAGCAAAGATAAGCGCCTGAATCAAACCGACAAAGACCTCTAAGATCAAAAACGGCAAAGGCAGACCGAAAGCCAATATGGCCGACATGGAAGCCAAAAGGACCTCGCCGGCGAAAACATTGCCGAATAAACGAAAGGATAGGCTGGCCACTTTGGCCAATTCACCTATTATTTCGATCATTCCGACAAAAACATGGATCGGATTCACTATCAAGATCGTGGGGTCTTGTTTTATTTTTTTCGGCATCTCCAGCAACACCTTTATGTTGATGAATTTATTTAAATGATGCCAAGCTCCGACAGTGATAACTCCGAAAATATGGCTGGCCACCACCCCGATGATGGCCAAAGACAAGGTGGTGTTCAGATCGGCCGTTCCTCCCCGGAGCAGAGGAACAAAAACTTTATGTCCTTCTTCGCCGGCCACTCCGCCGATAGATCCCACGCCCGGCAATATGCCCAACCAATTATTCAACAAAATGTAAACAAAAAAAGCGAAAATAAAAGGGAAAAATTTTGTCGATTTTTCCCTTGATCCGGTTACCGAATCAAACACTTCCAAAAATTTTTCCACTACCACCTCGCAAGTATTCTGAAATATACCCGGTACTTTGCTTAATTTTAATTTTATAGCCAAACTGAATATCAATATCAAAAGAACCGCCACCCAAGAAGTGGCCAAAGAGTTGGTCACTTCAAAACCGGCGATATCCGCGATCGGTTCGGCGGCTACGCTATGTTCATGGGATATCTCGGAATGAGTATTGTCTGATTGTGTGTGCCCGCCACTGTTGCTCATATTTTTCATCTAAAATTAAACCGTAAAATTTAAAACCTGATTTGTTAAATTTTCAAGTGGTTAACAAAAATAATCGCCTTCGCTTTTCAAGTATTTATCCGAATTCTGTGAAT
>CAZEHL010000043.1:0-7415 GCA_964512155.1 uncultured Gammaproteobacteria bacterium | reverse complement strand
TGCTATTATATTTTAAATATTATTTATAACTATCAAACTTATGAAATTAAAACCGATGGCATTAGGGGTGGCCGGCGGAATCTTGTGGGGCGTGTCTTTAATGATCCTTACTTGGGTGGCTATGCAGACCGGCTATGCCGAAGATCTCTTAAATACTATTTCAGTTGTTTATCCCGGTTATTCCGTGACTTTATCCGGCAGTTTTATCGGTTTGGTTCTGGGTTTTGTGGATGCTTTTGTCGGCTTGTATATTTTGGCTTTGTTATATAATTGGATAGCCGGAAAGAGGGCGGACAAAAAAGAAACAAAAGAGTAGAGTATTAAAAAACAAGCGTTTTAAAGGGCGCTTGTTTTTATTTGGTTATTTCCGCGAAGTAATTATATTTGTCTTTATATATGCTTTTGGGGGTTAGGCCCGCTTTTTTAATTATTTTCTTGAATTCTTTTTTAGTAAAAGCATGATAATAACGTTTTGACGAGGTTTGTTTATTTGAACCTTTCCAATCAAAAACAATGTCTCCGATTTCCATTTTGTTTTTGCCTAACAGTTTAAGAACAAGATTTTTAAATAATAGTTTTCGAAATTTTTTTTGAGGCCATAAATTCCAGGCGGTTATTATTATCTTGCCTCCCGGATTCAGTTTTTCGGCCATATTTTGCAAGGCCCGGATACGGAGATCTTGGCCGGGAAGATGATGAATAACCGCTATGCAGAAGATCTCATCAAAACCGGTTTCATTTAATTTTTGCAACTCCAATATATCGGCTGTTTTGAATTTTTTGCCGGGAAACCTGGAAGCGCTTATTTCTATCATTTTTTTGCTTGAGTCTATTCCCAGATAATCAATGTTTGCCGGCAAAAGCTCCAATAGTTTGCCGTTGCCGCACCCGATATCCAATATTCGGCTTCCGGGGCTTACCTTTCGAGCATACTCGTCCACTTTTTGCCAAAGAGGAGTGGTTGTTTTTCTCCTGGTTCGGTCATATTCCGCCGCGATCTCTTGGTAATTTTTATTGACCAGTTTTAAGAGTTGTTGTTGAGTCTTTTTATCCATAAAAGGAATACAAGAATTCGTTTTATCCTTAACAGCAATGTATAATAGCGTTGTTTACAAAATGCGGATAAAAATATTCGGGAAGCGGAAGCGGTTATTTTTGTTAACCTACGGGTATGGTAGGTAGGCAAAGTTAACAAAAATAACCGCTTCCGCTTTCTTGAAAAAAAGAAAAACTGTATAAAGCCGATATTTAATTTTCAGCCTTCGATCTCCCCAACACTATCTTTATTTCCTCATAACTTATATCCTCCCCCACTTCTTCTTTTAAAGGTTTAAGCTTATCAGACCCCTTTTTCTTTATTGCTTTCTCAATTCTTTTTTGTTTGGCCGGAGATACCAGGCCATCAATACTTTTTATCAAATTCTTTTTTAACAAAAAGCAGATATGGCTTGCTATAGTGTTTGACGTTAAACCTCTTTCTTTAGCTATATCATTTAATTTATATCCTTTATTATATAATTCCAAGGTTTCTAACTGGGTTAACTTGGTATTCAGTTTTACTTTACTTGTTTCAATTTCAGATCCTTTGTCTTTTTTTTCCGGTTTTTGTTGTTTTTTTTGATTTAAACAATTGTCGCACCGGCTACATTCTTTAGCGTTTTTATCTTTAAAATAATCCAGGATGAATTTTTGCCGGCAAAAAGGATGATAAGCATAGTCTTCTATTAAGTCCAATTTGCTGTAAGCGTTTTTTTCTTTTTCTTCCAATCGGCTGAAGTCTATATCCATTTCTTCCGGCTCCACTCGTTTTAATATTTTTATTTGAGTGCCTCTAAAGGGAGGTTGATATTCGGCCAATTCTTTGTCAACCAGATTCTTCATCATCTTGATCAAATTGTCTTTTCTTACTTCCAATATTTCGGCTGTTTCTTCCGGATTAAAATACAGGCCTTTATTTAATTTTTCTTTATAGCGGGCATATAATTTTTCCCAAGCCTCTATCTGTTTTTTGGCTCTTTTGCCCAAAGCATCCGATGTTTCTTCATAATCGGTTAGTGTGCGAAAACGGGCATCGGCATTTTTTTCACTGGTTTTGATTATATAGCCGGCTGATTCGAGTATCTTTAGAGCGGTTCCGACCGCCATGTCCGGCACCCTGTCCGACAGCATGGAAGACAGATCCGAATAAGTGAACATAACCTGGTCTTGCCCGTAGCTTAATAAAACATCATAGACTTCTTTGACCGTGTTGGCTCCCGGATTGTCGCCTTTAATGAAAAATTCTTGCAGGTTTCTGTCTTTGGGAGAATAGAATAGTAAACAAAAACCCGGCTTGCCGTCCCGGCCGGCCCGGCCGGCTTCTTGATAATATGCTTCTATAGTGCCGGGTAAGTTATGATGGATAACGAATCGAATATCTTTTTTATCAATTCCTAAACCAAAAGCGTTGGTTGCCACAACCACTTTTACTTTATTGGCCATAAAGTTATCCTGCACCCATTTTCTTTCTTCTCCTTCCATGCCGGCATGATAGGCGGTGGCGCTAATTCCGTAGCTTAATAATTCTTGGGTAATCTCATCCGCCTTGGCTCTGGTGCCGGCATAGATTATACCTGCTTGATCTTCGGCTCTGCGAACAGTGTCCACGATATATTCCTTTTTTTGTTCAGCTCCGGCATGGATCACTCCGAATTGCAGATTAGGCCTGGCAAAGCCGGTTACAATCTTTTCCGCATCGTTTAATTGCAGTTGTTCTATAATATCATCCCGCACCTCCGGAGTGGCGGTGGCGGTTAAGGCCACTACCGGCGGATTTCCTACCCGTTCGATAGCTTTTTCCAATCTTAAGTAACTGGGGCGGAAATCGTGTCCCCATTGGCTGATACAATGAGCTTCATCCACGGCGAATAAGCTTACTTTTATTTCTTTTAGTTTTTGCAAAAAATGATAAGAATTGAATCTTTCCGGGGCGATATATAGCAATTTGTAATAACCGTTCTTGATCCTTTCCAATCTTTCTTCCGCTTCCGCCGGAGTTATGGAAGAGTTGATAAAAGTGGCCGGGATACCGATCTTATTTAAAGCATCCACTTGGTCTTTCATAAGCGCGATCAAAGGAGAGACCACTATGGTCGCCCCTTCCAACATCAGGCCGGGCAACTGATAGATCAATGATTTGCCGCCGCCGGTGGGCATGACCACTAAAGCATTTTTGCCGGCCAAAATAGCATCGATCGCTTTTTCTTGACCGGGACGGAAATCGCTATAGCCGTAATGGAGTTTTAATAGTTCCCGCAATTCATCTTTTGGAGACATAGGATGAAAAATTCAAAAATCAAAAATTGTTTAGCCTTCTTAAGTTTTTACGCCCTCTTGCCTATTTTGCTCGCTGGTTTGATATTTGCCTTGCGGCACGTTTAAATTAGCCTAAAAAATTATAACTCGCTACCGCTCAAACAGATAATTTTTTTAAACGGCTAATTTAAACTAAATATCAAAAGGCGAGCAAAATAGGCAAGGGGGCTCCGGTTCAAAAATTATCTAAATATATTAAGAATTCGAATTAAAAAGATAAATTGACTTATTTTCTACACTCCTCTGGCTTTTAAAGCTTTGTTTATTCTGATCAAAGCCAGTATATAAGAAGCTCTTCTCATATTCACCTGATATTTGTTCTGATAAGACCGGATATCATCCACCGCTTTAGTTATTTGTTTCTGTAAACGTTGTTCCACCTTTTCTTCTTCCCAATAAAAGTGGCGGATATTTTGTACCCATTCAAAATAAGAAACGATCACTCCTCCGGAATTGGCCAGAACATCCGGAATTATCAAGATACCGTTTTGGTCCAATATTTGATCCGCTTCCGGGGTTATCGGTCCGTTGGCCAACTCCAGTATGGTTCGGGCTTTGATTCGGGAAGCGTTTTCGCCGGTGATAACGCCTTCCAAAGAGGCCGGAACCAACAGATCGACCGGCAATTCCAATAGCTCTTGATTGGAAATGTTTTGATCCGCCTCCGGGAAACCGGAAACATTGCCGTTTTGTTTTTTGTAAGAAATAACCTTTTTTATATCCAACCCCTCTTTTTTATAAATACCTCCACTTGAATCGGATACAGCTACTATTTTGTAGCCATTATCGTAAGCTATATCGGCGAAATTGGAACCGGCATTACCGAAACCATGGATAGCTATACTACTTTTTTCTTTTAAATTGTTTTGTTCTGACAATCTTTCCAATACGTAAAAACCTCCTTGCGCCGTTGCTTTGTTTCTGCCCAGCGATCCGCCGATCTCCAACGGTTTGCCGGTAACTACCGCCGGCATATTTTTTCCGCTTATTCGGCTGTATTCATCCATTATCCAGGCCATTTCTTGCGGTCCGGTGTACATATCCGGGGCCGGTATATCCTTATCCGGCCCGATATTATCAGCCATTTTTCTGGTATAAGATCTGGTCAGCCTTTCCAACTCTCCTTTACTCAATTCTTTGGAGTTAACCGCCACACCCCCTTTGGCTCCTCCATAGGGAATGTCGGCAATGGCGCACTTGATGGACATCCAAAAAGACAGAGCTTGCACTTCATCGGTTGTTACTTGCGGATGATAACGCAAACCGCCCTTGAACGGACCTCGAATATCGGAGTGTTGGGATCTTATGCCGGTAAATATCTTTAAGGTGCCGTCATCCATTTT
This sequence comes from uncultured Gammaproteobacteria bacterium, assembly GCA_964512155.1. Classification (GTDB taxonomy): domain Bacteria; phylum Patescibacteriota; class Patescibacteriia; order Patescibacteriales; family JAGXOH01; genus JAGXOH01. Next base: position 2,718 of record CAZEHL010000043.1, on the reverse strand, counting down.
CACCGGCACCCCCACTTTGATGACTTTTTGAGGATGGAGAAGGATTTCTATTTCCTGGTCTATGCCTTCCCGCTCGTAGCCGCTTTTGGTGGCTTTTTGAATAATATCCCGAGTATTTTTTAATTCTTTGGTGCAGGAATCGAAATTGTCGGACATAAAATTTATAACTTACCGGGCAAGCCATTTCTTTTTGTTGACAGCCTACCCGAGGCGCCATACCCCTAGGTCAACAAAAAGAAATGGTTTGCCCGTTTCTATCTTGAAAATTATTTTTGTTTATATAATCTTAATACATTTTCCAAAGTGGCGGCCACGGTCATCGGCCCCACTCCTCCGGGTACAGGGGTTAAATATCCCGCTTTTTTCCGGATATCTTCAGAGTCCACATCTCCGCTTATATTACCATTTTCATCCCTGGTTATCCCCACATCTATCACTACCGCGTCCTGTTTTATCATCTCTTTTTTAATGATCTTAGGTTTGCCAACAGCGGTAATTAAAATATCGGCTTGAGAGCTTTTCTCTGTTAATCTTTTGTCCCCTATTCCGGACACCAAGACCTTGGCGCCCTTTTTTTGCAAATAAGTGGCCAAAGTGTTTTTAAAAATATCGGCATTGGCCACGATACAAACTGTCTTCCCTTTTATCGGAACATTAATATCATCCAAAACAGCGGAGATCACCCGGAAAACCGGCGGAAGAATAAGTTTCTCCACATTTTCTTCCGCTTGTTGCAACGCTTGAATATTTTCCTTGTGAAATCTGTCCACGTCCTTGGCCGGATCAATAGAGGAAATTATCTTATCTGTATCCAATTTCGCCGGAAGCGGCAATTGCACAAAAATGCCGTCAATTTCCGGGTCGTTGTTCAAATATTCGATCATCTCTACCACTTCTTCAGTGGTTATATCTTCTTCGCATTTATAAATATGAGTGTCCACTCCCACTTTTTTAGCCTCTCTTTCTTTTAAATTGACGTAGATATGAGAGTCTTCCCGGCCTCCGATAAGAATGATCGCCAAATTCGGCCGATGCATAGCTTCCGCTTTGCCCTCCAATTTCGGCTCTTGGTTGTTTATTTCCAATATATCCTTTACTACTTTGTTTTTTATCCGGTCGGCTATTTTGTGGCCATCGACTAATTGCATAGCAATTTTCAAATTTCAATTCTCAATTTACATTGAATTTTCAATTTTTTGTAGCGCGTAGACATTATTAAGAGCGCTCATTGAGGTTAATTGAAAATTGAAAATTGAGAAATGAAAATTAAAGTTAGATGCTTGGTATAGGAAATTTACTACACATTTCTTTAACTTCTCCTTTTATATTATTTAGTTTTTCTTGGTCATCTTTATTGGTTATCGCTTGGTCTATCCATTCTGCTATTTGTTTTATCTCCCTCTCTTTCATGCCCCTGGTAGTCAAGGCTTGAGTTCCCAATCTTAAGCCGGACGGTTTCATGGGGGGATTGGGGTCGTTGGGGATGGTGGAACGGTTGGTTGATATTCCCACCTGTTCTAAAACGACCTCGGCTTCTTTGCCGGTGATATTTTTGGCGGTCATATCCACTACCATTAGATGGTTGTCGGTTCCTCCGGAAATTATCCGGTATCCTTTATTGTTCAATTCTTCGGCCAATGCCCGGGCGTTTTTGATCACTTGAGCGGCATATTCCTTAAAGTCGTCTCGCAAGGCCTCGCCAAAGGCCACCGCTTTGGCGGCTGTAATATGGTCATGAGGTCCCCCTTGCATTCCCGGAAACACCGCCTTGTCGATAGCGGAAGCATATTTTTCCTTGCACATGATTATAGCTCCTCTGGGACCTCGCAGAGTTTTGTGGGTAGTGGTAGCCACCACGTCAAAAAAAGGTACCGGGTTGTTCATTTGACCGCCGGCAATAAGACCGGCGGTATGGGCAATATCGGCAAAGGTGTAGGCACCTACTTCATCGGCTATTTCTTGGAATTTTTTCCAATCCACTTCCCGGGAATAAGCGCTATAGCCGGCCACGATCATTTTCGGCCTCTCCTGAAGAGCGATTTGTCTTACTTGTTCCATGTCCACCAATCCGGATTCGGAGTTTACCCGATATTGAACAAAGTCATAAAGCATGCCGGAAAAGTTGACCGGATGTCCGTGGGAGAGATGTCCGCCGTGATCCAATTTCAATCCCAAAACCTTATCACCCGGCTTTAGAAAGGCGAAATAAACAGCCGCATTGGCCGGAGAGCCGGAAAGAGGTTGAACGTTAACGTGCTCGGCATCGAACAATTTTTTAGCTCTTTTCCGGGCCAACTCTTCTATTTTGTCGATTATTTGATTGCCTCCGTAATATCTTTTCGCCGGATATCCTTCGCTATATTTATTGGTTAAAACCGTTCCCATGGCTTCCAATACCGCTTTGGAAACATAATTTTCCGAAGCGATCATTTCGATCTCGTTTTCTTGCCGTTCCTTCTCTTCTGAAATTATTTTGTAAGCTTCCGGGTCTTGTTGAGATAAGTTTTGGTAATTCAGCATATGGAAATTTATATTCTCCACGGTTTATATTTTTTGTTGGCAACAAAAAATAAAGCAATGGAATGTTTTGTTATTTTATTTTTTCGGCACTAAATTCCTTTTTTATAGTTTAATAGTATTTTATGGAATACCTTTTGTCAAAAATCTTTTTCGGTTTATAAAGCATTTTGTTGTTTTCGCGAATCGTTTAAATCGGGT
>CAZEHL010000042.1:4574-7451 GCA_964512155.1 uncultured Gammaproteobacteria bacterium | reverse complement strand
TCAAGCCCGGGATGACGCTCCCTTTTTCCGTCATTCCGGCGAAAGTCGGAATCTTGGGAATATTTATGAAATAACTTTTTATAATACTCAAAATTTAACCTATAATCAGTATATATGCCGGAATTGCCGGAGGTGGAAACAATCAGAAAGGATTTGGAACGAAAATTGCCCTCCAAGGTAATAAAGGATGTTAAAGTGGGCAAAGAAAGAATGGTCAAAGGAAAAACCCCGCAAGAATTTAAGAATGCATTGATCGATAAAAGCATTAGATCCTTAAAAAGGAAGGGAAAGCTTTTAATGATCGAGCTTTCGGACGGATCGTTTTTACTCATCCATCTTAAGATGTCCGGCCAACTTATTTATAAAGACAGGAAAGAATTGATAGCCGGCGGACACAGCTTAAAAGAACACGGCTCTTTGAGCGAAGCTATCGGAGGAATGCCTCCGAATAAATATACTCATATCATTTTTGAGTTCCTGGACGGGAGCTTTCTTTATTTTAACGATATGCGGCAGTTCGGTTACGTAAAGTTGGCCGACAAAAAAGAAACCGAGGGAATTGAAAGAGAGCAGGGAGCGGACCCCTTATCCGATCGATTTACCGCCGAATATTTCCGAAAGGCGACCCGAAAAAGAAAAGCGGCGGTCAAACAGGTTTTAATGGACCAAAGCGTGATAGCCGGTATCGGCAATATTTATGCCGATGAAATATTGTTCGAGGCCGGCGTTAGGCCGGATCGCCCGGCCACCGAAATTAAAAAAGAGGAGGCGCAAAAAATAGTTAAGGCAACCCAAAAAATATTAAAACAGGCCGTCCGGCATCGAGGCACCACTTTCAGCGATTACACCGACGCCCAAGGCGACAAGGGTAATTATTCTTCTTATTTAAAAATATACGGCAGAAAAGAAGGAGAGAAATGCTATAAATGCGGAGGAAGTATTCGAGTTATTAAGGTGAACAATAGGGGAACCAGATATTGTCCCAAGTGCCAGAAATAGAATGAGTTATTTTTTATTTGTTTTTGTTCGCCTTTTTTGACATTTTTCATTTTATATAGTATTATTCCGATTAAGTTATTTTAGCTAATTTATTGTCGGTTAATAAGTAAATCGCGGCGGCAGAAAGAAAATAAGCAAGACTTCTGTGGGCCGGAAATTTTTGTTATGGCGCAAACAAATATGATAAAATTCGAATGCACCGAGTGTAAGCGGGTTAATTATTTTTCCCGGAAAAACAAAAGAACAAGCAAGGAAAGGCTGGAATTGAAAAAATTCTGCAAACATTGCAACGGACACACCATGCATAAAGAAACCAAATAATCTTTATATAGCATAAATTATGCCAAGATCAGCTTCGAAAGCGTATTTGTTGGTTGCAATATGCTTGTTGTTTTTATTTTCGGGATGCAGTGCCGAGCAAGCGGGAGAAAAATTGAATTGGGTGGATAAAAAATTGGGAGAAGGGCTTGATAGAATAAAACAGGAACAACAAGAAAAAAGCGGCGGCGATAAAGAGAGAGCTAAAGAAAAAGAGCTTTCCGCCGGTGAACCGTTGAGCCATGAAGACCTGACAGAAGAAGAAAAAGAAAAAATAGATAAATGGTTGGAAGAGAACGGTTATAATCGATACGGAGATACGGCCGGGGCCATTTACCCGGGAGGCACTCCTTTGTATAATGAAGAAACAGGGGAAAGCGTCAACAGATATGACCATATTTTAAAGAAATTCCCCAATATTTTGAAAAGAATGAAATAACTTATTCGAGAACGCTTCAATTCGAGGTGTTCTCAAATAAATATCAAAAAAAAATGACGAACAAACAGGAACAATCAAGGAAGGTGCCGACGAACCAAAAAGGCTTTATTAGCAAGGTTTTTTTGGTTGCTTTATTGATCGGAGTTTTATATGTAAGTTTTTTGTTGTTCGAGCCGTTTTTAGTGGAAATATTGACGGCGGCCATGCTGGCCTCCATTTTTTACCGTCCCTATAAATGGATGGCCCGCAAAATAGGAGACAGAAGAAAGATAGCTTCTTTGGCAATGTGCATTTTAGTAAGTTTGTTGGTGATAGTGCCGGCCATCAATATATTGATCATAGCCGGCCAAAAATCGATCAGTGCTTACAATGATTTTAGTCAATATTTAAATCAAGAAGGATTGGAATTTATTTCCGAATCTTATGTGGTCGATAAATTGGAATTTTTGAATATCCAAGATCTCGGAGTAAAAGGGTTTTTGACCGATGTGGCCAAAAAGGCCAGCAATTGGATGGTGGACGGAGCCACCAGCGCGGCCAAGGGGACCACCAATTTCTTCATATCTTTGGTGGTCATCATTTTCACCATGTTCTTTTTCTTTGTGGACGGAGAAAGAATGCTTAAAAGGTTGATGCGGTGGGTTCCCATGCCGGATAGCTATGTGCTTGAAATATTCAATAAGTTCAGGGATGTCAGTTATTCCAGTGTGGTGGCCACTTTTGTTACCGCCGTTGCCCAGGGGTTGATCGGAGCTTTGGGCTTTATAATAGTGGGGGTTCCGGCCTTTTTTGCCGGTATTTTGATAGGATTTTTATCATTATTGCCCTATGTGGGAAGCGGTTTTGTATGGGGGCCGGTGGCGGTTTATTTGCTGATAACCGGCCGGATCTGGGAGGGAATATTTTTATTGGTATGGGGCACCGCCATAGTAAGCGTGGTTGATAATCTTATCAGAGCCTACACTATCAGCGGCAAATCCCAAGTTCATCCCATATTTATCATTTTTTCCATATTGGGAGGTATTTCCTTGTTCGGATTCTGGGGAGTTATAATCGGCCCGCTTGTCATTTCTTTGGCCGTAACCGTCCTTCATCTTTATGAGAAGGAGTATAAGGAAGTA
>CAZEHL010000042.1:3275-4474 GCA_964512155.1 uncultured Gammaproteobacteria bacterium | reverse complement strand
CCCTCCACCCGTGCTAGATCAACAACTTCCGCGGAAAACCGCGATTCTTTCACCCGGGCCGGCAAAAGGCCGAGTGTTTTTTTATTCAGCTTGATATCTCTATTATTTTATACTCTATAAACCTATCTTTGACCTTGACTTTAACCGTTTCGCCCTTGGCCCTGCCTATTAAATTTTTGCCCAAAGGAGAATTGTGGGAAATTATCCCCTTACCCGGATCCGTCTCCGCCGAACCCAGTATCTTGTAAGTCCTTTTTTCCCCGTTTATCTCCAGGGTCACTCGACTTCCCAAGGATATTTTATCATTGTCTTTGCCGGCGCTTATTATTTCGGCATGACTTAAAAAATCTTTTATTTTGGTGATCCGGTTATTGATGGATCTTAATCTTCCTTTGGCTATTTGGTAAGCCGCATTTTCGGAAAAATCCCCCATCTCGGCCAGTCTTTTAACCTCCCGAATGGCCGGAGGTCTTTCTATCTCTTTTAATTCTTTTAATTCCTCTTTGAGCTTGTTGTATTTTTCCATGGTTATATGCGGATCCGGTCTTTTAAAACCCCCTCTTCCAGAGTGTCTTTTTATGGTTCTCATATGTTTTTGTGGTAAAGTTTAAGATCTGTTAGTGTTGTTTTTTCGCTTTCTTTAAAGCAAAAATTTTTTTGGCCCCGCCTATATTGCCATATTTGCATATCTGCTGTATAATAAAGGAAATAAGAGATTTTGTTGGTTGATAAATTCCCATATTAGGGATATTTAAATAATAAATCAACACCTCATCTTCAAGCTATAAAGCTTGATTGAGGGTTGAAAGCCGAATTAATTATGGCAGATGCAATGACCAAAGCCGAATTGGTGGACACTTTGGCGGAAAAAACCGACCTTAGTAAAAAGGACGTGGCCAATGTGGTGGATACCATGGCTGATGTAGTTTTAAAAGAGGTTAAAAAAAGCGGTGAATGCGTGGTCCCGGGATTGGGAAAAATGGTAAAGACCAAGAGAAAAGCCAGAAAGGGAAGGAACCCGGCCACCGGTGAAGAGATCAAGATCCCGGCCAAAACAGTGCCGAAGTTCAAGGTTTCCAAGGCCGCCAAAGACGCTGTGTAATTTGTTTTCAACTAAAGACCGAACAAAAACACTTCCACTTTCCGGGAAGTGTTTTTGTGTTTTATTGCCTGAGCACCTTTTCGAAGGTGCTCACGGA
>CAZEHL010000042.1:0-3175 GCA_964512155.1 uncultured Gammaproteobacteria bacterium | reverse complement strand
CTGAGCACCTTTTCGAAGGTGCTCACGGAGTTATTTTTTCCACTTCTCGACATATTGTCCGATACCTTGTTTTTTTAATTTGTTCTGCAGTTTTTTGGTGGACATTAAGTATAATATCAAAGCTTTCAAGTCAACAAAATATCTGTTGCCTTCCACCATATATTTTAATTTGCCGGACTTTAAAGCTCTTCTGATGGTCTTGGGTTGAACTCCTCCCAATTTGGCGCACTCCGATATTCTCAACCATATCGGATGAGGCATGTTCTTGGTGAGTATTTCTTTGTCAAGCGGTTTTGTTTCTTTTCTTTTTTTCTTTTTCGGCCCCTTGCTGGCGGCTTGTCCGGCCGAAACATTGCCTTCTTTGTCGGAAACACTTTCCTCCTCTTCCTTGGTCAGATCCTCCCATCCAATGGGAGAAACTCCTTTTTTTATAATTTCTTTATTTTCATTATTTATCTCTTCCGACATGATAAAAAATGGACTTAAGTCCACTACAACTTGGACTTAAATCCGTAAAATTCTTAAAATAAGCCATTTTGACTATTTAAGTCCACTACAACTTGGACTTAAATATTAAAATTGTGTAAAATAAGGTATTTTGGCTATTTAAGTCCACTACAACTTGGACTTAAATCCGTAAAATTTTTGTTTATTTTTATTTTTGTTTTCTTTTTTTAGCTTTTTTTAGCTTTTTTCGGTTTGCCAGGACGGGGGATAACCTTTGTTTTTAAGGATTTATGTCCACCCTGTCTTGGACTTATTTTGTTTTTGTAAATCCATATTGGCACAAATTTTTAGAGAATGCAAGGCAAGATAATCCACCTTCCAATTTACAATTTACCAATAACAAATAACCAATAACCATTTACCATCATTATTATTTACAAACCCCGAATAATACTTTATAATTTCCTGTAAATACCGCATTTATATTTGTGGTATTTTAATGTTTGTTTGAAGAATAAATTAAATTATCATAAATTGTAATATTTTACTAACTTCATCGTATAATTAAATCCAAGAAAAAAATGCCGAACAACAGTTCTTCAAATAACAAAGACTCCTGGCTCGGGAAAAGCAAAAGAAAGGGAAGAGAGTTAAACGTGGATCGGAAAGTTATTAAGAAAAAGGATAAAGAAGCATTCATGCAGGCTTATGATATGTATTTGAATGATATTTACAGGTTTGTTTTTTTTAAAGTAAAAAGAGCCGAAGACGCCCAAGACATTACCGCCGGAGTGTTTTTAAAGGCTTGGAATAAAGTGCGGGAAAATAAACTGGAAGACAAGAAGACTTTAAAGGCCTTGTTGTATACCATAGCCAGAAACGCCGTTATCGATCATTACCGCAACGCCGTTAACGCCTCCACTGTCAATATGGGAGATCAAGACAACAAGTTCGACATTCCGGACATCGGCCGGAATATGGCCGAACAAGCCGAAATAAACTCCGATATGGAGATCGTTCTGGAAAAGATGAAAGAATTAAAAGATGAATACAGGGAGATATTGATATTAAGATATATAAACGAGCTTTCTTTTAAAGAAATATCGGCCATTACCGGCAAGTCCAAAAACAATGTGCGGGTAATATCCCACAGAGCGTTAAAAGCGTTGCGGGAATTAATGGAAGGATAGGGAAACGCCGGCTTTTCCCCAAAGCGGACATAAGGCGATACATAACATAAACTGTAACATTTTTGCTTTTCTTTCGTATCCTAATATATATGAAAACTTCGGATTTGGAAAAACAACTGAAAAAGTTGCGGAACATAACCCCGGATGCTTCTTGGAAGCAAGATAACGGGCGAGTTTTATATAATCAGATAAGCAATTCCCACATCGAAGGGGAAGGGCGCAAAAGCTTGGCGGAGACGATCCGTGAAGCTTTTTTCGGTTTAAAAACTTCTTTAAGCAAACCGGCTTGGGCGGTGGCCATCATTTCTTCCTTGGTGATAACCGGCGGGTTGGGAGCCCAGGCAACCCAATACAGCAAGCCGGGAGACACTTTTTACTTTACCAAAAAAATGACCGAGAAATTAAAACTGGCCTTGACTTTTGATGAACAGGAAAAAGCCAGAATGAGCATAAGATTTTCCAGCGGACACGCCAGGGATATAACCGAAACCCTTTCCGACCCGTCTTTTGACCAAGCATCCGCAGTTCAATTGCAGGACAGCTTCAGGGAAGAATTGATGTCTGTTAGGCGGGAGTTGGATACCATGGCCATGGCCGACAAAGAAGAAGATCGGGAAGAAAGCGAAAATAAAGATGAAAAAGAAGCGGAAGAAAAAGACCGGAATGGAGAAGGTGCGGAAGAAGGCAATGAACAAGCAAATAGTGAACAAAACAGCCAAGCCCGGGCAACCGGCGAACAACGATCCGAAGACCATCCGGAAGAGAACGCTTCCGGCGAAGCGGACGGATCGGATAAAGCCGGGGAAGAAAATGCGAATGACAACAATGAGGGCGACAATGAAAACGGCCTGACAGCCGGGGAAGAAAACAAGGAAGACAACAATGAGAATACCGGCGGAGATGAGCAATTGGCAGAAGAGAATTCCGATTCCGCCACCACGGCCGATGAAAATTCCATGTTTGTAATGGATTTCGGCAAGCAAGAACAAGGCCAAGATATCTATATTCCCGAGTCGGCGGATAAAAGCGAAGAAGGTGAGGGTGAAGAAGTCCACCAAAAAGTGGAAGAGGCCGGCCGAAAATTGGAAAACAATAAAGAGGATATGGATAACGGCTCTTTGCCGGAATTGTATACCTTGTTGGACAGAGCGGTGGAAAATTTTGATCAAGAAAATTATGAGCAAGCCAGGATTTGGCTGGAAAGATTTACCCAAAAATTCAATGAACTTCAAGAAGAACCGGAAGATGCGGGCGAAACCGGAGAAGGGGAGGTTAAAGGAGTAAGCGAAGACGCCACCACCTCTGCCGAGAATAAAGAAAAAGAAGAGGAAAAGGAAGAAAATTCCACTTCCACCGAAGAATAAAAGTTTTTTAAAAACAGAAAAATAAAAATAAAACATTTCCCCGTCCCCTTGTGATTCAAGCGCCATCCCGCGAATGTCATACGTCATTCCGGCCCCCGAGCCGGAATCCGGTGAACATTGAACGTCATTCCGGCCTTGAGCCGGAATCCTGGGAAAAAAGAACGTCATTCCGGC
>CAZEHL010000041.1:0-7511 GCA_964512155.1 uncultured Gammaproteobacteria bacterium | reverse complement strand
GTTAAACAGAGGTCCGGATAAACAGGACGCCTTGGGCAGAGAAAAGTTTCTCAAAGGCGGTGCAGGCAGAAACTATTTTAAAAAAAACAACCAAAGAATTATTTGGAATAATATTAAATGTTTCACACTACAGTGTGAAACATTTAGAAAACCTTAAATAATTAAAATTTCCAATAGAAGAATTATTCATTTGAGAATTCCTCCAATGCTTCTTTTACGTGGGACATATATACCAAGGAAGGGCCTCCTCCCATGAGGACGGCCACCCAAGCGATCTCCAGGATCTCCTCTTTTGTAAACCCTTTTTCCAGCGCCTTTTTGGTGTGAAAAGCGATGCATCCTTTGCATTGGGATTTAATGGCAATACCTAAAGCCACCGCTTCCTTGGTTTTGGCGGAGACCTTTCCGTCTTTTTCCACGGCTTCCATAAAAGATCCGAATGTTTTGGTTTGTTCAAGTGAGTTTTTTCCGAGATAAGAAAAAAGTTCTTCTATTTTTTTGTTCTCTTTTTTAGGATCCATAGTGATTTGGTCTATTTTTTTATTATTTAGATCTTTTCTTTTAGTATTATATCAATATGATCAATTTATTGACAATCCCGGGGGCAACTGCTCGAGGTTTCGGCGCAGGGACATCCCTCTCCCATACAGACCGTTTCTTCACAAATACCGTTTCCGCATCTATCTTCACAAATATGATCATTCGATTCGGTTTGTTTTTCAAATCGAGTTCCTTCGGGTGTTTCACAATAGGGCGCACACCCCTCGCAATCCGGATATAGCACCTCATGTCCGGCGTTTACGCATTCCATAAAACTGTTTATATCAATATTTTTTCCGCCGCTTATATTTTTACCGGCTTCTCCCACGATCCGAAGAGTTGTCACCCGCAGATCCTTTCCTTCCTCCACTCCTGTTATTTGGGCTCTATCTCCGACATTCCAATAAACCGGCGTACAGGAATTATCTTCGGTTTCATCAAGGCATTCGGATTCTTTCGTGAATGTTAATTTTAGATCCAAGGCCGGTTTGCCGGGCATTTCATAGATCAAGTGCCAATTTCCGTTTCGTTTGGTTAGATTGCCTATTTCTTGGAAATTTATTTGCTCGCCTCCTCTCTTGGTATCTTCGATCAATTCAAAAGAATTTATTTCCACTTTTCCTTGTTGATCAATTTCGAATTCGGCTTCGGCGGTTAAAGCTATATGGCCGTCCTCATAATCAACCATGCAAGTGTCGGGACCGACAAAATTTATGGAAGTTACATGGAACGTGCCTCCCAGCACGGCGTCCTCGGGAGATAGTTCGGAGATATTGTTTTTTATATATTCTTCCACCTTGTTTTTTGCGGATGGAGAAGCTTGGGTATCGCTTTCTTTTGATCCATTACCGGAAGTGTTAGAAGATTTTGTGATCAATGATTCCCATGCATAGACGCCTCCGATAACCGCCAGAGAAGCGATGACAACGGTTAACGCTATGCTTATGGCTTGGTTGTTTTTCATGGCTTTGAAAGTTAATTGTTATGTTTATTTTGAAAGTTAATTGTTATGTTTATATTTATTATAACGAAAAGCGACCCCAAAGGTAACCAACCAAAAGAAGATAGCAAACTTTTTCGTCTCGATGGAGTTTTTCAAGGGTTTTGTCGGAATATGAAATTGACCTAAAAAAAGCTGAGTGATAGTATTTAAATAGATTAGAGATCCCAACAAGTGTGCCCGAGATCGGAAATTTGCATCCCATGCAAAACGAATCAGTTCCGTTAAAGTTCCCACACCCATGTATAAAAAGTTTAAAAATAGACTTCGCTTAATTCTTCCGAATATATATTTTATCCTCAATAAGAATAAAATATATATTAAATATCTTTTATCCGGAGGATTGGCCACTTTTATACATGTTGGTTTATTGTATTTCTTGACCGATATTGCGGGAATATGGTATATATTTTCCACTTCTCTCGCTTTTGTGGCAGCTTTTGTTTTCAGTTTTAATGCTCAAAAATTTTGGACCTTTCGAGATAACGATAATTATAAAATAAAAAGGCAGGCCGGGGCGTATTTTAGTGTAGGGTTGTTTAACTTATTTTTGAACGCTTCCGGAATGTATTTGATGGTCGAATGGCTCGGCGTGATGTATATTTTCGCCCAACTTTCCGTTTCGCTTATTGTGGCCGGAGAAAGTTTCTTGCTTTGTAAATATATAATTTTTGAAAAGAAAAAAAGGTGGCTATGAAATTAAAGATACATAAAAATAAAACGAATATCGATCCATATAATTTTTTAAGAAGTGCCGGATACGGTTTTTTGATTGACAGCAGGGACAACGGCAAAGAGAGCTTCGCCAGGAGATTGGGAGGAGGCCGGTATCCCAGGTTTCATATGTATATTCAAGAGACCGCGGAGAGTTATATTCTTGATCTTCATATAGACCAACAAGCAAACAGTATCGGCGAAAAAAGACATAAAAGCGAATATGAAGGAGAGAGGGTGTTGGAAGAATTGAAAAGATTAAAACAATTGATAGATACAAAGAAATAGATCAATATAATTTTTGTTGAAGTGCATTTGTTATCGGTTGTTAAGAGGTATACCAATCAACGAATAACCAATAACGAATAACCAATAACTATACAGAATGAATCCTTCGGAAGAAATAAAATCCAGACTGGATATAGTGGATATTATCCGGGAATATATCCAGCTTAAATCGGCCGGAGCCAATTTTCAAGCTCTTTGCCCTTTCCATAGGGAGAAAACCCCTTCTTTTTCGGTTTCCCCGGAAAAGCAGATATGGCATTGCTTCGGTTGCGGCAAGGGAGGAGATGTTATATCTTTTGTGATGGAGATGGAAGGGATCACTTTTGTGGAAGCTTTAAGGTCTTTGGCTCCCAAGGCCGGAGTTACTTTAAAAAAAGAAAATTCTCAAATGGCGTCGCAAAGAAACCGTTTGTTGGATATTATGGAAACGGCTGTAAATTATTATCATCGGAATTTACTGGAATCCGAGGAGGCCAAGCCGGCCAGGGAATATCTCTATAAAAGAGGCCTAACCGACAAAACCATAGGCGAATGGCAATTGGGTTATAGTCCGGAGTCTTGGGACGATATTCTCAACTTATTAAAAGAAAAAGGGTATTCAGAAAGAGAGGTATTTCAAGCCGGTTTAAGTATCAAAAAAGAAGGAAGAGAATCCTATTATAATAGATTCAGAGGCAGGATCATGTTTCCCATCAATGAATTCAACGGCAATACCGTGGCTTTTTCCGCCAGAGTAAGACCGGATAAAGAAGAGCAAGAAAAATTGGGCAAATACATCAATAGCCCTCAAACCATGATCTATGATAAAAGCCGGATATTATTCGGCTTGGATAAGGCCAAATTAAGCATTAGAAACGCCAAATTCGTTGTGGTGGTGGAAGGCCAAATGGATGTAATAACCGCTCATCAGCACGGTTTCAAGAATGTGGTGGCCAGCTCCGGCACCGCTTTAACAGAAGCCCAATTACAATTGTTAAAAAGGTATAGCGAAAATATCGCCTTGGCCTTTGATATGGACGAGGCCGGCAAGATGGCGGCCGATAGAGGTATTAAAGAAGCCATGAAGCAGGACGTGAACATCAAGATAGTGACATTACCCGGAGGCAAGGATCCGGACGAGTTGATACGGAACAATCCCGAAGAATTTAAAACCGCCTTGGAAAATTCCCAGTATGTCATTGATTACTATTTCCGGATCCTGTCGGAAGATCTGGATCTGAATTCGGTTAAAGATAAAAAAGAAGCGGTCAAGCGGATGCTTCCCGTAATAAACAAGATAGAGAATAAAATAGAAAGAGACGAATGGATAAGAAGATTAAGTGAAGCTGTTAATATTGATGAAAGGTATTTAAGAGAGTCGTTGCCCAAAAGGAATAATTCAGGAGAAAGAGGTAAAAAAGATAACGAATATAGTGAGCCGGTTATTTTTTTCCGCAAAAGCAGGGAAGAGATGCTGTCTGAAGCCCTTTTGGCTTTGGTGATAAAATTTCCCGTTTTCCTGGAGCATGTTATCAATAGGTTGGAGGTGGGCGAGATAGCCGGTGAAGACAATAAGATATTTTACAAAGACCTTATTATCCATTATAATGATATAAACTCCGGCTCAGAGAAGGGCGGACCGGATTTTAATATTTTAAAAGAAAAATTCGGCTCAACCTCGGCCGAACAAGAACAAGACTTGAACCGCAAAATGAAGGTGTTGGATAAATTGGCCGTTTTGGGTGAAAAAGATTTTTATAATTTTGACAACGACAGGGCAAAAAAAGAAATATTGGGAATAGTTAAAGAATTGAAAAAAATATATATTTCCACCAGGAAAAAAGAGATAGAGCAACTTATCTCCCAAGCGGAAAAACAAGGCGATCACGGACAAGTGGAAAGCCTGATGAAAGAACTGAAAACATTATCGGATGAATACAGCTCCGAAGAATAATTTTTTGAGGGTGTATTTTTTTGTCGGTTTTAAGGTCATTGTTGAAAAATAAAACAAAGTGTGCTTTTATAAAGTTGGTTTTTCAAATATCCACTCTGTCGCCCTCCGCCACCCTCGAAAAGTGGCCGGAGAACAAAAATGAACTCGGGGCGGAATTTAATTTCTTATATAATATTCTATTTTTTCTATGGCAAATATAAAAAAAACCTCCTCTACTTCCAAAAAAAACTCTGCCGGATCCGATTCCAAAAAACAGCCTCAGAAAAGACCCGCTTCCCGGAAAAAAACCGCCTCTCCCTCTTCTTCCGGTAAAATTTCAAAAGCCGCTTCCAAAAAATCCGTCCAAAATAAAGCAGGAAAAGGGGCGAAAGAAGCCAAAAAAAACAAAAAAAAGATCGAGCATAAAACCGCTTCTCCTCCCGGAAAGGAACAGTTGGCAAAATTGATAGCCAAAGGAAGAAGTAGGGGGTTTTTGACCGAGACCGAGATATTGCATATTTTTAATGAATTAGAGGATTATGTTTATGATTATGAGGAATTTTTGGGTGAATTGCAGAGCAACGGGGTGAAGATAGTGGAAGACACCGGCAAGATATTGGGAGCCGCTTCCGCTCCGCCGGCATATGAAGATATGGGAGGAAAAAAGAAAAAAGAGAGCGGGGAGGGCGGTAAAAATGTTACATCCACCGGCGTGCCTTTAAATATAGACCTTTCCAATATCAGTTCCGACTCCATACAGATGTATTTAAAGGAGATCGGAAAAGTGCCTTTGTTGAGCCAAGAGCAGGAAGTGGAGCTTGCCAAACGCAAAGAAAAAGGCGATAGGGAAGCGGAAAGGCAAATGATCGAGGCTAATCTTCGACTGGTGGTTTCCATTGCCAAAAAATTCGCCGGCACTAAGGGGTTGAGCCTTTTGGATCTTATCCAAGAGGGTAACATCGGTTTGTTTAGAGCCGTGGAGAAATTTGAATACAGGAAAGGATATAAATTTTCCACTTATGCCACTTGGTGGATCAGGCAGGCCATAACCAGGGCCTTGGCCGACCAGTCCAGAACCATCCGCATTCCGGTGCATATGGTGGAAACTATCAACAAATTCCAACAAGTGGAAAGAAGATTGATCCAGGATTTGGGAAGAGAACCGTTGCCGGAAGAGATCGCCACCGAGATGGGAGAAGATATAGATAAAGTAAGATATATCATCAAGATTTCCCAAGACACCATTTCTTTGGAAACCACTGTCGGAGACGATGACGAGGATTCCACTTTGGAAGATTTTATTGAGGACGTGAAGAATGTTAGTCCGGACAGGAGGGCGGCCCTGCACCTGTTGCGGGATTATGTAAAAGAGATAGTGGCCACTTTGAACGCCAGAGAGCAAAAGATATTGGAAATGAGGTTCGGTTTGACCGACGGAGTAACCCATACTTTGGAAGAAGTGGGACGGGAATTCGACGTGACCAGAGAAAGAATCAGGCAGATCGAGGCCAAAGCCTTGGAGAAGATAAGAAAGAAAAAAGAAATAGAAAAATTGCGGGATTATTAGTTGAAATGCCGGTGTTGACGAGTCTTTTGAATTCGGTTATTATAGAATTTGTAATTCATTGAAAATTGAATATTCCCGGGTGGCGCAGCGGTAGCGCAGTTGGCTGTTAACCAATTGGTCGTCGGTTCGAATCCGACCCCGGGAGCATACAAAAATAGCCTGATTTTACAGGCTGTTTTTTTATGCCCAGATTACATGTTCGAACTTTTTAATTTTTTGTTAAAGAGATAAATCCCAATAAAGTGGTACGCCTCAAATTTACATCCAAGGATCACTGATTGACAAAATCATATATTATGGTATGTTTTATTGATATTAACAAAAAATATCAATAAAAGGAGGGGTTTATGCACATTAGAAAAGTAGATAAAGGTGATGAAGATGTATTGAAAGAAATTGCTGAAAACATTTTAACTCCTTTGTACGGAGATCAATCCAAGGCCTTTAACGAGTGGTTCACAGGGGCCGGGCATAAGCACGCCTATTGTTTAGAAGGAGAAGGAGGTATTAGCGGTTTTGTGTCGCTTAAGGCGGATACGAAAAAAACCTATCTTAAAATCTCTACTCTTGTGGTAATGCCCGGGCATAGAAACAATGGTCACGGATTGGAGTTAATGAAGTTTGCGGAAAAATTTGCGCGCAGATTTGATTATCAGCAGATCATCGTCACCGTTTCAGAAACCAAGGATAAATCCCTTCGTTTTTTTAAAAACAATGGTTTTTCTGTTTTGGACAAAAAGAAGGGAAAGTATCAGAATGGAGTTGTAGAATACGTATTGAAAAAGGAGATTGTATGAAAATGAAAGAACTGAGATTTAAGAGGAAGTATTTCGAAATGGTGGCTTCAGAAAAAAAGAAGCTAGAGGCTCGTGTAAATTACCCCTCACTTAGAAATATCAAAGTAGGGGATAAGGTTCTTTTTTTCTGGGAAGACCGTTCGGTTAAAGTTTTGATACGTGACATTCGCCTTTATCGGAATTTTAATGACATGTTAGACAACGAGAACCCCGAATTATTGGTCCCCGGAATGAAAAAGGAGGAAGCACTAAAGGAATACCAGAGCGTATATCCTAAATGGAAATTAAACAAATTTAAAGGCGTTAGAGTTTTTGAATTTGAAATTATCTAAATTCTGTTGTATTATTAAGGGTAAATTTTCGAATTTACCCTTGTTTATTTTAATAATTATTTTTTATGAGTTTATACGAGATCAATGTTCAAGAGCCCTATTACACTTATATAGTTAACGGCCGAAAGACAGTGGAGGGCAGGTTGAATAAAGGCAAATTTAGTCGAATGCAAGTCGGCGATTATTTGTTAATCAACAATGGATCTAAATTTAAAGTTGAAAGAAAGACCAATTATGATTCTTTTCTGGAAATGGTAAAAGCGGAGGGAGTGGAAAATGTGGTGCCGGACAAGAAAGAACTAGAGGAAGCGGCTAATGTTTATTATAAATTTTTCACCAAAGAACAAGAACGGGAATTCGG
>CAZEHL010000040.1:6203-7746 GCA_964512155.1 uncultured Gammaproteobacteria bacterium | reverse complement strand
CGGGGGTTTGCCTATGATATTATGAATTTAATAGAGCCGAAAAACAGCTTAAAAGATAGACCATATTTTATCGAGAATACTTCTTATGTCGGCTATGATAGCCAAGAACAAAAAATAAAAAAAGAGTTGGATAAATTTACCGATAATACTTGGTATAGCAGTAATTTCTGGAGCTTGATGGCTATCTTGAACAATTATTTGCAAGAAGCGGATATGGAAAAACCGGCTTTTATGAAAAACGAAAATTGGTATGAAAGAAAAATGGAAGCTTCTTTGGGGGCCTTTACCAATCTGCAATTGCCTATGGATGTTTTTAAGATCTATAGAGGCGAAACCGACCGGAGTGGAGATAGAATAGGCGGTTCAGGGATGGAAATAAGCGAGTATGCATATGTGGAGCCCGACCTGGGTTTGATAAATGAGTTGATATCCAATTCGGAAATGCTTTTGGAAATGTTTGATTCTTTAAAGATCACAGACCAAACGGCTTCTGTTAAAGACGATATGGAAAGAATGATAGAGAAACAAAAAAGAATAAAAGAAATAATAAAGAAAGAGCTGGAGGGGAAAAGTTTGACTAAAGAAGATTATGAATTTTTATATGAGTTTGTTTCCCAATACAAAGTAGACGAAAAGGGCGATAAAACCAAGAAGATAATGTTCGGCGACCAAAGGGGGTCGTTGGTTGAAAGTATTGACGGAGTGGATCTGTTGTTAACAGTTTATCAAAAAGGAGAAAAGAAATTTTTAACCGCCGGACCGGTATTCGACCATGAAGAAAGTTTTAGAAGATAAATAAAAATATGAGATATATTATTTTTTTAATATTACTTTTTTGTCTTTGTTCAACCGCGGTTTTGGCTGAAAAACGAAAAGATTCGGACGGCGATGGAGTGCCGGACCGGGATGAAATAGAGATTTACAGCACCGACCCCCATAACCGCGATACGGACGGGGACGGCTATAGCGATTGGCTGGAATTAAACAACGGCTATTCTCCGCACGAACCGGGAGCGGTTAAATTGGAAGATAGTGATTTTGACAATGACGGGTTAAATGATAGAATGGAACTTAATTTCGGGACAGACATTACTGATCCGGATACCGATGGAGACGGTTACACCGACGGGGAGGAGGTAGAAGCCGGCTATAGCCCCTTGAACACGGAGTCGATAAAACTTGCCAAAAGGATTGAGATCGACACCGGCGATCAAGAACTTTCCTATTTTTTGGGAGGCGTTAAAATGGATAAATATCCGGTTTCCACCGGCAAGCCGAGCATGCCCACTCCGAAGGGAGATTATTTGATCATCAATAAAGCCGAAAAAGCTTGGTCTCCTTACGGATTGTGGATGCCCTATTGGATGGGATTGGGGACCGGTAAATTCGGTATTCACCAACTTCCATACTGGCCGAACGGCTACAGAGAAGGGGAGGACCACTTGGGGCAAGCCGTATCCCACGGATGCATCCGGCTGGGAATGGAACCGGCCAAGGAATTGTATGAATGGGTCAATGTCGGAACCCCGGTGTTTATATATTA
>CAZEHL010000040.1:0-6103 GCA_964512155.1 uncultured Gammaproteobacteria bacterium | reverse complement strand
AGGATCAAAAAAAGTTTAGAAAACATTAGGCCCAACCTGCAAGCCGATGGCGGAGATGTTCGATTTGTGGAATGGGACGAAGAAAACGGAGTGGTTAAATTGGAATTAATGGGAGCTTGCGCCGGTTGTCCCATGGCCCAAGTAACTCTTAAAGACGGTGTGGAAGCTGTTCTTGTTAAGGAGGTGCCGGAAGTAAAGAAAGTGGAAGCCGTGTAATGAACAGGATGGCTATATACTGTAAAAATAGTCCCGCTTTTTATCAAGGGCGGGATTGTTTTTCAATTAATATTATTGTATTTTACATTTAGGGATCAGTTAAATAAAATTGAAATTTGAGAAAGATTCTTATTAAAATAGGAGAAAATTGAGCGTCATCCCTGGCTTGACCAGGGATCTTGGGAATATTGAAGAAATTCCTAATTAGAATCAGGGATAACGGAGGGGTTTCTTCGACAAGATCATGAATATGGAAAGCAAGCAAAAAATTCTTATCATAGTTACCAAAGCGGAAGTGGGCGGAGCCCAAATGTCGGTTTTAAATTTATCCAAACAGCTAAAGAAAAGAGGGAAGGAAGTAACCGTCGGCTTCGGAGAAGGGGATTTTTTAAAAAAGGAACTGGAAAAAGAAGGCATCCGGACCCAAAGATTCAAATGGTTGAAGCGCACCCATAACCCTTTGGCCAATTGGTTGTTTGTCCGGGAGGTGTTACATTTTTTGAACAACCATCCTTTTGATGTCGTCCACATTAACAGTTCCAATGCTCTGTTCGCCGCCAAATCTTCCAAAAAGAGCCGAAATAAGCCGAAAACGGTGTTTACCTTTCGAGGGATGTCCATGTTGGATCCCAATTACCGGGATAATCCGATCAAGAAATTTTTGTACAAAAAATTGTTTCAGACTTTATTGCGATATGTGGACGCTTCGGTTTTTGTCAGCCGGCACAACTTGAATTTGGCTGAAAAAGAAGGTTTGGTAAAAAAGGGACAAGGGTACTTGATATATAACGGCCTGGATCCGGAGAATTTGGAATTTTTAAATAGTTTCCAAGCTCGGCGGAAATTATTGTCGCCCTCCAAGGGCGACGGTTTCGTCGCCCTTGGAGGGCGACAAAGGGAAAAGCGGGAAAGTATGGATAATACTTTTCTTATCGGTTCCATTGGCCGTCTTCATTACCAAAAAAATTACGAATTCCTGATAAATATTTTCCCGGAAATTTTAAAAATAAAACCGAACGCCCGCGCCGTTATTATCGGCGACGGCCCCGAGCGGAGCGGATATGAAAAAATGATCTCCGATAAGGGGTTGCAAGGCAAAATAATTTTGGCCGGCTCTATACCCAATGCCTCTCAATACCTTAAAGCCTTTGACCTGTTCATTCTTCCTTCCAGATACGAAGGATTGTCTGTTACTTTGATAGAAGCATTGTTTGCCGGCGTTCCGGTGTTGGCTTCCCAAGTGGGAGGGGCGGAAGAAATGTTTTCCGGAGAGCAGCTTTTTGAATTGAATAATAAAAAAGAGTTTTTGCAAAATTTTCAAAAATTGGCAACAGATGAACAGGCGAGAAGAAAAGCTTCCGAAGCCAATAAAAAGAATGCCGATAGATTCACGATAAAAAACACCGTTGAAGGGTATTTGCAATTGTATAAAAACCGATAAATCTCGTCTTCCTCATCCTGAACAAAAGAACGTCATCCCGGGTGAAAGAGACGTCATCCCTGCGAAAGCAGAGATCTCGTGAATATCCCCGGGATTCCGGCTTTCGCCGGAATGACGTACAATTTTTCAGCGTCATCCCGAGTAAAAAGAACGTCATCCTGAACAAAAGAACGTCATCCCTGCGAAAGCAGGGATCTCGTGAATGACCCCGGGATTCCACCCCGCTGTTCGCGAACAGCGGGGCGGAATGATGTTTCTTTTTTACGCCAACCCCCTAAAAAAACATCCTCTTGTTTAGAGGATGTTTTTTAAAAGCTATTATTCGTTTTATTTGCGTTCGGCAATTACTGCGCTTCCTTTGTATTTTTTGCCCCGCAATCCTTTGGCCACCTTTTCCGCTTTTTGCTTATCCACCGAGAAGATGGTAAAGGCCGGCAGGATCTTGATCCTTCCTATATCTATTCTCTCCTTGTGTCCGCAAGAGTTTATCAAAGAGAAAAATTCCTTAATATCCAAGTTGTGTTTTTTGCCGATATTTATTTTTATCTCGACTTTATTTCCGTTATCCCTCGTTTTTTCCTTCGAATTAAAGGTGTTGTTCAGATCTCCGCATTTTTTGCATTCTTTGATGTCGTCCCTCATGAATAAAAGGGTGGCTTTTTTGATGATCTCTTCTTTCTTTAGGTTCTTTAGCTTGGAAACGGCTTCGGCAAAATATTTCTCATAACCGGAGTCGTCTATATCAATGTTTTGGAATTCCTCCAAAAAGGAATCAAGTTTTTTGGTTATGATCTCTTCTCCGGACGGTATTTTTTTGTATTCAAAACTTTTACCGACCATTCTTTCCAGTTGTTTTATTCTTCCGGTTTCACCGGGGGCCAGAATGGAAATAGAGATCCCGCTTTTTTGAGCCCGGCCGGTTCGGCCGCTTCTGTGGGTGTAAACTTCGTTTTGATCCGGCAGGTTGTAGTTTATGATATGGGTTAAGCTGTTGACGTCTATACCTCTGGCCGCCACATCGGTCGCGGCCAACAAAGTGATACGGCCTTTCTTAAATCTGTCCATTATGGCCGTTCTGGCATTTTGGGATATATCCCCGTGCAAGCTTTCGGTATTGTAGCCGGCTTGTTGCAGTTTATCCGCCACCTCTTGGGTTTCTCTTTTGGTCCGGCAGAATACTATGCCGTATACATTCGGCAAAGAAGACAAAATCCTTTTTAAAGCCTCGAATCGATTCCGGCCGGCTGTTACATAGTACTCATGAGTTACATTATCGGCTCCTTTGTTCCTTCCTCCTATACTTATTTCTTTCGGTTTTTTCATATAACCGGAGGCGATGGAATAAACGCTTTTGGAGATGGTGGCCGAGAAAAGCATCACTTGTTTGGAAGAAGGAGTTTGCTCTAAAATGGCGTCCAGATCGGCTTTAAATCCCATATCCAGCATTTCGTCCGCCTCGTCCAAAACCACTCGTTCCACATTCTTTAAGGCCAATACTTTCCTCCGGATCAGATCATGGATCCTTCCCGGAGTGCCGACTACAATATCGGTGCCTCGTTTAAGAGCGTTTATTTGGATATTCATGGCCTGCCCCCCGTAAACCGATGTTACCGAAACGCCTTTCAAGTGCTCGGCAAAGCCCTGCAGATCCCGGGTTATTTGTATGCATAATTCTCTGGTGGGGCAGAGTATCAAAGTTGTCGGTTCCTTGCCTCCCGCTTTTGTTTTATGCAAGACAGGCAGGCCGAAAGCCGCCGTTTTGCCGGTTCCGGTTTGAGCCAGAGCGATCAAGTCTTCATCCGAGTTCAAAAGAAAAGGAATGGTTTCGGCTTGCACCGGGGACGGCTCGGTAAAGCCGGCCTTGTCCAAGGTTTTAATAATTTCCGGGGGAAGCCCCAGTTGTTTAAATGTCGTCATAATTTACGTTTTTGGTTGCCGCTCTAAAAAGCGCCTTTCCAAATGTTGACTCCAAAGACCCTTGCCCTAAAAGATCTTGACGCAAACAATGACGGCACTTATAAAAGAGTGCAAAAATTAATTTATATTTAAGTTTTAATAATTACATAATTTTCGGTTTTTGTAAAGGGCAAGGCCTCCTCGCTCGCGATATTTTTGGGAAAATGATATAATTGGAAAAATAAACAGTACCCACCGGGGAGGGATGGGGAAGCCGGAGGAATTGCTCGGCCGGGATCTGTCCGTGTGGAAGTAGATTTCCGGGTTTATCCTTGAAAATTTTGACCGGATATGTTAAAATAATTTCAGAAGTTTATTAAAAATAATAAAAAAATGAAATATATTCAATTGATAAACAATTCATCTTCTCCGATTTTTACCTTGCAAGACCTTAGGAGGCAAGGATTAAAAGTCTATCCTTATCAACTTTCCCGGTGGGTGGATCAAGGCTACCTCAGTAAATTAAAAAACGGCATATACTTGATAGATAACAAGAAGGAAGAAGTCACTAAAGAACATATAGCTTTTAAATTATATCAACCTTCCTATTTGAGCCTGGAATGGGCTTTATCCGAGTACGGTCTTATACCCGAGGCGGTTTATCAATGCGTTTCCGTTACCGCCAAGCCTACTCGAGAATTTTCTAATGATATGGGCCTTTTCGTGTATAGACATCTCAAGAAAGAGCTTTTTTTCGGATATCAAAAAAAGGAAAAAAACGGATTGCCGTACCTAATAGCGGAACCGGAAAAGGCTTTGTTGGATTATATATATTTGAATTCAGCCAAAATAAAAGACGAAAAGGATGTGGGAGAGTTGAGGCTAAATCCCGATACTTTGGAAGAATTGGATAGGAAAAAAACGGAAAAGTATGCCGGTATTGCGGGGAGGAGGACGCAAGATATCTTAAATATGATTTTTTCTTGATATGTTTTTAATAGATCAACTGAAAAAATATTATTCCGAAGAAGCATTTTATCATCACGCCAAGTTTATATTATTGGAGTATCTGCAATATGAACTACTGGATTCACTGTATAAACATGAAGGAAGCGAAAAATTAAGTTTTATCGGCGGAACCGCTATTAGAATAGTTTACGGCGGACAGCGCTTCTCAGAGGATTTGGATTTTGATAATTTCGGGCTTTCTTTTTCCGATTTTGAAGCGCTTTTAGAAAAAACGGTAAAAGATATGGAATATAAAGGATTTGAAGCTGAGTTTCGAAATGTTGAAAAAGGGGCTTATCACTGTTATATCAAATTTCCTCGTTTGTTATATGAAAACAAATTAACCGATCATACCGACCGCAAAATATTAATTCGAGTGGATGCCGTTAGCAAGGAAATGCAAACCCCCTCTCGGGAATTTATTTTGGATAAATTCGATGTTTATAGAAGCATTTTAACCGCTCCGCCCGAGATCATCTTAAACCAAAAATTTATCGCTTTCCTGGAAAGAAAAAGAGAAAAAGGAAGAGATATTTATGATATCTCCTATTTGATGGGATTAACAAGTCCGGATTACAATTGTCTAAAGCGGGTTGCGGGGATAAAAACGTCCAAAGAATTGAAGGAAAAAGTCTTGGAAAGATGTCGAAATGTGGATTTGGAAGCGCTGGCTGAAGAGGTGAGGCAATTTTTACTGGAGCCGAAAAAAGGAAAAGAAAGGATATTGTCCTTCCCCGAATATATTAAACAAAAATTATGAAATAAAAAGGCCACCACCCGGATATTCCAATGCTTTTACAGGACATCTACAGGGGTGATATAGAGAAACCGGAGGAATTGATAGGCAGGAATCTGTCATTTGGAAATAATTAACTAAATTTATATGTACAAAAAAGAAAACAATTTCGCATATAAAAAAAGCACCTCTTAAGGACGGAACCTCAAGGGGTGCTTTTTATCGTGATTCTATTATCGTATTGCATATTATACCAATATGTCAATATCTCTTGATAAAAATTTCTTGATAAATTTTGATATATTTAAACTATAGAGATTTCTCTATAGATAAAATTATGGCGTTAAAAAGAGAGTAACGTCTTATCAGAAAACTTTTCAAAACCGGCCTGCCCTGTCAAATGTTTTTAAAAAACAGACTTAAATCTTGTTTAACAGGACAGGGAGCTCAAAAATTAAAGGTAGAAGTCGATGAAAAACAAAAGGTTAATATTTAAAGATTGGAATGAATAATACAGAGCATGACAATAAAATAGAGGATCTTATAGATCAAAACGCTTTCCAAAAAAGAAGGCTTTCTTGGGTTGCCCAAGATGATAACTTTTTTTATAAAATACCCAGAATTTCAAGATCTTTGAAAGCTGATATTGAAAATGAAAAGATCAAACAAGAAGCAAGCTCCGAATACGAACAATTAAAAATATTGAATAGAGGAGCTCCCTATTTGGTCAAAGAGCCGGTGGATCTTTCCTTGAAATATTCTTGTATAATAAATAAAAAAATATCAGGCCCGGATTTAAGGGAAGA
>CAZEHL010000039.1:2619-7757 GCA_964512155.1 uncultured Gammaproteobacteria bacterium | reverse complement strand
ATTATTTTTGTTAACAATGCAACCCTACCATACCCGTAGGTTAACAAAAATAATTACTTCCGCTTTCTCGAAAGAAGAAGATCGTAGCAAGCAAATCTAAAAATTTTTAAATTTATTTTTGTAAACAACGCTTGAAAATCCAACAAATAAGATTTTATAGCCTTGTTTACTTTATTAAGCAAATTAAATGTTTCACACCGGCCAGTGTGAAACATTTAATACCGGATCAATCTTTGATCATTGCTCTTTTTTTAAGGTCATCCGGCATTTTTTCAATGGCATATCTTAAAGCGGTCCTCGGCATCTCCGGTTTGTGTTTCATTATAAAATCAAATACTTGCCGCCGGTTTTGGACAGAAGCGGATTTTAACATCCATCCATATCCTTTCTGCACCATATCTTCAGTGTCCGGCAAAAGCGTTTCGGCAACCTCAAAGATGTCTTCAAGGTCATGCCGCGTTGCATAAAAGGAATTAACGGTGGTGATAAAACTTACAGCCGAAGCCCTTCGCAACCATTTGTTGGCGGAGCGCGGCCATTGTTTTACTTTGTGGACCAATTCGAGATATTCAACGATCAAGGGATGGATCACATGCAAACAAAAATCGTCGACTTTTGCCCAATTGTCCATATACAGATCAAGCCATTTTTCAAAGATCGCCAGATCTTTCTTTTCCAATCGATCAACGATATTTCCTGTCCATTGTATGGCGATGGTGGCCTCCTCGTTGTAACCGCTTTTGAGAAGATGTTCGCTTAAAACCAATATTTCCTTTTTGGACAGATAACTTATTTGTTTAAAGTGTTTTTTGGCCATTCGACGAACAACCGGAGTTTTTACGCCATAACAGGAAATCTTTTCCTTAAAGATTTTCCGGCTACTTTCCTTGTGTTTTTCTTCTATGTTAGCTCTAAGCTCTTGGCGGATTCTTTGATTAATATCCATATTTTAATCGATTGTGATATATAAATTCACTTATTTTTGCTTATCATAAAAGGCGGAAGCAAGTATTTTTATTGGCAATACATCTTAAAAAGCTCTCCTCTTTGTTTGTAATTTTTAAATATGCCGAAGCTGGCGCAACCGGGGGAAAGCAACACCGTATCCCCGAATGCGGCTTGGCGATGAGCCTCTTCCATGGCCTCTTCCATACTACACGCCACTTTCATCCTCTCTTGAGAAAAGCCGACATGGCGCAATTCTTTTTGTAATTTCACCGAACCGGCTCCGTCAAAAAGAATAACAAATTTAACTTTTTCCTTTATTTCCCGGGACATTCCGGCAAAATCACTTCCCTTATCCGCTCCGCCGGCCAAAAGAATGACCGGCGAAGAAAAGGACCGCAAAGCGGTTATGGCCGAGTCCGGAGTGGTGGCGAAACTGTCGTTATAATAATTCACCCCTCCTTTTTCTTTGACAAATTCCAATCTATGGGGCAGGGGAGAAAAGCTTTTTACCGCTTTTTTGACCACCTCCTTTTTGATCTTTAACAAATGAGCCACTCTTTCGGCGGCCGCCACATTCTCTCGGTTATGCTCTCCCATAAGGGAGCTTTCCAGATCGGATTTGGTAAAATAATAAAAATTGGATTTAAACCCATAACTTGCCAAAAACATTTTTAAATTATCATTTACCACCGCCAAATCCTTTTTTGTCTGCCACCTAAAGATATTCAATTTGGCCCGCCAATAATCTCTTAGCCTTTTGTGATAGTTAGGATTATGAATGTCGGCCGAAGATAAATGTTCTTTGTAGAAATTGGTAAAAACCGCAATATGGGGGCTTTTGTGAATATCTTCCAATTGAAAACTGGATAATTCCAATACCACCCAATCATTTTTTTCCACTTTATCGATAAAATCAAAGGGGGCGACACCGATATTGCCTCCCAAAAAAACCCTTTTACCTCCTTGTTCCAAAATATGGGCTATCAATGAAGCGGTGGTTCCTTTTCCCTTTGTGCCGGTAACCCCGATAATGCCGGCCGGACAAACATCAAAAAAAAGCTTCATGGGACTGTTGATAAAAAAATTTCTTATGTCTCCTTTTTTCTCTCTTTGCGTTACCGCTTTGATCAAATTGGAACTGAACAACGGATACCCCGGGGAACGCATAATAACATCATATTCTTCCAAATGATCGTCATAACCGGGACCCAAATTCAAGGATAGCTTGGTGGAACGGCTTTTATAAAAAAATTCGCTCAACTCTTCCATTTTCTCTTTTAGTTCCGCTTCCGGCCTTATATCGCAAACAACCAATTCGCAAGGAATATTATTTTGGAATAAAAACTTGACCAAAGCCGAATTTTCTATTCCCAGCCCCAAAACGGCGATCTTTTTGTCTTGCAATTGTTTTAATTTTCCACTGAATCTTGGCATATATAAAATATAATAATGTTGTTTACAAAAGGCGGATAAATATTCGGGGAGCGAAGAAAAACTTTTGCCTTTTTTTAATTCAGCGCCAACTCTTCTATCTCCCCCCAATTGCCGCCCAGTCCGATATCCACTTTTAACGGAACATCCAAATCAACCACTCCGATCATAATATCCCTGATATTTTTAGCCGTCTTTTCGGCATCTTCTTCTTTTATCTCAAATAACAACTCGTCATGAACTTGAATAAGCATTTTAATATTATTATTCTCACACTCTTTGTCAATGAATGCTTGGACTTCGACCATGGCTTTTTTGATCATATCGGCGCTGCTTCCTTGCAGAGGGGTGTTAATGGCTATCCTTTCCGCTCCCTTTTTAACTCTGGGGACTTCGGAATTGATCTCCGGCAGATACCTTTTCCGGCCGAACATGGTCTCCACATATCCGTTGGTTTCCGCTGTTTGGATGCACTTTTCAATATATCTTTTAACTCCTTTGAAAACATTAAAATACTGGGCGATGAACTCCTTGGCCCGGGCCATGGGAATGTCGGCGGTTTGGGATAATCCGAACGGACCTTGGCCGTATAAGATCCCGAAATTTATGGCCTTGGCCTCTCGGCGCATATCCTTGGTTACTTCTTCCAAAGGAACATTGTTGATCTCGGCGGCGGTAGTGGTATGGATATCTTCGTTATTTTTAAACGCCTCGATCATTTTTTTATCTCCGGACAAATGCGCTGCCAAACGAAGTTCTATTTGGGAATAGTCCAGGCTGACTATTTTGTATCCGGTAGAAGCCGTAAAAGCCTTTCTTATTTTCCTCCCCAATTTCGTTTTGATGGGCATATTCTGCAAGTTGGGGTCGGTGGAAGATAATCTGCCGGTGGCGGTCACGGTTTGGTTGAAACTGGTATGAATACGCCCGGTATCGGGATTGATCAACTTGGGAAGCACATCAATATAAGTATTTAACAATTTTTCCAGCTCCCTGTGCTCCCGGATCAAAGGAACTATTTCATGTTGATCTTTGATCTTGTCCAATTCGGAAGCGGCGGTGGAATAGCCGGTCTTGGTCTTGGAAATATCATCAGTGGAAATATCCAATCGATTATACAAAACTTCTTTTAGCTGTTGAGGCGAAGAAATATTGAATTCGGTCCCGGCCAACTCGTGTATCTTTTTTTCCAGCTTCCGGATCTTTTTGCTTATCTCCTCATGCAATTTATACAAAGGCTCTGTTTTCAGCATTATGCCGTTATCCTCCATTTTCGCCAACACCTTTACTAAAGGCATTTCCAAGCCATGAAAAAGCTCGCTCATTCCTTGCTCTTCCAATCGTTTGGACAAAGGCTCTACCAATCTATGAGTAAAGTCGGCGTCCTCGCAAGAATATAATCCTATTTTCCGCAATTCCAAATCGCAGAATCGTTGCTTGTTCTTGCCTTTGCCAAGAAGTTCGTCTTTGCCGATCTTTTCAAACCCCAATTCGGAAAAAACAACCGCATCTAATCCGTGTTGGCGGCTGCCGGGATTTAACAAATAAGAGGCTATCATGGTGTCGAAATATATTCCGTTCACCTTTATGCCTTGAGCCTCGATGACCCGAATATCGAACTTGATATTATGGCCGACCTTCTTTATGCTTTCATCTTCGAAAACGCTTCTTAACTCTTCCAGCCAAGGATGCATTGCCATCTCCTTCTCCTCTTTGGCATAATTGAACAGATCTGTATTTTCATTCTTGCTTCTGTATTCTTCGTTACAGATCTTTAAATAATAAGCTTCTCCCGGGCTCCAAGAAAAACTTATACCCAAAAGCGCGGAAGTTAAAGGATTAAAAGCGGTTGTTTCCACATCAAAAGTAAATATCCTTTGTTTTTTAATTTCTTTTAAGAAATCCTTAAAATCCTTTTCTTCCTCTATTATTTTATAATCAAAATTCTTTTCATTACGGTCGAACTTATCAATCTCCTCTTCTTTCCCTTCGCTATTTCTTGATCTTATATCTTTGATCCTGGGCAACAAAGATTTGAACTCCAATTTGCTAAAAAATTCAGTGGCCCTTTCTTTATCAATGCCTTCGAATTTTGCTTCGCTTAAGTCAAAATCCATATCTACGTCACATCTAATAGTGGCCAGATCTTGGCTGGCATAGGCCTGTTCTTTATATTGCTTCAAAAGTTCGGTTGTTTTGGGCTTTATCTTTTTTCCTTGTTCATTTTTGCCGGATTCCAAATATTTATAAATAGCGTCCAGCCCGCCGAATTCAAGTAATAAATTAATGGCCGTTTTTTCTCCTATCCCCTTAACTCCGGGAATATTGTCACTGGCATCTCCGGCTAAGGCCTTAAAATCTATCATTTGCTCCGGTGTAAGGCCGTAACGCTCTTTAACTTTATCGGCATCATAGGTAATACTTTCACTAACTCCTCGGCTCATAGTATAAACCTTGGTATGGTCATTGATCAATTGCAAGGTATCCAAATCTCCGGTAACTATTATCTTTTCTATATCATTGTTCACCCGACGAGTTATGGTTCCGATCAGATCATCCGCTTCATATTTTTGTTTCTCGTAGACAGGGACGCCGAATACTTCGGCTATTTCTTTAATTCTCGGGATCTGGTCATGCAGATCCTCCGGCGCTTTTTCTCGAGTGGCCTTATATTCCTTGTATTGCTCATGCCTGAAAGTGGGGCCCTTTTTATCCATGGTCAACACTATATACTCCGGCCGAAATTCATTTATGGCTTT
>CAZEHL010000039.1:0-2519 GCA_964512155.1 uncultured Gammaproteobacteria bacterium | reverse complement strand
TTTCATCTTACCACTTTTAAGATCAAAACAAAACCAAATTTACATCTGGACTTTTCGCGTATATATAATTAGAATGGAAATAAACAAATAATAAAAGATCGTAAAGAGCGAACAAGCGTTGTTTACGGTCTTTGTCCAAAAAATTATGGATAACTTGATCAAAAAAACAACCATGGCCGGCTTGGGCTTGCTGGATTATAGCAGAGAAAGAATAGAAAACTTCGCCGAGGAATTGGTGGAAAGAGGGGAGTTGTCCAAAAGCGAAGAGTCCGAATTCGTTAAAAAAATGATAAAAAGGGTGGAAAAAGATAGAGAAGAAATAGAAAAGAAAATAGGAAAAACGGTGGAAAAAACTATGGAGCGAATGAATATTCCCACCGGGAAAGAATTCGAAGAGTTGAAAAAAGAGATCCGAGAGCTGAAAGGAGAGAAAAAAGAGGAAAAAAAGAGGACTCCGAAAGAAGAATAACAAAAATTACAAAAAGATCGATTTCAAGATTTAAAGATATGTCAATGTTTTTTCACGGTATATCCAAAAGATGGAAAAAGCTAAAACGCAGCCGGCAAATAGTGCTGGTCTTTTTAAGATACGGAATGGACCATTTTATTGACCGCACCAAAATAAACTTTTCCGTAAAAATAAAAAAGAAAAAACGAATTCCTCCCGACCTGTCCGCTCCGAAAAGGCTAAGGATGGCCCTGGAAGAACTGGGGCCCACTTTTATAAAATTCGGCCAAATTTTAAGCACGCGCCCGGACCTGCTGCCTCCTTCTTATATAAAAGAATTGGAAAAGTTGCAAGATGAAGCTCTTGAACTCCAAAGCTTCGCCCCCTTTTCTTTAATAAGACAAGAATTGGGAGGAGAGCCGAAAAAAATATTTAAACATTTTCAAGAAAAGCCGATTTCCACCGCCTCTTTAAGCCAAGTTCATAAAGCCGTCCTATTTAACGGGGAAAAGGTGGCGGTAAAGATACAAAGGCCGAATATCACCGAATTGATCGAATTGGATCTTGATATCTTGGAAGATCTGACCGGCGTGCTAAAGAACAGGTTTCACAATAATTGGAACTATCATCCCAAATTGATGGTGGACGAATTCCGCCGGGCCATAAACAAAGAACTGGACTTTACTTTTGAAGGCTATAATTTGGAAAAATTCAAAAACAATTTCGCCGACTTTGATTATGTTAAATTCCCCGGTGTCTATTGGAATTTGAGCACCCAAAAAGTGCTTACCATGGAATATGTGCAAGGAATAAAAATAAGCCGGCTTCCCGCCGATGAGCCGGAAAAATATAATCGTGAAAAAATAGCGGAAAATTTGGCCAAAGTCTTTTTAAAGCAAATATTGGAAGACGGGTTCTTTCATGCAGACCCTCATCCGGCCAACATCTTTGTGCAACCCGGAAATAAATTGGTGTTTTTGGATGTGGGTATGGTGGGATACTTGGATGAAAAAACAGCCACCAACGGAGCCAGGTTATTACAGTCAATGGCTGACAAAAATATCGACCAAAGCGTCAGGAGCTTAAAGAACATGGGAATATTGATGAGGGATGCCGAGCAAGTCCGCCTAAAACAAGACCTTAGAGAACTTATGGAACGTTATGTGGACGTGCCGTTAAAACATCTGGAGATAAAACAAGTAACTCAAGACATTCTGCGGATCATGGTTGTCCACAATTTAACCTTGCCTCCCAATCTGATACTGATAATAAAATCCCTTTCCATGATAGAAGCCAATTCCAAGCAGTTGTATCCCGATTTCAATATGATCACGGTGGCCAAACCCTTGGTAAAAAAATTGATGAGAAAAAAGGTGGGGCCTAAAGAGTTGTTTAAAAAAGGGAAAATAATAATGGGAGAGGGAATGGAACTCTTGGAAGAATTGCCGGAAGATATTCTTGACATTGTCCGCAAAACACAAGAAGGAACCTTAACTATGAACTTTGAACACAAAGGACTGGAAAGCATGGTTGATAAAATAGATCATTTGGGCAACAGGGTGGCTTTTAGTTTAATAATAGCTTCTTTAATAATAGGGTCGGCCTTGGTTTTGCAACAAGAGGTTCCTCCCATAATATTCGGCTACTCGGCGATCGGGATAATCGGCTATCTTTTGGCCGCTTTGCTCGGGTTGGGATTGGTCGCCTCTATTGTCAAAAGCGCTTGGGAGAGAAAATAACTTTATGTTTATACTTTTAACTTTTACGTATCTTCTTAACAAGGAAACTAAAAAACGTTTTTGCAGTATCGGTATTCAAAATTTTTTACTGCTCTTATATAAAAATACGACCCAAAATTGTGAGTCGCGCCAGCTTTGCCCGCTCATATGACCGGGCACGGGAGTCGGATGAGGAGGTGAGTCTTTTTTAAGTATTAAGTGTAAAAAAATATCTTTCTTAGTGGACCGTGCCGGACTCGCCCGGTCATGCGACCGGGCGCCCCGCGTATGCGGGGCGAACCCCATTCAAATGTTAAATGAAGAAAATATTTTTCTTAGTGGACCGTAAGGGA
>CAZEHL010000038.1:5721-7931 GCA_964512155.1 uncultured Gammaproteobacteria bacterium | reverse complement strand
TAAGCGCTGAAAGCATCTAAGCGCGAAGCCGTCTCCAAGATTAGGTTTCATAGGCCGGTCGAAGACTACGACCTTGATAGGCTCTAGGTGTAAGTCCGGTAACGGATTCAGCCGAGGAGTACTAATCGGCCATTTGATTTTCCCACTTTTTTGATCTTAAAAAGTGAATTATTCGATTATTATTATCGAATTGGTGTATACTTTTATTTTTGTTGAGATATGATAGATATGAAGTAGATATATGGTAGATATAAGTAGATATAAAGTGGTGATCTATTGTGTATCAACCTTATATCCACTTATATCAATGCATATCTACCATATATCAATATAATATTTTGGAATGCAGTGTTCCCGGTGCCGTTAGCGAAGGGGAAACACCTGATCCCATCTCGAACTCAGAAGTTAAGCCCTTCAGCGCCGATGGTACTTAGGCTTAAGTCTTGGGAGAGTAGGTCGGTGCCGGGAATATTGCATTTCAAAATTCGAATACCTCGCTTCTTATATAGAGCGAGGTTTTTTTATAGAGAAAAATGGGGTATAATAAGGGAAGTTAAATTGTTAATTGGTTAATTTGTGAGTTGTTAAATTAACAAATTACTAATTAACAAATTACTAATTAACAAATTACTAATTAACAAATATATGTGCGGCATAGTCGGTTACAGCGGACAAAAAGAAGCTTTCCCTATTTTATTGGACGGCTTGAAGCGTTTGGAATACAGGGGGTATGATTCCTCCGGCATAGCTATTAATAGTAATGGTCGAATATATGATTGCAAGGCGGTGGGAGAGATAAAAGAGTTAGAGGCCAAAATGGGAGAGGGGCAAGTCAGGGGTAATTTGGGAGTAGCTCATACGCGGTGGGCGACTCATGGTATCCCTACCGAGGTTAATGCCCACCCTCATTGTGATTGTTCCGGTAAAATATGGCTGGTGCACAACGGTATAATTGAAAATCACCGTAAGTTAAGAGGGATCTTACAAAAAGAGGGGCATGAATTCCGGTCTGAAACCGATACTGAAGTAGCGGTTCATTTAATAGAAAAATATTATAAAGGAGATCTGGCCGATGCCTTGCAACGAGCTTTGCATGAAATAGAGGGCGCTTACAGTTTTGTGGTTTTTCATCAAGAAGAACCAGGTAGGTTGGTGGCCGCCAAGAAAGGAAGCCCTTTGGTCTTGGGTTTGGCCGAGGATGGAATAACAGTAGCTTCGGATGTGACCGCCATAATCAAACAAACCAGGAATGTAATATATTTGGAAGATGGAGAAATAGCCGACATAGTCGGAGCGGATTTTCATATTCTTAGTTTAGACAATGAACGTCGCGAGAAAGAAGCTATGCATGTGGATTGGAGTATTGAGAAGTTGGAAAAGAACGGTTACCCCCATTTTATGTTAAAAGAGATCTATGAACAGTCGGAAACAGTTGCCGATAGTCTGAGGGGGAGATTGGTACCTCAAGAAGGGAAGGTAAAACTGGGAGGATTGGACGGTGTGGCCGAAGAATTAAATAAAGTGGATAATTTGATAAATGTGGCTTGCGGTACCGCTTACTATGCCTGCCTGGTTGGAGAATATATGTTGGAAGAATATGCCGATCTATCAGTCAAATCCATAGTCGGTTCCGAATTTCGATATCGCAAACAGCCGTTCAATAAGAATTCCGCTGTTTTGGGGATCAGCCAGTCCGGTGAGACAGCCGATACTTTGGCCGCCATTAAAGAAGCGAATGAAAAATATATTCCCGCCTTAGGGGTGGTTAATGTGGTTGGTTCCGGCATGGCAAGGGCGACAAAAGCGGGAGTGTATAATCATATCGGGCCCGAGATCGCCGTCGCCTCCACCAAGGCCTTTACTTCCCAGTTAACTGTTTTGGCTTTATTGACCGTTTATTTGGGAAGGATGAGAAATATGTCATATTCCATGGGACAACGGATAGTCGGGGAGTTGGAAGATTTACCGGATAAAATAGCTGAGACTTTACAAGTTAATGATGATGTGGCCGGCATTGCCGGAAAATATTATCAAGTGTCCAATTTTGCTTTTCTGGGCAGGAAATATAATTATCCAATCGCTTTGGAAGGAGCTTTAAAGTTAAAAGAGATCTCTTATATCCACGCCGAAGGTTTCGCCGGCGGAGAGATCAAGCACGGACCTTTAGCTCTAATAGATAAGAATTTCCCTTCATTCTTTCTTGTTCCCGA
>CAZEHL010000038.1:0-5621 GCA_964512155.1 uncultured Gammaproteobacteria bacterium | reverse complement strand
GGCAGCGGCCAATTCGTTCTGTTGTCCGGTTTGCGGGATGTCTCTGATATCGATATTACCGCCGTAGTGTCTATGGTGGACAGCGGGGGGAGCACCGGCAGGTTAAGGGATGAGTACGGAGTCTTGCCTCCCGGAGATATACTTAAGTGTCTTTTGGCTCTTTCTCCTCATCGGGAGTATGCCAGGAAGATCCTGCAAAAAAGATTTAAAAACAACCATAAATTGGCCGAACATAGCGCCGGCAATATGCTTTTAACCATGCTTTCCGGTTATTGCAACGATTTTGCCGAAGGAGTAAAGGCGTTGGGAGAGATATTGGATATTAAGGGAAGAGTGTTGCCGGTCACCACCGATAAAGCCACTTTAGTGGCCGAACTTACGGACGGCAATTGGCTCTTCGGGGAATCGGCCATTGATGTGCCTCGCGGAGACCAAAGAGAAAAGATCAAAAGAACCTTTTTAGTCCCTCATCATCATAACTCCGTTACAGTTTACCCCGAAGTATTAAGATCCATCAAAGAAGCGGATCTGATCATTTTTGGGCCGGGAGACCTTTATACCAGCATCATTCCCAATTTATTAGTGCCCGGAGTCGGAGAAGAGATAAAGAATAGCTCGGCCAAATTGGTGTATGTGGCAAATATAATGTCCAAGTTCGGAGAAACCGACAATTTTTCAGCTAAAGATTTTGTCAAGAAAATAGAAGAATATTTGCCCAGAGAGACCGATTATGCGATATTCAATTCTCAAAGGCCGAATTCGGATATTATGCAGAAATATGAAGTCCAAAAAGCTTATTATATAGAACCGCCGGTGGAAAATTGGCGTAAAGGAAGGGTGGTAAAGGGGCGTTTTTTGAATGTATCCGGCGGAGTGGTAAGGCATGACGATACCGAATTGGCAAAGGCCATAAAAGAGTTGTTGCCTCGTAAATAAAAATATTTATGTGTTAAATTTTCTTGCGTTATTTACAAAATAAAAATAAATGCTTAAAGGCGAAGGTGGTTATTTTTGTTAATCTACGGGCATGGTAGGGTTGCGTTATTAACAAAAATAACCACCTTCGATTCCCGGAAAAAACAATAACAAATAACTTAAAATTTTTGGTT
Source organism: uncultured Gammaproteobacteria bacterium (assembly GCA_964512155.1). Classification (GTDB taxonomy): domain Bacteria; phylum Patescibacteriota; class Patescibacteriia; order Patescibacteriales; family JAGXOH01; genus JAGXOH01. Next base: position 4,512 of record CAZEHL010000038.1, on the reverse strand, counting down.
GATTTTTATAAATAACGCGATAAAATTCAACAATTTATGACAGTAATATTTGATTTTGATGATACTTTGTTTGACAAGAGTAGCTTTGTCGATCGATTGGCCGAGATAATGGGGGTGTCCGGAGATGAGTTTTTGGACACTTATAATGAGCATTTTAAGAAAAATAAAATTTCTTATTCCGCGTATGAACATTTAGAGGTTTTAAACGGCATAAAAAGAGAACAATTCGACAAAAGATCCGCCCAAAAAAGAGTGGATGAATTTTTACAAGATGTTTCCGCTTTTGTTTTTCCGGACGCGGTAAAATTGTTGGAAGCCGTAAGAAAAAAAGAGCCGGAATTAATATTGCTTTCGGCCGGAAACAGTGATTTTCAAAGGGTTAAAATAAAAAATTCGGGTATTTCCGATTTTTTTGATAAAATAATAGTAACCGCCGACAAAGTCGACAGTTTGCGTCCTTGGTCCGGTAAAGAAATTATTTTTATCAATGACAAGGAAGGAGAGAATTGCAAGGTGGCCAAAGAATATCCTTTGGCCAAAGTTTTATTGATCAACAATTCCCGCCATAGTTGCAAGGCTTATAAGTTAAAAGATATAATTTATTTATGGCAATAAATATTAACTCCATGGAAAAGAGCGCCAAAGGGATAAAGTTGAGCGCTCAAGACAAGGAAAGAGAGGCCGGAAGGGCTTATATTTATTTTTTACAGAATGATCTTCACGCAGAACCTTTCGGCTTTATAGAGGATGTTTTTGTGGAAAAGGAGTATAGAGGTCGAGGATTGGGAGCGCAGTTGGTAAAAAAGGCTATGGAGTTGGCAAAAAAAGAAGGTTGTTATAAGGTTATTTTAACATCCAGATATTCCAAACCGGAGATCCATTCTTGGTATAAAAAATCGGGTTTTACCGATCATGGTAAAGAATTCAGGATTGATCTTTAGATAAAAATTAAAGTATTTTTTTATGAATTATGTATTTGATAAGACCGGGATCATTATTTTGGCCGCCGGGCGCGGAAGCAGATTGGGGTGCGAAGATATTCCGAAGGTTCTTTGCCGGTTGAACGGTAAACCGATGCTGTCTTATATACTGGACACTTTGGAAAAAGGAGGAGTTTCCAAGAAAAATATTTGTATTGTTTTAGGTTATCAAGGGGAAAAAATTAGAAAAGAAATGGGTGAAGGATATCATTATGCTTGGCAAAAAGAGCTTTTGGGGACCGCCCATGCCGCTTCGGCGGGTGAAAGGGAGTTGCCTCCCGATTATAAAAATATGTTGGTTTTAAACGGTGATGATTCATTATTTTATACTTTTAAGACTTTAAGCATCTTTGTCAGCCAACATATCGAGAATAAAAACCACATATCTTTGTTGACTTGCGAGATCGAAAATCCGGCAGGAATGGGCAGAGTGGTTAGGGATCTACATAACAATGTGGTGAAAATAGTGGAAAAAGAAAATGTGAGCGAGAAAGAAGAAGACATCAAAGAGATCAGCACCGGCACATTTTGCTTTAACAGAAATTGGTTTAAAAAGCATTATAAAAATTTAACCAAGATTCCCGGTTTGAATGAATACGGTCTGCCTTCATTCATAGATAAAGCGTTCGAGAACAAAGCCAAGCTCAGAGCGGTTAAATTGTCTGATCCGAATGAATGGTTCGGCGTAAACACCCCGGATCAATTAAAAGAAGCCGAGAGAAGAATAAAAAATTTGCAAAAAGGCCAAAATAACTGATAAGATTAATAATTATGGGATGTTTGGCCATAAGGGAAAAGAAGCGGACGGTTATTTTGTTATACCATATCCGTTGGACCGGTAAAGCGGTTGGGGGGCTTAGCGTTTAAACTCGTAATTATTAACAATATCAATAAATTTAACAAATTATGAATAAGGATAAAAAAATAATTTTAGTGGAAGATGATGATTTTTTGCGGGAGTTGGCCTCAAAAAAAATAGCTGAGGCCGGATATGATATTAAAACCGCTTCCACCGGAGAAGAGGGCATGCAAAAAATAGAAGAAGAAGAATTCGATCTTATATTATTGGATCTTATCTTGCCCGGAATGGGAGGATTCGAGATATTAGAGAAAGTGAACAATCATAAAGATAAAAGAATTTCCAATACTCCGGTGATCATATTATCCAATTTGGGGCAAGAAGATGAGGTAAAAAAGGCTAAAAACATGGGAGCAAACGATTATTTGATCAAAGCCCATTTTACTCCCGCCAGTATCGCGAAAAAAATAAATGAGTATATTTAATGCCTTATATGCGGAATGCGTTAGCCTTATTTACAATTCCCGGCTTTAACCGCTCAACAAATTCATGGAATATATAACGGACCTGCATATCCATTCCAAATATTCCCGGGCCTGTTCCGGCAAGATCACCCTTGAAGGAATAGACGCCTCTTGCAGAAAAAAAGGCGTGCATATAATTTCCACCGGAGACTTTACTTTTCCGGCCTGGTTTTCCGAAATAGAAGAAAAATTGGAAGAGATCGGCGAGTCCGGTTTGTATAAATTAAAAAAAGCCGAAGACGACAAAGTAAGATTTATTTTATCCACCGAATTGGCCCTTATCTATAAAGACAAAGGCCGCGCCAGGCGGTTGCATCTTATGGTCAATGCGCCGGATGTCGGATCTGTTAAAAGATTGAATGAATATTTGGGTAAAAAATATAATATCACTTCCGACGGCAGGCCGATTTTGGGAATGACCGCGCCGGAGTTGGTAAAGCTATGCCGGGACATTCATCCCGACTTTTTTGTCTATCCGGCCCATATTTGGACTCCGTGGTTTGCCGTTTTCGGCTCTAAATCCGGATTTAATTCCATGGAAGAATGTTTCCATGACCAGGTTGAATATATCCATGCCTATGAAACCGGGCTCTCTTCAGACCCGGAGATGAATTGGAGGTTGTCCGCTTTGGATAACTACACTCTTCTTTCCAGTTCAGACGCTCATAGTTTGCCCAATATAGGAAGAGAGGCGACTGTATTTGATCTGGAAGAGGCTTCTTTTAAAGAAATATACGAAGCCATAAAAAACAAAAATGCCGGCAAAGTAAAATATACCATTGAATTCTACCCGGAAGAGGGAATGTATCATTATGACGGGCATAGAAATTGCGGGATAAGGTTCACTCCCGAAGAGACCAAAAAAAACAAAGGCATTTGCCCCGTTTGCAAAAAACCTTTGACTGTGGGAGTTATGTATCGAGTGGATGAATTGGCCGATAGGCAGCTCGGGTATAGACCGGAAGGAGCACCTTCTTATATAAAATTGACCGGCTTGGCCAAAATAATAGCCGAGGCATTCGGTGTTAAATCCGCAAATTCACAAAAAGTTTTAACCGAATATGAGAATTTGATAAAGAATGTTGGAGATGAAATATCTGTTTTAAAAGACATTGATCCGGAGAGGCTAAAAGAGGCGGCCCATCCGGCTATAGCCGAAGGGATTAAAAGGATGAGAGATATGGATCTGACAGTGGAGCCGGGGTTTGACGGCCAATACGGGCATGTTAAGATATTTGATCCGGCGGAGTTGAGAGGAGAACAAAAAAAGTTGATCTAATATTTGCGCTCCGGCCTTATCGGAGTTCGGAATTTTTTGAAAAGAAAAGAAAAGAAAAAATAAAGATAAATATAACAGAATATGAATACCGGCATTAAGATAAAGATATAGTATTTATATTCCCGCAATAGATCGTATTGCCGAATATCAAAAGAAATATTTCCCAAAAAGAATAATTTGGCGGAAGGAGCGGATGAGAGGGATGTTGTCTTAAAAGGCGGAGAGGATGTTGTTTGTTCGTTTTTTTTATCTGAATCTTGGATCGGCTTGTCGGGGAGCGGCTCTTTTTGAGTTCCGAATATTTGCGCCACCACCGTAGTTTCTTGATCGTGAAATTCGCCCTTTAAAACAAAAACGCCTATTTCCCGATATTTTTTATTAAGAATATTCCGGCGGTGAGGATCGGAAGCCATCCATGAGTTAACCGTGTTTTCAGCTTCGGTAAAATCGATCGCCAAATTTTCTCCGGCATATTTATAATTGTATTCGGCGTCTTTTATCCAATAAGAGAATTTTTTGCCTTCGATCTCATGCTCGAATCTTTGTTTTTCCAGGATCGCTTCAGCTTTTTTCCGGGCCGCTTTTTCAAGGGTATTATTGCTATTCAAGGCCGGCATTCCTCTTTTTTGCCTTTCTTGGTTGGTTATTTTGATTATATTATCCGAGGTTATGGTTGAAAGATAAGCCCGGTTTGGAAATAAAAAAATCCCCACGGAAATTATGATCAGGGATAAAAAGGCGTATTTAACGGAAAGCCGAAAAAATATTTTATTGTAAAACAACGGTTTTGATAAACCGGCATTTAAATTAGCCTCTGCCATTTTTTGTTTTTATTTTTGTTTTTGTTGATTTGACTATTTAATACAAACTATGTATTATTTTTTAATTATATCATATAATGTTAAGTAAATCAACCCACATACATACCAT
>CAZEHL010000037.1:0-8100 GCA_964512155.1 uncultured Gammaproteobacteria bacterium | reverse complement strand
AATATTTTGGTTTGCGGAGGGGCCGGTTTTATCGGCTCCAACTTTGTCCATTATATCTTGGAAAAATATCCGGATTATACCGTGGTTTGCTACGACAAGCTTACTTATGCCGGCAATTTGAATAATCATGAGCATATTGAAAATGATGATCGGTATGCTTTTGTCCAAGGGGATATTACCGACCTGGAAAAATTGAACGAGGTTATTGCCGAATACGGCATTACCCATATTATCAATTTCGCCGCCGAAACCCATGTGGACCGGTCCATTCACGGAGGTTGTAAGGAATTCGTTTTGAGCAATACTCTGGGAGTGCAGATGATATTGGATGCGGTGCGAACCAACGGCATCCGGAAATTCGTTAATGTTTCCACCGACGAGGTTTACGGAGCCTTGGATCTGGAAGATGAAGAGGAATTTACCGAAGATACTCCCATCATGCCCAATATGCCTTATGCCGCCGCTAAGGCCGGCGGGGACCTGATGTGCAACGCTTATTACAAGACCCATGGAGTGCCGGTAGTGGTAACCCATTGTTCCAACAATTACGGTCCGTACCAGTTCCCGGAAAAACTGATACCTTTCTTTTTGTTTAAATTATTGAAAGGAGAAAGAGTGCCCATTTACGGGGACGGCCAAAACGTCCGGGATTGGATCCATGTCCGGGATCATGCCAAAGCCCTGGATCTGCTTTTGCACAAAGGGGAGCCGGGAGAAGTGTATAATATCGGAGCGGATAATGAAAGAACCAATCTGGAAGTTACCAAAAGTATTTTGAAAGTCTTGGGAAAAGGGGAGGATATGATCGAATATGTAAAAGACCGCCCCGGCCATGACAGGCGTTATGCCATTGATGCTTCTAAAATGAAAAGCTTGGGTTGGCAACCGGATTATCCGGCGGAAAAATTTGAACAAGGATTGCAAGAAACCCTGGAATGGTATTTGGATAATAAAGAATGGGTGGAAAATATTTGGCAGAAGCAGGATGAGATGAATAAATTTCAAGATGATTTTTTCAAGAAATAATATAATATTATATAGAACAAATAAACACGCATCTTTAATGCGTGTTTATTTTTATGGTATAATAGTATTATAAACACGGAAGTATTTAAATTTAATTATTTTTATTTATGAATCCGATTTTTCAAAAACATCATATCAAAAGTATAGCTACTGATAATTTTGTTATGAATCCGGTGGAGCTTAAGGATTATATCGACTTTGATGTTAAGCGTATTTATTATATTACAGAACCTAAAAAGGATGCCGGCGGCCATTGCCACAAACAAGAAAAAGAATTGTTTATTCTTGTGCAAGGAAGTTGCACGGCCCAGATAGATAGGGGAAAAGGTTTGGAAGATGTTTTTATGAAGGCCAATGATGCTATTTATGTTGATGCTTATGTTTGGCATTATTTCAAGAACCTATCCTCGAATGCCATTCTTTTGGCTTTGTCTTCCACCAATTACAACCCCTCCCGGTCAGATTATATTGAGGATTATGAAGAGTATAAAAAAGTTGTACAGCAGTAAAATCGGCTCCAATAATATTGTTTAGTGTAAAAGGAAACGTGTGTTACGTTTTCTTTTTTGATTCGTTTAATAATAAATAAATTCAAATCCGTTTACGATTTACGATTGTCGATTTGCATCCATTCTTTTGTATTTTCCCTTAGTATTTTTAAATGTTAAATGTTATAATAAATTTATCCATTCACCCCCGATAACCAATAACCAATAACAAATAACTCTATATTTTATGGACAAAAATTTAATTCCCAACAAATTCATCACCCCGGTGGCAATTCTCCTTTTCGTGGTCGGCGCCGTTTATCTGGGGGTTTTGACTTGGAATGCGGTCAAGGCCCACGATTATATCGGCGTTAGCGAGGAACAACGCCACACTATTTCTTTCCAGGGCAGCGGCGATGTTACCGCTACTCCGGATATTGCCAGAGTAACTTTGGGCCATAGCGTCACCGAAGAGAATGTTGCCGATGCCCAGGAGAACAACTCTGAAAAGATCAATAATGTTATTTCCAAACTCAAAGATGATTTCGGCATTGAAGACAAAGATGTTAAGACCGCCAACTATTCCATCCGCCCTCAATATGATTACATTGAGGGAGAAAGACAGTTGCGCGGATATGAAGTAAGCCAGGACGTGGAAGTAAAGATCCGGGATTTGGACAGGATCAAGGATATTCTGGGATTCGCAGGCGAGGTTGAGTTGAATCAAGTGGGCAATTTAAGTTTTGACATAGACGATAAGGAGGAGCTTAAGGAGCAGGCTCGGCAAGAGGCCATTGAAGAGGCCAGAAAGAAGGCCGACAGCTTAACTGATACTCTCGGCGTCAATCTGGGCAAGATCGTTAATTTCAGCGAGGGCTATCAGAGTGATCAACCCCAACCCGTTTATAAAGAAGAGGAGGCTTTGGGCAGAGGAGGAGCTGATACGGCCCCGGATGTCGAGAGCGGCAGCCAGGAGGTCAAGGTCAATGTTAGTTTGACATACGAAATTCTATAAATAATTTTCAATTACCAATTACGAGTTTGCCTCATTCTTCTCTTAGGGCCGTAATCGGGTCTATCTCATAGTTTTTTATATCCTTCATTTCTGGTATAATATGAATACCGTTTAAAGTAAGGTTGGTTTTTTATGTCCCAAAAAATCTTTATCATAGAAGACGATGTTAATATTCTTTACGGATTGCAGGCCAAATTCCGGGTGGAAGGCTTTCAAGTAAGGATCAGCAGCGGAGAGGAAGAAGTTTTTGAAGTGGTGGATAGCATTAATTTTTTTGAAGCCGATTATGTTGTTTTGGACGTGGTCCTGCCCAATATGGACGGCTTTGAAGTTATAAAAAAAATACGTGAAAACATAGGCAATTCTTTACCTATATTCGTTTTTGCCGACATCAGTGAAAATGATATTCAAAGCAGAGCCGGAGATTACGGAGCCAATTGTTATTTTGTAAAAGAAGAAACAAATATTGACGAGTTTGCTTCCAAAGTGTTGAAAATAATAGATAATAGGCAAAGGGCCAAATTCTATCGTTGACAACGCCAACCGCGCAAGGTAATTTGATATAATATCATCCTTAATTTGGATTTGTATGCACAGCATTATCCTTTGCGGCGGTTCAGGCACCAGATTGTGGCCTCTATCCAGAAAAAATTATCCCAAGCAATTTATTGATCTCTGTGGAGACAAGTCTTTGCTTCAAGAAACATACGCCAGAATGAAAAAAATTATTCCGGGGGATAATATTTATTTGGTGACCAACAAAGAGAATTATTTTAATGTTTTGAATCAACTTAAAGAAGCCGGGGAAAGTGTTCGAGAGGAAAAAATATTGACCGAGCCGGCAAGCCTAAATACCGCCCCGGCCATTACTTACGCCATGAAGGCTTTGGCCGAAAATTTCGGAGTGGATCCGGACGAGCCTGTAGTTATTTTACCCTCGGATCATCATATAGCCGATCAACGATCTTTTGAAAAAGTGATATCAAAGGCCATGCAAGAGACGGAAGACAATATCGGCACTATCGGCATAACTCCGGATAGGCCGGATACCGGATTCGGCTACATAAAGAAAGGAGAAAAAGAAGGCGGATATTATAAAGTGGAAGAATTTAAAGAAAAACCGGATTTAAAAACGGCCCAAAAGTATTTCGAGAGCGGAGAATACGTTTGGAATTCCGGTATTTATATTTTTAATATAAAAACATTTGCCAGAGAACTAAAAAAACACTCGCCCGATACCTATTCGGTGTTGGCCAAAGATTTCCCGGATTTTATAAACAATTTTTCTTCCATGCCCAAAATATCCCTGGATTATGCCATATCCGAAAAATCGGATAGAATGGTGGTGTTTGAGGGAAGTTTCGGGTGGAGCGACATCGGATCTTTTGATCGGCTGGCCGAACTATCGGCCGGCCGAAGCAACAAAGCCAAGCATATCCGAAAAGATTCGGAAAATGTTTTTACTTATAGCATGAATGACAGGTTAATAGTTACCTCCGGAGTAAGCGACTTGATAGTGGTGGAAAATATGGACAGCATTTTGGTGCAAAAAAAGGGAGAAAGCGAGAATGTTAAAAAAGTGGTGGACCACTTGAAAGAAAATGAATGCAGGGAGCTTTACCACAATCTGATAGTTCACGAACCGTGGGGAAAATACGAGGTTTTAATTGAAAATGAAAATTTGAAGGTGAAAAAGATAACCATGCGCCCCGGAGGAAAATTGGAATCACACTTCCACTATCATCGCGCCGAGCATTGGATAATAACCCGCGGAGTGGCCAAGATAACCAAGAACAAAGAAGAGATATATCTTAATGAGAACGAAAGCACCTTTATTCCCAATATGACCACCCATGAATTGGAGAATACCGGCAAAATAGACTTGGAAATAATCGAAGTTCTAACCGGCAGTTACTTGGAAGAGGATGATGTCTTGACATTTTAATCATTTTGTTTTATTTTTATATGAAATAAAAGAGAAAGTTTTCTTTTATTTTTTAAAAATCTTCTAACCAAAGCAAGGAGGAGAAGTTATGAGAGGTTCTTTTTTTGTTTTGGCAATGATTTTTTTGTTGGGGGGTATGTTCTTTTTTGCCACCGGTTGTACAACCGGTGCCCGTTTGGCCTTTAATTATGCGGCTGATCAGGCCTTGAAACCGGACAGTGAAAAGGCGGACAAGTATAGCTTGGAAACTTATAATCCTTCAATTGATAAAGTGGGCGGAGGTTTCCATCGAATTGAACAGTCTGAGCCTTATTGGTACGTGGTCTACAATCATGACAAGATAGAAGGAGCTGAAGAGAGATGGCGAGAATATATTGAAGAGAGTATTCTTGGAGGGAACGAAGATGAATTCGAGTATGATGTTGTCAGAATGGACGAAATCAGTGTGGGCCGCGGGAAAGTGGCCAGACAAGTGGAGGGTATAATTGAAATTTCTAAGGTTTCTCAAAATTAATGTTTTAAAAAAAGTTTTAAAAAGCGAGACGAACAAGTCTCGCTTTTTGCATATTTGCTTGTTTGTTGTATAATTAAATTATCCTATTATTTATATTTTTTATGAAGAACAGAATTTATTTTTTTATATTTTTAACCGGAATTATTTTGATATTCTTTATTTTTAGCGTATTTAGCGGCGATAGTTTTGAAAAAGGTAAAGAAGGGGCGGTTATTGAAGTTTCTTCAGGAGAGGGAATTGATAGCGTGGGGCAAAAATTAAAAAGAGAGAATATTATTGATTCGGTTATTTTATTTAAGGCTTACAGTTGGATGTCAGGCAAAGAAAGCCAAATAAAGGCCGGCAAATATAACCTAAACTCCGAAATGTCGGTAAAAGAAATAGTAAACAAAATGGCCGGCGGGAACGTTATTCAAGATATTGTTACCATACGGATCACCGAAGGTAAACGCTTGTCCGAGATCGCCGATATTTTGAAACAGCAAGAAGTGGCCACTCGAGAGGAGTTTTTGGAAATAACCGGATACCCGCAAAAAAAATACAAAGAAGAGGAGCGAAGAAACCGTCAACAATTCGCCAATAATTATGACTTTTTACAAGATAAGCCGGCTGAATACGGATTGGAAGGGTATTTATTTCCGGACACTTATGAATTCTATAAAAACATTGAAGCGGAAAAAGTGGTGATGAAAATGCTTAATAATTTTTCCAGAAAATTAACCCCGGATATAAGACAAGAGATCAAAGAGCGGGGCAAAACCGTTCATGAGATAATTACCATGGCCTCTCTTTTGGAAAAAGAGGCCAGGACCGAAGAAGAAATGAAAATAGTGGCCGGTATTTTTTGGGATCGAATGGAAGAAGAAACTCCTCTTCAATCCTGCGCCACCATAGCTTACGCCTTGGGAAAGGATAAAATAAAATATTCCAATTTGGATACCGAAATAGACTCCCCTTATAATACTTACCGGCACAAAGGGTTGCCTCCGGCTCCGATCGGCAATCCCGGGTTGAAAGCTATCCGGGCTGCCATAGATCCGACCGAAACCGATTACCGATATTTTTTAAGCCCGGTGGGAAGCGACAAGACCTTGTTTTCGGAAACTTATGAAGAGCATTTAAGAAAGAAAAGGCAATACGTGGATTAAGATATTTTATATTAAAACCTAAAAAACTCATTTCGTCATCTTGGTTCAAAGCTCCCCTTCGTCATCCCGGGCTCCGGATCGAAGTCCGGGACAAACTTAACCCGGAATCTCGTGAACGACATACGTCATCCCGGGCTTGACCCGGGATCTCGCGAATACTCCCGAGATTCCGGCTCGGAGGCCGGAATGACGTCTAATTCCCCGGGATTCCACCCCGCCTTTCGCGAAAAGCGGGAGGGGAAGCGGGACAAAATGACGTCTAAATTCGTTATTAATAGAGTTTTTCTCGAATTTTATTTATATTTTTATGTTTATTGATAAAGAAAAAGACAAACCGCAAAATCAAGTTCAATATTCTCCGGATAACGGAGATGACCAAAAAAGGAATGCGTTTTTATTCGGCGGGTTTGCTTTGTTTCTGTTGCTAATGATCCTGATAGCCTTCTTCATCATTTACAAAAACGGGAACGAGCCGGCGGAGCATGAAAAAGCGGCCACTTCAACAGAGGGGGGCAAATTGGGAGGAGAGAAACTGCCTGAAGAGGCGGAAGACGCGCCCGAGCATATGGACGAAGGAATATTAAGCGATGTGGAGGCGGAGAAGTTGAATTTCGCCGATTTTTATAAAGAAAAAGACATTTCTCTCGGAACCTCGACTTTGGAAACTTATGGTACCCCCATAAATATCAAAATAGATGTGGCCAACTATCATGATATTTCCAGAAAAATAGACTTAAGCGGGGAAGTGGAAGATCTGAATGCCAACGGTTTTGCCAGAATCGGCAACCCCTTTGCCGACAAGGCCGATAATTTTTACGGTTTATACAGAGAATTGAATTTTCAGGAGATACCCCCGCTGATAACTTCCGACTTTTTGCTTTATTATTATCAAAATATGTTAAAAAAAGAGTTTAAAGAGATCGAGCATAGTATTTTTTATGATAATTTATGGGAAATAAACCATCAATTATATAAAGTAGCAAAAGCCAGGTATGAAAATCGCAAGAAAGAAGTGGGGGTAAGCAACGACCCCTTGCTTGAAGCCTCCAGAAGAGAAGTCGCTTTTTTTGCCGTCGCTTTAAAAATTTTGGAACCGACCGATGAACAGATAAGCGCCAAACGAGAAGGAGATGAGCGGGAGGAAAAATTCAGCCGACAGGAAGCCTTTGACCACTCTCTTGAATTGCCGGAATATTTGAAAGATGACGTGGCCGAAGAAGTGGAACTTATTAGAGAGGGCGGGCAGAAAGAAAAGTCTGCGATATTATTGTATCATCGGGATTACAAGGATGATTTTCAAGTACCGGAGGAATACAAAAACACTTCGCGTTTAAAGAATTTCTATTTGGCATCGCAGTGGCTTAATTCCAATTTTCCTTTATATTACATATCGGAAGATTGCCCGGAATGCCTGCTTGACAAGGAGGATTGGAGAGTAAGCATGATAACCGCCTTTTTGATCGCCAAAGATTTTGATGACGATCAAGTTTTGAAAAATAAATGGGCCAGGATATACAAAATAATTTCTTTTTTCAAAGGATTAAGACAAGATCTTACTTATCTTGATTACACCGAAGTTTTGGAAGATTTCTTTGATGAAGATGTCGAGTTTTCGGAGGTTTTTGCCGATTATGAAAAAGCGGACGAAATTTTGCTTGAATTGCGGGAAGAAAGTTTAGAGGAATATGATTTCGCAACCATAGAAGGAGGATATGATACCGACAGCACTTCCACTATGCCCCGGCAAGGATTAAAGGTGTTGGCCGAAGATTATTGGCCGAGTGATCAAATTTTTAAAAAGTTAACTTATCCGGAAGTTAAAAAATACAAAGGAGCGGAAGAAGAAAATCCGGAAGATGTAAACGATAATATAACCGCTTGCGAGTTGGAGAGAACGTTTTTCAGATGCCGGGGGTTTGCCTATGATATTATGAATTTAATAGAGCCGAAAAACAGCTTAAAAG
>CAZEHL010000036.1:0-8604 GCA_964512155.1 uncultured Gammaproteobacteria bacterium | reverse complement strand
TCTGGCTTCGGGAAAGAAAATTATTTCGGTTTACCAAATAATCCTCAATAAATTCTTCAAAACCTATTTCTTTTAAATTAGTGGGCATATTGTTAAAATTTAACAAATTATCACATGGCCATCACATAAAAATTTTTGCTAATAATGAATAAAAAATATCATTAAACTACAATAAAAACTATCAAAAAATCACAAAAAATTTCAAAAAGCCGGAAAAACCGGCTTTGTTATTTTTTATTGCTATTTAATTTCCGATGCTTTTTTAAAAAATTCTTTTAAAGGATTTAATGCCTCGCTGTCAAGATCAAGGAATTTATACTTTCTTTGGTTTTTGTAAGCCAAAGCGCTTACAAGAGTTTGATAATAGAATTTCGATTTTTGATTTTGTGTGTTTGGTTCTTCGAAACCTTTTAATTTAAAACAATCCAATAATTCATCAACACAATCACTATAGATCGCAAACTTTTTCTTGAGAGATTGATAGGCTAAAGTATCCATCGAACCTTTATTTTTATTATCCGGAAGAAGAAAAACACCCAGACCTTTTTTCCGATTTTCCGGTTTTGTTACATCACCCGGTTTCGAAGGCAGATTAAATTTTTTACTACCAAAAATTTTCAATATATTTTTAAATTCCTTCTCTTTATCCTCCTCGTCTAAATCAAGTACAACTAAACAAACATCAAAACCGCTTGTACGTTGTAAAGTTTCCAAATACTCTTTTGCCTCTGCCTTATTTCCTCCTCCTTCTATCTTAAATCCCTTCTTAATCAATCCTTCCTTTTTCAATATTTGCTCAATTATATTATAATCCAAATTTCCCTCTCGGCCTTCTATAACTACTTTTATGTTATAATCATTCATACTCACCGAATTTCAACTTTATTTTTTATATAATAATCTAGGTCTTTTTTCTTAATTTCAACAAGATCAATTTTATCCTCTTTTTTTTCTACCCTAAAAACATTTAAATCATCAATAAATTCAAGCTTACGAGCAACTTGATATAAATTCTTGATAGCGTCTTGGGAATGAGTGGTTATAAAATATTGATTTCCCAAATTTTTCGAAATTTCATTCATACTGGAAAAAACTTCTTGTTGTTTAGTCCAATGTAAGCCGTTTTCTATCTCGTCGTAAAAAATTATATCATTTCCCTCGAGAGAGCTTAAAAAAATCGCCAAGCCTCTTACCAAACCATCTCCATAAATATTTATCGGCACACTCTCTGAAAAAATATCGTCATTTATCATTACTCCTCCGGCATTATTAATGTAAACATCCTTGATTGTAGTTTGATACTTTTGCAAAAAGGCGACTACCTTGTCCTTTTTCTTTTTGCCCAGAGCGTCATTCAATCTTATGGCGATATTTTCCAAATTATTGGCGTTAAAACTGTTTAAGTATGTTCCGGAAATAATTTCCTTAAAAGATTTGTCAATGCTCAAGCTAAAAGGTTCTTGAAATAACCCTAAAGTTTGTTTCTCCAAATCTTTTTTTATCTCTATTTTGGCTTGATATTTTTTATTTTTATAATTAAACGCAAAATCCAAACCGGAAATCTTGGTTTCAACTTCACTGTCGGCATCTTGAAAACTTCCCGGGGTTTGTTCAAATCGAGGATTTATCTCGATCATAATTTTCTCGCCTTTTATCTTATTCTCTATATAGATAGGATTGTCAACATTAAAATTATTAAAAAAAAGTTTGAAAAAAGAAGAATAGTCTATTTTTTCAATATTCCGAAACCTGTTGGTTCGGGGTAATAAATTCGGATTATTGGGATTTAAGGAAATAAACAAGGCATCTAGAATACCGGTTTTACCGGATCCATTATCCCCGATAAACAAATTAAACCTCTTAAGATTTTTTAATTTTAAATCTTTTATCCCCCTAAAATTTTTTATTACACTTTCCTTGATCATATTTTTATAACTTTAATAATTTTATAACTTTATAATATCAAAAACGACCAAAAAATCAAACGATTTTAACCTTCCCGGTCACCACATGCGAGATCAGGGAAAATTTGTATTCAGTTAATAAATTAATGGATTGGTTGATTTTTTTGATGGTTTTATCTATATCTTCGGTTTTTTTGTCTAGATAGTCAATGATTTGTTGCTGGTACGATATATCCATTACAGGAATTTTCAGGCCCTCATACTTATCTGCTCCGATATTTTGTATTGTTGCTTGTATAAATATGCTATTTTTCCAATTTCTATAAATTCTTGATTTTGTAAAATAATATAAATAATCAGATAATATTTTATTTTTATTAGGAGAGGCTTTGATTAGATAGCCAGCAAAACATGCCTTGCCTTCGTAGTCTTTAAACTGAAAAGTTTTACCCACTGTAGCACCGCTTCTAGCAAATAAAATATCCCCGTCTTCTAGTAAATATTCATTAGCCTTGTCTTGTGGAAGAGATTTAAACGTATCGCTCCTCAAGCTTCTATCTGAGCTGAAATCAGTTATTCTAATATATCTAGGTAGCTTATAATCATCAAACATTGCTGGCTCATTAGCGCCATACATCAATTTTCCTTTTATTAGATATTTCAATTTAATTTCTTTGCTTTCTTTATCGTATTTTTTAATCTCTTTATCTATTAAAGAAGTTTTTTTCTCCTCCAAAAGCTCAATTAGCTTTTTTTTGCGTTTGATTATCTTGTCAATGATTTCGGTTTTCTCATCCAAATAATCCGCGATTTTTTGTTGGGTTTGTTTGGAGGGTAAGCTAACGCTTAAATTTTTTAGAGTTTCTAAATTTATATTATTTTGAGTATTAAGGGTGGCAAAATTATTTATTGGCTTTTCTGTAAATTTTAAAAACCAAATCAAATACTTATAGTTAATTTTTTTCTTATTCTCATAAATCGCTAAAATTGCCTGATTTGTCGTTAACCATTTATCTGATATAGCGACTTTCCCCAAAGAGGCATAAATAGAATATAATATTTTATATGGACTAACCAAAACAGCATTTGAATTTATCAAACCTTTTTCTGTAATGTATTTATAAGTATCAATAATAAATTCAGAAGTTGTTATATCTTTTATAGAAACCCAGGGATACCCCTTCTTTTTATCATCTGACCAATAATCTTCGACTGTAGTTGCCGGAGTTCCTCCGCCGATAATCTTTGTTGTTAAATATTTTAATTTTAAAACATTCCAGTTATCTGGAATCTCTCCCAACCACTCAACCCCGCTATCCTTGTAGCGGTCATAAATTTTATAATTTTTAACTAAATTTAATTTCATAAAATTATTTTAACAAACTAATACTTACAGCAATTATACTTAATAAGGTTGCTATAATACTAAGTATTTTGGCAAAATCAGTAGTAAAGAATCTCCATAATTTTGTATACCAAGGATCAAAAACTTTATACCCTTCACTTAAAAGTGAAATACAAAAAACTGTTAACGACCCTCCATAATAAACTTTTTCTTCTTTCTCAATTTTATCCTCGCTTTCTAAAACTTTTAAATAGTGATTCAATTTATTCCCCAAATCATTGTCGTTATTATATCCAAAATTATTAACCAATTTTTCTCTTAAGTCTGAATATTGAACAACTTGCCCCTCTTGAAATAATATTTTCAAAATATGTTTTTTAAATTTATTGTCCATAGCTTAAAAATTATCAAAAACTTTATTGTTTAATATTTCTTTTTAATCTCTTAACCTCCTTATCAAAATCAGACTCTATTCCTTGGTGCTTATTATATTCCTCATATTCCTCCAATGCTTTTTTATCCGCTTTTTCTTTGGAGATTTTTCCTTTATTATACAAAATCTTGTATTCATTGAAATTCAGAAATTTATCCACGCTTTGGGCGAATTCTTTCATGGTGAATGTTTGGCGGTTTTCAATCAGGTTTTCAATGTAGTCAAAAAATCCGGAAACGGTTCTTTCTAATCGCTTAATCTCTTTTTCTTGCAAATAATTTTTGGCAACCGTAACATCCGAGGACAAGATTCTTCCTTTGGGAGCGTTTCTCCAAGTGGTTAGCCCCATATTGGCTTTGCTTTTGTCCGCCTTGCTTTCAATAATCTCGGCGGCGGTTTGGCCGGTGATAGCAAAATGAAATTTGTTTTGCACCATGGCAAAAAATTCTTTGGTGGTCTCCGAGTCCGGATTATAATCAATACTGCACTCGGCGAAGATATCCGTAATCTGCTGGTAAATTCTCCGCTCGCTGGTACGGATGGAGCGGACTTTTTCCAAAAGTTCCCGGAAGTAATCTTTCCCGAAAACTTTTTCGCCCTGTTTTAGTCTTTCATCATCAATAGCAAAGCCCTTAATAATATAATTTTTTAAAATTTGAGTCGCCCAAATACGGAATTGGGTGGCTCGTTTGGAATTAACTCGGTAGCCGACAGCGATAATGGCGTCAAGATTGTAGAAATTATTCAAATACGCTTTTCCATCATCGGCAGTTATTCGAATTTTTCGAATAACTGAATTTTCCTCAAGCTCGCCGGATTTGAAAATCTCTTTTAAATGATAATTGATAGTATTCACTTCCACATCAAAAAGATCCGCTATTTTCTTCTGAGTCAGCCAAATGGTTTCATCAGCCAAAAACACCTCAATCTTAATGTCCCCGTTGGGCGAGGTGTAGAAAATAAATTCCGATTTTTGTAAATTTTTTTCGCTCATATATTTTTATATTTTTAAAATCCTCTCCAAATATTCAGGGTTTTCTCCGGTCTCTATTTGCCTGGCGATTAGCTGTCCACAGTCGGCGCATTTGCCCTTGAAAATTATATCATTTAATTCATCCAAATAAATATTATAATCGGTTATCTGGGCGCTTTCCCCGAATTTCTTGCAACCGCAGAAACAATTGCTCAAAAATTTATCTTTAATATTTTGCCAATCAGCTCCGAAAATATATTCTGCTTCTTGTAAGCTTAATTCTTTCATAATTTTATATTTATTATCATCAATTTATATCTATTGACATCATTTATCATCTATTATAACCTAAAAATAGAAGTAATTCCTCTCGTGTTGGAATACCGTAAGGCGTTCTGTTAAAGCGAGGGGTTTTCTATTTTTTAGGGGAAAAGCAAGTTTTCCTCTATTATTTTATCTTTAATAATTTCATAGTATTCATAATCTCCCTGCTCGTATTTTCTGAAAAGCGTCCAGGATATAAAATCAACCGCTTGCAAGCACTTTTCCGTATGGGAGGGCTTAATCAAAATATCAAAATTATTATTAGGTTAGATTCTAGACTCTAACTAAATTATAATTATAATTTCTTTAACAAATCTAAAAGCTCGTTTTCCACCTCTTCCATATCGCCCTCAATTTCTTCCAATTTTCTGGGCGGTTCGTATTTGTAGAAATATCTGGTCAAGGGTATTTCATAACCGACAATCCCCACTTGGTTATCTTTATGATCTTTCTTGAATTCGTTTATCCAAGCATCCGGCACATAGGGATTTACTTCTTTTTCAAAATATTCGTAAACATCTTGCCCGAGTGGCACATTTTCCGTGTCTCTAAGTTCGGAATCCGGCTCCGGGTTGCCGTCTTTGTCCAAGCAGGTGTCGGCCGTTTCGTCCCTCTCGGTTAATCCGCTTAAAATCGCTTTTTTAAGAGGGGCTGATAATTTTTTATCCTTGAATTTTTCTTCAAAAACTTTTAAAAATTCAATTCTATTTTTGTAGAGCTTATCGTCAAAATTATTTAGGCGGTCAAGGATTTCTTGCTGCTCTTTCTGCCCGGCTTCAATTTGCGCCGGCTTTTTCTTACCTTCCGCCAAATTAACAAAAGCTTTTTCACTTTTTACTTTTTCTATCCGCTCCCGGCTAACTTGGAAATTAAGCTTCAAAGGTCTTTCAATAGTAATCTGGCGGTAGCCGAAGTCTTTTGTCTTAAAAATTTTACAATGCTCACCTTCTTCAAACCTTTTATAAATATCCAAAAACTTTTGCCTGTCTTCGTCCGAGATTTCATGCCTCTTGTTGCCCAAACTCTTACGCATTTTTTTGTAAAAACCGCGTCCGTCAATAAGTTGGACTTTGTTTTTTCTTTTTTCTTCCTTGCGGTTGGAAAGAAACCAGACATAAGAATAAATACCGGTATTATAGAAAAGTTGGTCCGGCATGGCCACGATCGCTTCCAACAAATCATTTTCCAAAATCCACCTGCGAATCTCGCTTTCTCCGCTACCGGCTCCGCCGGTAAACAATGGAGAGCCGTTAAAAACAATAGCCAGACGGCTGCCTCCGTCTATCTTGTTTTTCATCTTGGAAATCAAGTGTTGAAGGAATAAAAATTGACCATCGGAAATTCTGGGCAGTCCGGCTCCGAACCTGCCGGCAAAACCCCTTTCCGCTTCCTTTTCCACCGCCTCTTTATCCTTTTTCCACTCTACTCTGAAAGGCGGATTTGTTAATAAATAATGGAAAGACTGGTCTTCAAATTGATCATTAGACAAAACGCTGGCTTGGGAATGATCTTTTTCTCCGCCTTTGATGTTATCCGGGTTTTCGTTTTTGATAAGCATATCCGCCTTGCAGATGGCGTAAGTGGCCGAATTCAATTCTTGCCCGTAAAGATAAATATCGGCGTCTTTGTTGATGGTGTTTAGAATATGATCCTTGAAAACGGTCAACATTCCGCCGGTTCCGCAACAGCAATCATAAACGGTTTTAACCAAATGCTTGTCCTTTAACTTCTCTTTGTCGGGAGAAAACATAATCTCCACCATCATTTTAATCACCTCGCGGGGAGTGTAATGCTCTCCGGCGGTTTCATTGGACATCTCGGCGAATTTACGGATCAGCTCTTCAAAGATATATCCCATCTCGGTGTTGTCCACTTTGTCCGGATGCAAATCCACTTTATTTATTTCCTTAATTATTAAATATAGAAGATTACTGCCCTGCAGGCGGGATTGCTGCTTTTCAAAATCAAATTTTTCTATAATCTCAAATACATTGGGACTAAAACCGTTGATATAGCTTCTTAGATTGTTGGCGATTTGGTTAGGCTCGTCGGCCAAAAGCTTGTCAAAATCATAAAGGGAGGTGTTGTAAAATCCGGCTCCGCTGGCTTTTTTCAGTATGGGGTCGGTGTTTTCCAGTTTGCCTTCAAAATTGTTATAGGTTTCCAAAACTTTTTCCTTGGTGTCTTTAAGTATGGAATCCAATCTTTTGAGAACCACTAAGGGCAGAATTACATCCTGATATTCATGCTGTTTCCAGCTTCCGCGGAGCAAATTGGCCACACTCCAAATTAATGAAACTTTTTCTCCGAAATTTGTCATATTATTTGTTGAATAAATTATAATATTCTTTAAGGATAAAAATTCGGTTGCGGGAATAACCGGTCCTCTCTTCAAGCAGTCCTATTCTCTCAAAATCCTTGGCCAGGGAGCTGGCGGTCTGGAAAGTGCAGGAAAGTTTTTCTTCTATGTCTTTGACTGTTACTATCGGATCACTAAAGAGTTCCAAAAGCAGTTTTTTGGCGTATTTTTGCCTCCGAACACCCAAGCCGTTTTCAATTTTATCTTCATATTTTTTTCTAAGAGTAATGATTTCTTCAAAAGTTTGCTTTCCTTTTTTGGCCGTAGTTAAAACTCCGTTTAAGAAAAATCTTATCCAATGATGAATATCATTGTTTTTCCTCGGCATATCCAAGGCGTTGTAATAATCCCTTCTGTTTCTTTCAAAATAATCGGACAAATACAGGCAAGGTGTTCTTAAAAAGTTCAAGCTAACCAAGTGCAAAGTTATTAATAAACGTCCGATCCGTCCATTGCCGTCCAAGAAAGGATGAATGGTTTCAAACTGATAATGGCTTAGGGCTATTTTTATTAAATCCGGAATGTCCAGGTTATCGTTGTACCAGAATTTTTCCAAGTCACTTAAAAGGCCGGGCAATTCATCCGGAGTCGGGGGTATGAAGTAAGCGTCTTTCAACCCCTCTCCTTCGATCCAATTTTGGCTTTGCCTGATTTCTCCCGGTTGCTTGCTATAACCGCGGACTCCGGACAAGAGTATTTTGTGAGCATCTTTAACGAGCTTCATGGAAAGAGGTATGTCTTGAAGTTTGTCTATGGAATGGTTAATAGCTTTAATGTAGTTTTGCACTTCTTCCCAATCTTCTCTTTTTTCCGGGGCCACCTCTTCCTCTGAAAGCAATATTTCATCCAATTCCGTTTTAGTGCCTTCAATTTTACTGGAAACATTGGCTTCTTTGATAACATGCATTTTTATAAAAAAATCCACATCCGGAACGAGTTGGGAATAAGCGTTAAGTTCTCCCAAGTATCGCATCGCCTCGGCCAATAATAAATCAACCCTTCTGTCTTGCCATCGGAAAGGTTTATTTATAAAAGAGGGGCTAAAGCTTTTATATTGATATTGTTGCTTATATTTTCCGGCTTGAAAATTTTTGCTCATACTTTGAATACAAATATTTATATTCAAAGTTTATCAAATAATTTTGAATAAATCAAGACTATCGCATTGTTAAAACCGAAAATGATAAACAACTATTTTACCCATTTCCTTCTAAATGTTTCACACTGGCCAGTGTGAAACGTTTATTCTGAAAAAACTTGGGCTGT
>CAZEHL010000035.1:6866-8962 GCA_964512155.1 uncultured Gammaproteobacteria bacterium | reverse complement strand
TTCCGGATCGCATACCAAACCGTCTCCGCAAGGACCGTTGGCCTGATTACAATCCGGAGTGGAAGAGGCATCTATATAACACGGATCTCCGGGTCCTCCCCCTCCTCCGGCATCGAATTCCCATTCATAAACACTGGTCGGTATATCAACCGAACAATCGGAATAATCATCCGCGCATCTATCAGCCTTATATGTGCCGGACGGACAACAGATCTGGGAACCGCAAGCGCTGTCCGGATTCTCAGCTTCATTACAATTGCCGACCTCGAATTCCATACCGTTACTGTCTTGGTCGTCCTTGACAACTTTCACCGGTCCGCTGGCGGCCTCTTCGGGAACTGAAGTATCCGCCCGCATAGCATCCTCATCCTCTCCCCAATAAGTTATATTATCGCCGGTTTGAGCTATATCCGGATAAAAACGGACCGTATCTTTATCTTCTCCGAAATATTCTCCCCATAAACTAACAGGAGTGGTTACCTGCCCCATAACCGGTTCCATCTTACATAAACCCGGAGCCAAAGGCAGAGAATCATCCACTTCAAAAGTGGGAGAGCGATCCGCGGTGGATACCACCCCTTGAGAATTGATAACCTCCGAGTTCAACTCCATGGTAATAACATATTCTCCGTTATCAATATCTTCAGGGACTTTAACTATCACCTGGTCATCGGTCCACACCCCGTCCCCGCAGACCTCGGGAAAATCAAAATCCGCCTCTACTCCCGTGACTTCGTCCCCGAAATAAACAGTCTGCCCCGCTTGAGAACTTCCGAACCCTTGGCCGTAAATGGTAACATATTGGCCGGGAGGCCCTTCTATGGGCTCGAAATAATTGATAGCCGGTCCTCCTTCCGATTCTTCATTTTTGGTAAAATCCAAAAAGTTGCTCGGCCTGGAATCATTTTTAACAAAAGTGGTAACATCCCCTTGGGATATTAAAGGAACGTCCGCTTCACCTTCCAATGAAGAAAGAAAAGAAGAGTCCTGGGCTTGCTTATTGGAACTATAATCCCCGAAATAAGCGGTACTGCCATCCAAATTCAAACCGTAATATGAAATAGTATCCTCGGCTATCCCGTTTGTCGGATCCAATTTGCATAAACCGGGTCTTTCAATATCATTAACCACAAAATCGGGGATATCATCGCCGCGGTCATTGTCGGTGGTATCGGTCTCGTCATCGTTTCTGGTTACTCTGATCGGCCCCTCGGAAGCGTCATCCGGCACCACCACGATTATCTGCTCCTCGTTCCAATTATCATCACATTCGGGATTGGCTCCGGAAGCCAAAGAAGCTTCGGCATCATACCCTCCTCCGTCGGTAAAATGAACTTGGCCGGTGGTAGTACCGAAAAATTCCCCGGATATGGTCACCAAGTTGCCCGGCGCTCCGTTCGGTGTGGTAGTGTCGCAAGAAGAGTCCGGACAATCATCATCGCTTTCGCAGAAAGTATCCGGATCATCTTGGCAAAACCCGCCGATCGGAGTAACGCTATGTATAACCGGCGCCCCTTGGCAAGTGCAATCGGCATCCGGTTGGCATTCCAGGTATTCTTTGCACATATCATTGTCAGCGTCGCATTCGTCGGTTTCGGGGTTGCCGTCGCAAGAATCTCCCAAGCCACCGAGCGATTGGCAGGTACAACTGTCATCATCGCAATATTCGTCATCGGCGCACAAATTATTATCAGCCTCGCAAACATCTGTCAAAGTATTGCCGTCGCAAGAATTGCCTCCACCGCCTCCAATGCCGCCACCGCCACCGCTTCCACCGCCGCCGCCATCGCCGCCGGTTCCTTGAGTGGCGTCCAATAATTGGCTGATAATAAAACTGGCGATGGCAAAAGCGGAAAGCACTATAAGCAAACCGATAATGGCACTGGTTAAGATCTTTTTGGCTTTATCCACCTTTTCGGCATTGCCTTCGGAGGTCATCCAAATAAAACCGGCATACACCATCAAGCCGACGGCCAATATTCCTAAAAATGCCAAAAATATGCGGATAATGTTGGCAACCATTACCCGCGGATCCTCGGAGCCCAAGCCGATCCCTTCTCCGAAGCTCATCCCCAAAGTATCGGTTTCTTGGGCAA
>CAZEHL010000035.1:5543-6766 GCA_964512155.1 uncultured Gammaproteobacteria bacterium | reverse complement strand
TCTTCATCCAACTCCTGAACGGCCGAACCGTCACAACAGGAAGGATAGTTTTCACTCACCGGATCGTTGTTATCACAGGCCGGACCGGCGGAAGGCTTAAAACAATTTTGATAAATATCCAAAATTCCGGATCCCGCCTGCGTCCTGTAAGTAACGGATTCTTCCAGCATTGCATGTTCCAAATAGGCCAGAGTAGCGTCCGGCCAACCGCCCTCTCCATTACTATCAATATTTTCTTTAGTAACCCAATATCCTATGGCCGAATCGGAATAATTCCATATATTTATAAGCTTATGCTCTACTTCCTCTTCTCCGGAAGACAAAAGAGTGCTGCCGGTGCTTAAATTGTCAGACATCATTAAAGTATCAAATTCCATTTCTATCGGTTGGATAAGATCATCAGTGTTGTTTTCCGGATCGGTAACGGTAATAGCCGGAGGAGAGATCTTTATTTGGTCGTTTATAAAAAAGGACCACTTGAAATTGTCTTTATCTTCAATATCCGGATTGTTTAAATCATAATAATCCATAGGTCCTTGCGCTTCTTCATCCCGATTACCGTCCAAAGAATTTAAGGCGGTATCCATAATTCCGTCCATCAAAGAAATGTCGGCTTCCGGATAATTGATGTCATCAGAAGTGGTGGCGGTATCCTGATCATCTACGCATACCGATACCGTAGAGTCCTCGGAAGAACAGTCGGTATAAGGGGCCTTGGCCTGACAATCACTATCTCCGGAACACTCTTCTAAAGTGGCGGCCTCTAAATCCACCTCCGGATGACTATTTGCCGGGAGGCAATAAATGGGCTGGCCGCAAGCGTTGGTGCCGCATTGGTTGTTGCTTTTGAACTCAACGGTCGAATATTGATTGGAAACCAAAAATTCCCCTTTAATACATCTACCACCTCCTTGGCAATCAAAAAAGTAATCATCATTTGCACAATCATCATCGTCATCACATTTCACCCTTATATGATCACTCAACTCTTGCGCGTTTCCGGAGACAGTGATCGGATTGATCGCCTCGTTGAAATTTATTTGGATAATGGAATTTCTGGGTTGGTCCGGTTTGTCATTAACGGTTGCGGTTTCTTCTTTATCTTGCCCGCCGGACATGGATGTTATTTTTAAAACATCCTCGTCGCTTGAATCAAGATAAATATTATTACCGGCCTCTCCCGCTTCTCCCGCCTCAATATCCACGGAAGAGCCGTTGGCGGA
>CAZEHL010000035.1:4240-5443 GCA_964512155.1 uncultured Gammaproteobacteria bacterium | reverse complement strand
AAAATCCACGGTGGTGCCGTTAAAGGTTTGTTCTCCCAACAAAGTGCCGTCTTGGCTTAATTCGGCCGTTACCCCGTCTGTTTTAACAGCGACCGTTAAAGTTCCGTCCTGGGAGCAACCATCATCCGCTTCGGCTTCGGCTTCCGGAGCATCGCCTACGGAAGTAACACCGGCAACAGAAGCCGGAGCGTACACCCCGGGTTGCTCTAAAACTTCGATTGTTCCGGTTGCTTTTTGATCCTCTTGAGTAACGGAATAATTATCTTTTTCACCATCCGGAGCAGGGAATACGCCTTTTTCTTTTACCCTGGGAGGAGTGAGATCTATTTCATCGCTGACCTCGAATTGCCAATTATAATAATCGGCCTTACAATCGGTGAACATTCCTTCATCTTCGTTTCTTTCCCGGATGTCATTGGAAAGATAAACAGTATACCAAATAAACTCGGAAGAGGACCCCAAATATTCATCCGGCACAAGAACGAATGTTTTATGATCATCAGTCTCGTAAACACTTACATCGGTTACCCAATTGGCATCATTTTCCGGGTCGGATTCGCTTTTATATATTTTGATCCTGCCGTCGGTTCGGATATTTTCGCCGTCGCATTGGCCGCCTTCGGAGACGTTGCAAACGGTACTTGAATCCACTTCTTTGCGGAAAGTAAAAATAATAGAAGTATTTCGAGGCACTTCTTTTTGGTTGGGCTCCGGATAAACGCTTTCCAAGGAACAAGAGCCCAAAGCCCCACTCCCCCCGCCTATACCTCCGCCGGGACCGCCCCCATCGCCGCCGCCGGGAGTAGTGGCGCCGGTTAATTGCGAAATAATAAAACTGACGATTCCAAAAGCGGATAATATTATTAATAATCCGATAACGGCGTTTTTTATTATATTTTTGGCTGTTTCGACCTTTTCGGCGTTGCCGGCGGAGGTCATCCACATATAGCCGGCATAAAGTATTAACGCCAAGGCCAAAATGCCTAAAAAGCCCAAGGCTATTTGAACGATCCTGGCGGCCACTACTCGAGGGTCGGGATCATCCAAAAGAATGGTTTCATCCACTTGTTGTTGGCCGGTATCGAGTTGCTGAGCGGACACAAAATCCACCGTTAAAAAAACGGCGAGCATCAATATTAAAAAAAGGGAAATTTTTTTTAGAAAAATCTTCATTGTTTATTTAAATTCTTCTTGCTTGCGGGA
>CAZEHL010000035.1:2092-4140 GCA_964512155.1 uncultured Gammaproteobacteria bacterium | reverse complement strand
GTTTATTATGTTGTGGTATCTTGTGAATTATTATAACATGAAAATATATTAAGGAGCAAAAAAATAACAAACCTTGCCAATCTTTTCAAGGTTCGATAAAGTATAATTCCATAAATTTGATATAAATAGATATGCAGTTGATATGAATGCAGAGGATATAATCTTATATTCTTACTATATTTCTACATATCCATTATATATCTATTCATATCAAATATATAAATATGACCGTTAATCAAGTTATAAACAAGATCAAAGAAAACGACCCCGAAGCGGATACGGATCTATTCCGGCTGGCTTATGATTTCGCGGCCAAAGCTCATGCCGGCCAAAAAAGAAGCAACGGAGAACCTTATATTCAACACTCTCTCCACACGGCTTTCATGCTGGCCCAAATCAAAGCCGATTTTAATACCATAACAGCCGGAATACTGCATGACGTCCCGGAAGATACCGAATACACTTTGGAAGATGTGGAAAAGAATTTCGGAAAAGATATAGCCGGCCTGGTAAAGGGAATAACCAAACTGGGAAAGATCAAATACAGAGGAATAGAAAGATACAGAGAAAATCTGCGTAAAATGTTTTTGGCCATGGCTAAAGATGTGAGAGTAATACTCATAAAATTCAGCGACAGACTGCACAATTTAAGAACACTGGAGGCCCTGTCTCCGGAAAAACAACAAAGAATAGCCAAAGAAACCCTGGAAATATACGCTCCGATCGCGGATCTGCTCGGCATCTGGAGATTGAAGTGGCAAATGGAAGATCTGTGTTTTAAGTATTTATATCCGGAAGAATACAAAAAATTGGAATACAGATATGAAGTGGAAAAAAAAGTGGAGCACACGCAGTTTATTCAAAAAATAAAAAATATATTGGGAAAAAGATTAAAGGAAGCCGGAGTGGAGCATTCCATAGAAGGCAGGTTCAAGCATCTATACAGCATCTATAAAAAAATGCAATCCAAAGACAGAAAATTCGATGAAATCTATGATGTCTTTGCTTTGCGGGTTATAGTTAATGATATTTCGGATTGCTACAAAGCATTGGGGGTGATCCATAGCCTGTGGAGACCCAAGCCGTCCAGATTCAAAGACTATATAGCCGTTCCCAAGCCGAACGGCTACCAGAGCCTGCACACCACCGTCTTCGGACCGAAGGGAAAAGCTACCGAGTTCCAGATCCGAACCGAAGAAATGAATGACAAAGCTTTATACGGTATTGCGGCTCATTGGCAATACAAAGAACATGGAGCGGAAAATCCGGACAATCAACCGCGCTGGATAAAAGAAATATTGGACGCCCAACGAGAATTAAAGAATACCGCCGATTTTTTAAACAAAGTGAAATTGGATGTTTTTCAAGATAGAATTTTCGTTTTTTCCCCAAAAGGGGACGTTTTTGAACTACCCAAGAAGGCCAGCCCCATAGATTTTGCTTATACCGTCCATACCGATATCGGAAATAAAGCCTCGGGAGCGCTGGTTAATGACAAGATGGCCGGATTGGATTATGAACTTAAAAACGGCGATCTGGTGGAAATAATAGTGGACAAAAACCGGAAAGGCCCCAATTATGATTGGATAAAATTCGTTAAAACCAAAAGGGCCAAGGACAAAATAAAACAAAACGCCGTTCGCGGGGCGTTTATAAAAAAGTTTATACCGGGAAAGTAATAGATATGAGATGGATATGTAGTTGATATTAATGGATATGAGGTGGATATGGATAGATATGAACTTAATATTGGTGACCATAAATAATTTAAAGAACAGCTAAGCATATCTACTCTACTGCGATCCATATATAATAATAAAACCCCGCACCGTATAGTGCAGGGTTTTATTTTATTTACCCTTAGGTAATTGGCCCGTTTTTCGAAGATATTCCATTCTTTCCCGGGTTCCTTTTTTGATCAAGGCTTCTTTCTTTTGTTGCTCTTTGTTTTTCTCCGGCCTCTTATACAATTTCTGCCTGGCGGACATCAATTTTTTGCTGTTTTTTACGCCTCGGTTAAACCGACGCAGGAAAGCCTCGAAACTTTC
>CAZEHL010000035.1:0-1992 GCA_964512155.1 uncultured Gammaproteobacteria bacterium | reverse complement strand
CCTTTTGTCAAGCTCCTGTTTTATTTTTTTCCGATCTATTATTTCCTGATTGCCGGATTCCATATCCCGGAACAATATCGTGCCGTCATTCAGTTCTTTCTGCCCCAATATCAAAGTCAAAGCGGCGCCGGATCTATCGGCGTCCTCCAATTGCGCTTTTAGCGTTTCTTTGGCAAAACTCTGCCTTACCGCATATCCGGATTTTCTCAGGTCCTCGAATAATTTAAAAATATGCCTTTTCGGTTGTTCTCCCAAATGCGCCAAATAAACCGCGTTTTTAGGCAATGTGTTTTCCAAAGGAATACCCAAGGATCTTATCTTGGCAACTATTCTTTCCATGCCCACGGCCACTCCGCAAGCCGGAGTGGGGCGGCCTCCCATATGTTCCACTAATCCGTCATATCTGCCCCCTCCTCCCAAGGAAGGTTCCTCTTGCAATATGTCGCCGTTTTCGTCCGCGCTCCAGACCTCGAAAACCGTGCCGTTATAATAATCCAAACCCCGAACTAACTGCGGGTTCAAATTGTATGGAATATCCAATTCATCCATATACTCCAAAACCTTGGTAAAATTATCCCGGCAATTGTCGCATAAATAATCAATGATAGGAGGGGCGTCATCTTTCAATTCTTTGCATTTGTCCTCTTTACAATCAAGCAATTTCAAAGGAGATCTGGTTATCCTTTTCCGGCAATCGGAGCACAACTTGCTCTTTTTGGATTTATAATATTTTTTCAATTCTTCCAAATATTGCTGCCTGCATTCGGAGCAACCGATATTATTGATCTGGATCTGAACATTCAATTGCAACTCTTTAAACAAATTGTAAGTTAAAAGGATCATCAAAAAATCGGCTCCGGCTTCTTCGCTTCCGAAAAGCTCGAAATCAAGTTGATGAGCCTGCCTATATCTGCCGGATTGGGGCTTTTCGTGCCGGAAAATGGAGCCGAACCAAAACATCTTTACCGGCTGGGGCATATTGAACATGCCATGCTCTATATAAGCTCGGACCAAACCCGGAGTGGCCTCCGGCCTCAAGGCGACCTTGTCTCCGTTTTTATCGGTAAAGACATACATTTCTTTGGAAACAATGTCAGTATCTTCACCGGTGGTCTTTTTATACAATTGGGCCTTTTCCACGGCCGGGGTCTCTATTCTTTGAAAACCGTAAGCCGAAGCAAGATCAACCGCCTTTTTAAGCACCAGATCCCAATATTTATACTCATCAAACAATACATCTTTCATGCCTCGAAGGCGGGATATCCTGTCTTTAGTCTTGCCTTCAAAGACATCTTTTCCTTTTTTATTGTTGCGATTATTATTATTCGCTTGAGACATAATTAATAATTATTTATAAATTCCTATTTTAATTGATACTGCGGGGGGTTAAAAAAACCGGCTTTATCAAAGGGCCACCCCCTGAAAAAAACCTGCCCCACAATAAAACTTTCTTTTACCGGCCCGAAATTTCTGGAATCTTTGGAAGAATTGCGGTTATCTCCCAATACAAAATATTCGTTTTCCCCCAATTCTCTTTTTTGTTCGGAAAAACCGTGCGTTTCCACTTCCGAACCAAGATATTTTTCTTTCATAACAGCTCCGTCCGGGTGGTCGTCGTTATAAATATAAACTTTTCCGTCCTTTATTTCCACTGTTTCGCCGGGTAAACCGACAACTCTTTTTATAAAATGTTCTTGAGGATTTACAGGGTATTTAAAAACCACTACATCCCCTCTTTCAGGATCGGAGAATCGATAGCTTATTTCATCCACAATCAAATATTCATGAGTATGAAAAGTCGGCTCCATGGAGGCTCCTTGCACATAAAAGGGCTGTATTAAAAAATATCTTATAGGGACAACAATGGCGGCGCAAATTACCGCCAACTTTACTAACTCGAATAAAAATGAAATGAAATTTTTGAACATGAGGAGGGCTGGTTAATTGGTTAATTGGTTAATTGGTTAATTGGTTAATTGGTTAATTGGTTAA
>CAZEHL010000034.1:0-9118 GCA_964512155.1 uncultured Gammaproteobacteria bacterium | reverse complement strand
TCACACTGGCAGTGTGAAACATTTAGAACCGCCCCAAATTCGGTTTTATATTAAAACGGATGAAGTGTTAAATTTTATCGCATCATTTAAAATAAAAATAAATACTTAAAAGGCGAAGGTGATTATTTTTGTTAATTTCGCCTACCTACCATACCCGTAGATTAACAAAAATAATCACCTTCGCTTCCCGAAAAAGAAAAACAATAACAAACAAGGTTGCTTATTCCTTAGAAGGTATTCAAAAGTTTTGGTTGATTTTTGTAAATAACGCGATAAAATTTAACAAATGAAATGTAAACAGAACATGATTTTATTTTAAATATGCATATTCCGTTTTGGCAAAGAACAAAAGAGTTTTTTTTAAACCGCGGACGCTGGAGGGAAAGGTTAAGTATATTCGAAGCGGTGGCTTTGATAGTCGGATCCACGATCGGGGCCGGCATTTTGGGCATTCCTTTTGCCATATCCAAGGCCGGCATAATGATCGGCATAGCTTATATTGTCGGCTTGGGCCTCTTGATGGCGGCCATTAATTTGATGGTGGGCGAGGTGGCCTCCAGAACCCTGCGGAATCTGCAAATTGTGGGCTTGTCCAAAAAATACGCCGGCAAGAACGGAGGCAGGCTCATGTCCATTCTTTTTTATACTCAAATTTTTTCCATACTGATACTTTATTTAATAGCCGTCGGAGAGATACTGGCGTCTCTGTTCGGTTGGCAACCCTGGATGTGGACGCTGATTTTTTGGACAGTCGGCTCTTTTGTGGTTTATTTCGGAATACATGCCGTAAAAAAAGCGGAAGTGATATTGACTTCTTTTATTATCTTGGTAATACTGGTTATCGCTTTTTTATGTTTCCCCCATATCAACAACGGTTTTTACGGAATAAATAATTTTTCTTATTTCTTTATTCCTTACGGGGTGGTTCTTTTTTCTTTCAGCGGTATCGGCACCATTCCGGCCGCTTATAGATTGCTTTACGGCCAAGGGTCTTTATTTAAAAAGGCCATTGTAATATCTTCGGTCATATCCATCACCGTTTATATCCTCTTTACCGTTTTGGTTATAGGAGTTACAGGTACCGAAACCACCGAGATCGCCACTATCGGCCTGGGAGAGGCTTTGGGCGATGTTATGTTCTATATGGCCAATATCTTCGCCATATTGGCCATGACCACCAGTTTTTTGATGTTGAGTATGGAGATCAAAGATTCCTTAAAATGGGACTTTGATTTTTCCCACAATATTGGAAGCGCTATCGCTTTGGGAGTTCCGTTGGCGGTATTTTTGGCCGGTTTGCGGCAGTTTATCGAATTGATGAGTATAGTGGGCGGAGTTTTGGTCAGCCTGCAGATGTTTTTGATGATATACGTATACTGGAAAGCCAAAATAGAAGGGGATATTGAACCCAAGCAATATAGGTTGAGCTTTACTTATGCCATTACCGGCATAGCTTTGATCGCTTTTTTAGTGGGAGCGGCAAGCAGTCTTTACGGAGTAATAAAATAAAATTTTATTTTTTCAACTTCTTTCTTCCTTGATAGATCTTATAAGCGTCTTCGGCGCTGTAGTTGTAAAGTGATACCGCCGAAATGGCATTGGCCATCCGGACGGCTTCATCCAATTTTCTTTGGTAGATGTTTCTGCCGGTGGCGTTGCCCATGGTTCCGGCAATATGTATTTGGTCATGCAATGTTTCCAAATATTTTTTCGGATCCTTTCTAGATCCTCCTACGCAAATAACTTTGCTTCTGCCGGCGGCCGTGGTTACCTCCCGGAATCTTTCAGCCGCTTCTTTCTTTTTATTTTTGCGGTAAGGATAGTTTATTTTTATAAAATCGGCTCCCAGAGTAAGGCCGACTCCGGCCGCCCCGGCCAATAAATGTACGTGATTCTTTTCGCCCCTGTCCCGGACCGCTTTACCCCGGGGATACATCCAGATGACGGCGATCATCCCGTCTTGGTGGGCCTTATAAATGATACGAGATGCTTGGCCGAACATATCCGCTTCAAAAGAGCTTCCGATGTAAACCGTATAGCCGACCCCCACTATATTTAATTTGGATTGTTTTTTAAATTCCGCTATGGAGTGGGTTCTCAGCCATCTGTTGCTAAAGGGATCCTGATATTTTTCAGTCATGATATTGGTCTTGGAATTGGCCTTGATCAAATAAGGAATATCCGGATAATCCCGTCCGTATTTATCTATCATTCCGATTTGGGTGGCAAAGGTCCCGATGCGGGCGCGGTTGGCTATTTTAAAATAATGCTCCGGATCGGCGGCTTCGGCCGGAATTCCCTTGCCGACAAAATCATCGTTTAGATGCTCCACTTTTTGATCTCCGGCAAACATCATCATTCGGCCGGTGCCTCGAGTGGCTGTTTCGTAATTTTTTTGATAATCTTTTTGTTTATTTTTGGGAACCGATAAAGGAATGTTTATTTTTTTCATAATAGATTTATGTTAAAATAAAATAGTCGATCTTTTATTGGATTTAATGATCGAAGCGTTATAAGTATAATTTATTATACCATATTATTATGCCGATACCAAAGCCGGTTGTTCTGGTTATTTTGGACGGATGGGGCGAATGGGAAGTGGAAAAAGGAAATCCGATCAAAAAAGCCGATCTGCCTCAAATAAAAAAATTGGATGATCATTATCCAAAATTATATGTGCAGGCATCCGGGAAAAGCGTGGGGTTGCCGGCGGAATTTCCGGGTAATTCGGAAGTGGGGCATCAAACCTTGGGCAGCGGCCAGATAGTTTTTCAACATTTGCCGTTGATAACCCAAGAGATAGTAAACGGAGATTTTTATGAAAATGAAACCTTGATCAATGCCATGGAATGGTCAAAAAGAAAAAACAAGAAACTGCATTTGGTGGGGCTTTTAAGCGACGGAGGAGTTCATTCCCATATTAGGCATTTGATCGCCCTTTTAAGATTGGCCGAAAAAAGGGGAGCGGACGAAGTATACGTTCACGCTTTTACCGACGGGCGGGACACTCCTCCCATTTCGGCGGAACAATACATAAAGACATTGATGAGAGAGATGGACCAAATAGGGGTGGGCCGACTGGCCACTTTGGGAGGAAGGTATTACGGCATGGACAGGAACCGGAATTGGGATCGAGTGGAAAAGGCTTTTTCGGCGATGGTCGACGGAGAGGGAGAAAAAGACAAGGATCCTCTTCAAGCGATCAAAGA
Source organism: uncultured Gammaproteobacteria bacterium (assembly GCA_964512155.1). Classification (GTDB taxonomy): domain Bacteria; phylum Patescibacteriota; class Patescibacteriia; order Patescibacteriales; family JAGXOH01; genus JAGXOH01. Next base: position 5,909 of record CAZEHL010000034.1, on the reverse strand, counting down.
TCAATATTATAACGATATTTCGGATGAGTACTTGAAGCCGACGGTGTTAACCGATGATGACGAAAAGCCGGTGGGAAAAATAGAAGACGGGGATGTTGTTATTTGCTTTAATTTCAGAAAAGACAGATCCAGGCAATTGGCGAAGGTTTTTACCGACAAAGCCTTTGACAAATTCCGAAAAGTCAGGCCTCCTCAAAATATCAGATTTGTCGGCTTTAAAGAATACGAAAAAGACATCCCCATGGAAGTTGCTTTCCATTCCGGCAAAATAACCTCCAGATTGGGCGAAACGCTCTCCAAGGAAGGCAAAAAACAGTATCGGATAGCCGAAACCGAAAAATACGCCCATGTAACCTACTTTTTTAACGGAGGAAAGGAAAAGGCCTTTACCGGCGAGGATAGAAAAATAATTCCGTCCAAAAACGTCAGATCATACGCCGATATGCCGGAGATGAGCGCCAAGGAGGTTACTTTCGACCTTTTAAAGACCATAGATTCGAATAAATATGATTTTATATTGGCCAATTACGCCAACCCGGATATGGTCGGCCATACCGGTGACCTGCAGGCCGGAGTAAAGGCGGTGGAGGCCGTGGATAGATCTCTGCGCGAGGTGATACGGAAAGTCTTGGAAAAGGGAGGGCATATATTGATAACAGCCGACCATGGAAACGTGGAAGAGATGGTAAATATATATACGGGTGAAAAAAACACCGAACATACCAACAATCCGGTTCCTTGTTGGTATGTGGCTCCGGATAATTATATAAAAAAAAGAAGAGAACCGGTTAGTGATGAGGATATAAAACCCGATGCCATGTTGATCGATGTGGCGCCCACTGTTTTGGATATAATGGGCATAAAAAAACCCCGCGATATGGCGGGGCGGAGTATGTTGGAAAATTTTGGAAGGCAAAATAAAAAATACTCAAATTATTAGAGATCCTGTTATAAAGCCGGGGGATCGCCTATTTATTCTTCTATTCTGATGGCTTCCATAGGGCATTGATCAGATGCTTTTTTGGCGCATTGTATGTTTTCTTTGCTGAGAATGGAAGATTTTCCGGATTGGTTTAGCTTGAAAACATCCGGACATATTTCCGTGCATCTTCCGCACCCGATACATCTTTCTTGATCGATGTGGATTGACATAGTTTATTGATGTGTTAATTTAATTGATTCCATTATAGCATATTTTTTGTTAAAGAGGAATACAGGAGGGCAATATAGGGGGTTGACATCTTTTTTGTTTATGGTAGCATAAAAATGAAGTTGATAAAATTCAATTCAACCACAGACAGCGAGCATCACCAAAAGCATAAGTCTCGCCGAGGTAAATAAAAATATATATTAAAATGTGTATTTTAATATATATTTTCTTTTGTCTGTGGTTTTTGCCACAGATTTTTTAATATCGAAAACTCTAATAAACGGAATTCGTATTTTCGAGTTTTACTTTTTCGAATTTCGAGTTTCTTATCATTATTATGCCCAAATCCATTCAAGAAAAACAAGAAATGGTCCGAAGCTTGCAAGAAAAATACGATAGGGCCAAATCGGTTGTTTTTATCAGTTTTGATCAGTTAACCGTTCAAGAAAACGAGAGATTAAGAAGAGAACTGGAAAACGAGGGCGGAGAATATATCGTAGCCAAAAAAACTTTGCTGGATAAGGCTTTGGGAGAAAAAAATGTGGAAGGCTTTACCTCCACAAAAGGATTTGAAGGTAAACTGGCCACTATTTTCGGATATGATGACGAAGTGGCTCCGGCCAAAGTTATTGATAAGTTTCAAAAAGACAACAAAGATAAAACGGTCTTTGCCGGAGGCATATTGGAAGGCAGGTTTTTGGCCCCGGTTCAAGTTGACGAATTGGCCAAGGTTCCGAGTAAATCGGAATTGCATGCCAAGCTTGTCGGCTCCTTGAATTCTCCGATATCCGGTTTTGCCAATGTTTTGGCCGGCAATTTAAGGAGTTTAATGTATGTATTAAAAGCTGTTGAGGAGAAAAAAGCTTAATAGTTATTTGTTAATTTGTTAATTTGTTAATTTGTAATTAATTTAAAATTTATGGCTGAAGAAAAACAAGAAGAACAAAAGGCGGAGGAGCAAAAAGCGGAAGAAACTTCCGCGGAGGCTTCTCAAGAAGAAAAAACCGAAGAAACTTCCGATTCTCAAGAAGTGGAAGTTCCGGAAAAGTTTAAAGATATCGTGGAAAAGATCGAAACCATGAGCGTTTTGGATCTTTCCGAACTGGTCGGTATTTTGGAAAAGAAATTCGGAGTGTCCGCTTCCGCTCCGGCGGCAGTGGTAGCCGGAGGAGCCGGTGCCGGCGCCGAGGCGGGTGAACCGGCTGAAGAAAAGACCGAGTTCGATGTGGAATTAACGGCCGCCGGAGATAATAAGATCAATGTGATCAAAGCGGTTAGAGCCGTAACCGACATGGGCTTGAAAGACGCCAAGGAATTGGTGGACGGAGCCCCGGCGGTGGTAAAAGAGGGAGTAAAGAAAGAAGACGCCGAACAAATGAAGAGCCAGCTGGAAGAAGCCGGCGGAACCGTCACGTTGAAATAATTATTCTTCCATTCAAATAAAAAAGCGGTGCTCTCTTTGATGCACCGCTTTTTTATTATAACCGATCACCCCATTATCAAATTAACCGTTTACTCCAAATGTTCCGCCTCTATCCGGTAAACAGAATCGGCGTTAAGTAAATATATTTTTTCATTCTCTTCGTCGATCGCAACATCTTTCAAGTCGGCGAAACCGGAATCCTTGTATTGCATTAAGAATTCTCCTTCTTTATCAAAGACGACCAAGCGATTCTGTGCGGGTTCCAGGATATAAATGTATCCTTCATCCATTTCCGGAGATACTTTTATTTTGTTCGTTTGCTTGAAAGGAGGTTCCGGCGTGTCCATTTCAAGCTCCACCATCCCTCCTTGCAAGTATTTCCTCACTTCACCGTCGTTGTTTAAAATATAAACATTGCCGTCTATGGCCAAGTCTACGGCGTTTGCCAGATCCGCTTGCTCTTGCAGCCACTCCTGTTCATTGGTAAAAGAGTCTCCCTGTTTTTGGTATTTGTATATTTGATCGTTTCGGGTATGCAGTAAATAAATATTTTGGGCATAAGAGGCCATAGAGGATACGCTTTCGGTGCCGATTGAAGAATCCAAACCAATATCGGATGCATTTTCATTTTCGATATTAAATTGCAGGATGCCGTTTTCTTTTAAATAATATATATCACCCTCTGTTTCAACCGGATATTTCGGTTCTCCGGTGATTTCGGAGTTGTTAACGATGTTTCCGGTCTTTTCCGGGGCGTTTACATTATAAATATTTTGTTGTTGCGCATCCGCCAGATAGATATTGTTGTTGGATAACATTATTTCCGAAACCGAAGCGTTTTCTTGCAGATCTGTTATATCCAGGATATGTTCGGCTCCTTCCAGATCTATGGCGTGGCGCAATTCTTGCATAAACTCCTCTCTTTTGGAAAGTATTTCTTGATATTTTTCATCTTCTTTGTTTTCCGGAGAAGCCGTCTCTTCCAACTCTTCCATCAAGGCCCGATTCTTGTTGGCCATTTCCTTGGCCCCTTCTTCGTTTTGATAGAGGAGGTTGGCTTCTATTTTGTTTTGGTTGCTTTCTATTTCGGCGAGCAGTTCATTGACTCTTTCGGTATTTTGTTCTTGTTCTTTCTCCTTATCAAGCAAAGATATATTGATAATAAGGGCGATCAAAAGCAAGGCGGCCACACCCAGTATTATTTTGTATTTCTTTTGTATTTTGCCGAATTCGGTTATTGTTTTCTTGCTCTTTGATATAATGATTTGAGGCGTTTTCTTTATTGACCGGCCGATACTTTCCTTCTTTTCCCGGTTTTTTATTGTTTCCGTTATCCGATCGAATATATATTTAACAAGTTTAAAAATAAAAATGCCGATTTTTTTTGCAACAGAGGCGAGGTTACTCAAAGAAAATTGGGATTGTCTTTTTTTGAAAAAAACTTTATCTTTTAGGGGGAATAATTTTCTTTTTCGAGCGATGTTAAAGGGGGATTTTTTGTTTTTGGCGTTTATTTTGGAGCCAAGGGATCGGGTGGCGGTCGAAATGATATAAAATCCTTTTTTGGCCCAATCTCTAAAATTAATAACTCCGGAGGGAGCCAATATTTTTTCGGTTTCTTCTTCGGTGTTGTTCAGCCCGGAAAGGCCGGTTTCGTCTCCTTCTTCATTCTCTCCACATTCTTCATCTTCGGATATGCTTTCCGAAGAGGTGGTATTTTTGATAATAACGCCCAAAAAGGCGACCACCGCATTGACTTGGCTTAAAGTATTTTTTATTTGGCTCGCCGCCCCTTGGGGAGGGAGAGTGGTTACTATATCGATCAATTGTTTGTTGGATAAGTATTCGGATAAAGCCTCGTTCACCAAGAGAAAATAGGCGTTGGTCGGGATCCTGCCACTGGTTACTTCGGAAAACAGCTTGGTTAAATTGGTTTGTTTGGTCTTTCTTTCCCTGTTGTCGCTAACTTCGGTGATCTTGTATTCGGCTTCTTGTTCAGAAGTATCCTTTGTTTGGGGTTTATCCCGGTATATCAGTAAATTCTTGTTTTTTCCCACTGTGGCGAAGTGGATATTGTCTTCATGTATAATTGCCACTGTGGCGTTAAAAGCGTAAGGGCTTATTTTTATTTTTTCATTGCTTAAAAAGTCCACCAGGTCTTTGTTGGTTTTGGCCAGAGCGGTTTCAAAAATATGTTCCACCTTTAGGGAATCTATTCTTTCCCGGAGAACCACTTTCTCATTTTGGTAATAATTATGATTTATATTGTTAATAAGGAAATTTATAACTTTTAAAGCGTCGCTTTTTTCGGATTCCAATTCCACCAATATAAAAAGCTTGCCGGCCAAGGATTCTTTGTGAAAATCGGGCTGAGCTATAAAAATATCGCTAACAGTACCGGCTTTTTGGCCGGTGTTCAGTATTATGGAAGCGGTGCGGTAGTACATAATTGATATAGATTGATATAAGGTTGATATGGGTGGATATGGGTGGATATAAAGAGTTGGGAGGCGAATTCTGCAATTTATATCAATTGTATATCAACTTTATATCTCTTTATATCAAAAAGGAGGTAAGGAAATAAAAATTTAATTAAAATAAATTTAATAATTTTATTAAGTTAGTAAACATAATTGACTTTTGTCTTTCTCTATTATACTATAAAAACACCATTAAAGTAAATACATTTTTGCAAATATGCTGGAAAGACTATTCGGCTCTCAAACCAGAGTCAAGATATTAAAATTATTTTTATTGCATCCGGACCAAACCTATTATATTAGGCAAGTGGCCAGGGATTTGGAGTTGCAGGTGAATTCGGCCAGAAGGGAGTTGGACAATTTGGAAAAATTCGGCATTTTGGGATCCGGTTCGGCGCCGAAGAAAATTGAAAACGGCGAGGAAGGCCAAGAAAAGAAAGAAGAAGGCAAAAATCCGGCGCGCGGGAAGAGCCAAGAAAAGAAATATTATTACGTGAACAAGAATTTCGTGCTATATGAAGAGATGCGGGCCTTGTTGGTCAAGTCCCAAGTGCTTTATCGGGAAGATTTTATAGAAAGCTTAAAACAATTGCCCGGAGTGCAGTTGATAGTTTTGACCGGTTTGTTCGTGAATAAGCCGGACGGCATGATCGATCTGTTTTTGGTGGGGGATGTGGATAAAAACAAGCTAAAAAAAGTTATTGATAAATTGGAAGAGGAAATGGGCAGAGAGCTCAATTATACCGTAATGGATTATGATGAGTATAAATACCGGAGCGACATCACCGATGTCTTTTTGTATAATATCTTGGAGCAGAAAAAGATAATCGTGGTGGACGAAGTGGGGCTCAGTTGA
>CAZEHL010000033.1:0-11093 GCA_964512155.1 uncultured Gammaproteobacteria bacterium | reverse complement strand
GATTTATGCCGCTTGCTTTGTTGATTGGCTACCACACTTTTTGACACAGAGCCTTATAAGAATGGGGCTGACGCTTTTCAAAACATCAATCGGCTTCCTGGACTGCATTTCATCCAATTTTCTATATATCCTTCTGGAGTTTTCGCTTCTGGAGGCAAAGGCCTGATAATTCATTATTATAACTTCTATGGAAGAGCTGGTGGCAAATCTTTCGATATTGTTTATATTGTTTTTGCTCTTGGAGTCATAAACCGAAAATCTGATCTTTTTGCCGTAGATCTCTTGGAAATGGTCGGCGGTGATCTGGAAAGTTTTATGCACTCCTTCCCGGATAGCCACGGACGGCACCATTACGATAAACTTGCTCCAGCCGTAATGCCTGTGAAGCTCATACATGGTCTTGATATAGACATAAGTTTTTCCGGTTCCTGTTTCCATCTCCACAGTAAAATCCTTGCCTTGCAAATTCTTGACCGGGGCAATATCCTGCTCTTTTTGGATGCTTTGGACGTTTTTTAGGATGTCATCCTCGGATATTTCCAGCTTTTTGTTGCTAAAAGCGATCTTTTCAAAAAACTCATCTCCCCCCTTTGCCTGCCCTCTACTTAACAAATCTTTTCTTTTTCCTTTAGTCTGGCCATAAAAACAATCCACCACCGCTTGCGCCGCTTCCTCTTGAAAATTAAGTTGTTTAAACCGCAAATTTATTTTTTCGCTCATATCTAAATTACATTAATTTTAGTTTCCGGAGATAAACGCTTAAATCTTTCTTCCACGTTTATCCTGTCCTTATCATCCTTAAAAGAAGCGTCTCTAAAAACTACCTTTAGGGGTTTCTCTTTGGCTATCTCATCCACGATGTCAAAATTTATTTTCTCGTCAAAACAAGCCACCAGAGAATTTTCCTCCACAAAAAACACTTTGTTGCCGGAGATATCCCGAGGTTCAATTTTTAAAGATAATTCCAATCCCAAATCCAAAATCACTTGTGCAAGCAAATCTTCAGCGCTTCTGTCTTCTTTGATATTGCTTTCCAGCTTAGAAAGCATATCTTGCTCCAGTTCAGCCGGGTTATAATAAACATCTTTCATATTAGTGCTGTCGGTTTTAAACACCCGAAAACCGAAATCCATATGGGAAAGATCTTTGTCTTTATAATCCTCTTGAATCTTCTTGGCCGCCCGGCGGATGCGCTCCTTACCGATGTCGGAAATGGTTTGGTAGCCGGCTTTTCTGGCCTCAGAATTTTCTTCCGTTTCTTCCGGAAATTGGGCCATGATAAATTTGCGATTACCTCCATCTTCTGCGTTTTGTTGCATTACCGCGTGAGCTGTTGATCCAGATCCAGCAAAAAAATCTAAAATACAACTTTCTTCTTCGGTTCCTAAAATAATACAACGCTTAATTAGTTCAACAGGCTTCGGAAAATCAAATATTTTCTTTTCAAACAATCTATTAACAGTTATAGTTGCCTTTTTATTACCCTCTATATCATCCCAAAGATTAGAAACTGCCTTTGTCCTGTCTTTTAAATAATATTTAACGTAAGGTATATAATTACCTTTGCTATTTTTCCTCCATAAAATCAATCCTTGCTTATCCCATTCTTTAAATGTTTTTTTAGATGTACGCCAACAGCTTTCATACCCAGTTGGATGATACGGAAAAACTTTATTTCCTTCTGGATCAATCAATGGATAAAATAGATTTGGACGATCTTCGCGCCTATCATTACTCCCTGTTTTTCTAAACTGTAAAATTGAATATTTGCCATTTTTATCTTTATATGAAAAACGTTTTTTATCTTCATCGTTTAAAGGAATACCTTTTAATTCGAATTCATTTTTGTTTTTAGAATAAAAAAATAATCTGTCTATACTACTACCTAATAGTTTTGCATCTTGTCCTGTAGTCGTGCCCTTTGCTACAGAAATATTCCCTATAAAATTATTTTCCCCAAAAATCTCATCACAAATTTTCTTTAAATTCGCCTGCTCATTGTCATCAATGGAGATAAAAATCACTCCGTCATCTTTGAGTAGATCTCGAGCTATGGTTAATCTTTCATACATCATAGACAGCCAATCGGAGTGGAATCTGCCGTTGGTGGCGGTATTTTTAAAAAGCTTGTTGCCGTCTTCGTCCACCGCTCCGGTTTCTTCATCGTAATCTTCCTGGCTTTGCTTAAAGTCATCTTTATAGATAAAATTCGTGCCAGTGTTATAAGGAGGATCAATATAGATCATTTTTATTTTGTTGAGATAGCTTTCTTGCAGGAGTTTTAGGATTTCAAAATTATCGCCTTCCAGGTAGAGATTTTCGGTATTGTCAAAATCCTCGCTTTCTTCTCGGTCGGGACGGAGGGTACGGTCAGTTATAGGGTTGTTGGCCTTGAGGATAGACTCTTTCTTACCCGGCCAGTCCAGCCGATATCTTTCCTCTCCATCTTCCACTAAAACATTGGATAGCTCTTGCTTGAGCAGATCAAAATCCACTCCCTTTTGAATGTTTCCGTCTTCATCCTCCCTTTCGGTAATCACATTGGGAAACAATTTTTCAATTTTTCGGGTATTTTCTCCGGTTAAGTCCGGAGTGCTCATATTTAGTTTATCCATATTACTTAAATTATTGTTTTAATTTATTTAATTCTTGCTTTTTATTATTTAGTTCTTTATTGAGCTCCACCTTTCTGTTGAATTGCTTTTCTTTGTTTAGTTTGTTCTCCAATTTTTCCATTTCTTTCTCCAGTTCTTTTATTTTAGCATCTTTCTCCACTGCCTGGCCAAAAATCTCCTCTTCACCGGCTGTTTTTATGAATTTTTTGATCAATTTTTGATATACCTTTCCCAAATCCACTCCGTAAAAATCAAAATCAATATCTTCATTCCATTCGGAGTAGTAGTAATCTTTTACTCCGTTTTCCTTTAAAGAAATTATGTATTTCCAATCATCACCATACTTGGCCACAAACAATATCGGGTAAGGAATAGCTTTATCTATTATTTTTAATATCTTCTCCGGAACCTGTTTTTCTTTTAATTCAACTTCAAAAACCTGTATTTCTTCCACTTTATCTGTTTTTTTAATACCTACTGTTTCTTCCGAGATCTTGTATTTCCAAGTAATCTTTTTTATAAGTCTTACAAATTCATCCTTTAGTTTCTGATTTAAAAAAACTTTATTGTAAAAATGATTTTTGGGGAGAAACTTTTCTATTTTGGCGTTTTCCGGTAGCTTCATATTACTATTATAGCATAGAAGTATCTAGTCTAGAGCCTGTTTAATAACCATAAAAGCAATTAACTCAAAATCGCTAAGCCCTTTTATATCATTAACCAGAGCGGAAGTTCCGCCGGCAGAGAAAAGACTGTCTATATCGCTCTCTTCTTTTACTTCCAGTATAGATTGAATGGAATGATTTAGGAGCTCTGAATATTTGTCCATCTTCCGCCCGTCGTCAGTTTCTTCATTAAACTTTTCATAAACCTCTTTTAAGGGTTCGCTTTTGCCTTTAGCTATAATCCGCAAAATATCCAAAGTATTTTTAACATTTAAATGATTAGATAGAATTTGTTCATCTTCTCCGATATAGACCAAATAGAAAGGATGGAGTTGATTGGTGTTGTTTATGTTTACTTCCTGGTTAATGTTTTTTAGGACAAATATGGCTCCGGGCCTAATATCTTTACTCAAATCCTTGGAACATACCGCGTGCATACCATTGGGAACATCATCCAAACTACCATTTTCTTTGATGTAGTTTACCAAATCCATTCTAAAATCATTTAATCCCAAATCTGTAATAGAAATGCCGGAATTCATCTCTTCCAAGTCCACTACCTCCTCCTGCAATCTTTCTAGTTGTTTTTTTCTATAATCCAGCTCCACGGATTCATTTGTCAGCACATTCTCTCCGGCGGCCGTGGCTCCTACCACATGCATCCTGGCTTCCACTCTTTTTTTTAAGTTGATGTATTCCTCTAAAGAAATATTGGGCCAAAAGTTAACCAATTGGATGTCCTTGTTTTTAGATCCGATCCTGTCTATTCTTCCGAATCTTTGAATAATCTTAACCGGATTCCAATGTATATCGTAATTTATAAGATAGTCGCAATCCTGCAAATTTTGCCCTTCGGATATGCAGTCGGTGGCAATTAAAATATCAATTTCCTTTGTCTCTTTATCTCCTCTTCTTTCCTTGGCGCGAGGGGAAAAATTGATCAAAATATTATTAAATTGCTTATCAATATTTAAAGTGCAATCATTTTGATCCGTACCGACAACTTTGGCGCTTTCAAGCCCGTGATTTTCTTTAGCATAACGAGATATATTCTGATATAAATAATTAACCGTATCGGCGAAAGCGGAAAAAATTAATATCTTTTTGTTGTTATCATTGATAGGATTTTCAATTTTGCAGTCAATTACTTCTTTTAAGTCGGAAAGTTTTTTATCTTGCTCCGGGGTTACCTTTTTCATCTCTTCTAAAATTTCTTTAGCTTGTTCGTAGTCCTTTCTTAGATCCTCTCTCCAGCCAAGCGTATTCATATCCTTTAAATTTATTTTAACCTTATCTCCTATGCTAAAATCTTCATCTATCCAATTTTCACCTTCTATATCAATGCTCAAATCATCAACCTGGGTTGTCTCCACCGAAGATTCTTTGCCGTTTTTTTCAAAGTCGTCAATAGCATCAATGGTGCCTTTCACATTTTTTATGAATTTTTCCAGAGTAATACGGAAAGCCTCAACCGAACTTTCCAACCGTTTCAAAAAATTAACCCGCATCAATTTCTGTAGACTCTTCTCCCGGTTTATTTGACGCAAGCTAACAGTTTCGTTTATGTCAGTATCGTATAAATCGCTATAAATCTCTTTTTTCTCATCCAGTATATATTCAAAAGGAGAATAAACTGACAAGTTTAAAAGAGTTAACTTTTGATATAACTCCTGCATACTTAAAAAATCTTCCATTTCTGTTATGGGGCTTTTCTTGGTAGCGGGAGGCAAACGATTAGGAAACTTTCCGATTTGATCCATATCATAATACTTCTCAACATGCTTCCTGCTTCTGGCAATCGTAATGCTATCCAGTAACTTAAAAAAGTCAAAATTGGAACTCAATCTATTTAAAAGGTCACCGGTGGTTCTTTGCTCCATTGGCAACTTGGACCATTCATTAAATATTTTTTGAGCATTCTTTAAAATAGAGTCAATTGACTTGTCGGTGTTCATGTTTTCATCCGGGATATCCGTCTTGCCCTCATAAGCCAAGGCTATTTGATTCCTCAAATCATTAAACCTATTATTTACCGGAGTGGCGGAAAGCATCAAAACTTTGGTTTTAACGCCTTTTTTCATCACATCTTCTAATAATTTTTGGTACCGGGTTTGTTTGTCTTTTTTCTTAGGATCATTATTTCGGAAATTATGAGACTCATCAATTACAACCAAATCATAATTACTCCAATTTATGCGTGAGAGGTCTATATTATTGGAATAACCTTTTTCTCTGGAAAGATCGGTATGGTACAAAACATCATAATTCAGCCTATCTTTTAACAAAATATTGTCGTCGTAATTGTTTAGAAAAGTCTGCCAGTTATCGCCAAGTTTTTTAGGGCATAAGACTAAAATACTTCTATTTCTTTCCTGATAATATTTAACAACCCCCAAGGCGGAAAAGGTTTTACCCAAACCTACGCTATCAGCCAAAATACAGCCATTATATCTTTCCAGTTTATTTATCACTCCCAGGACAGCATCTCTTTGAAAATCATAAAGCCTGTTCCAAACAACGGACTCTTTAAAGCCGGTTTTTTCATTAGCTAGCTCGTCCTCGGATATATCTTCCAAAAATTCGTCAAAAATGTTGTAGAGAATAAGGTAATAAATAAACTCCGGCGGATTTTCTTTATACAAATTGGAGATATAATCAACCACCTCATCGGTAATATCTGTTAATAAGTTTTCATCATTCCATATCTCCTCAAATCTATCTAAAAATTGTTTGGTTGTCTCATAATCATCTGTCTTGATAGCTTGGTTTAAAATAGAGTTATCTTTTTCATATCCAAAACCGGCGCTGCTGAATTCGTTAATGCCGGTGTAAACTATATTTTCATCTTTATTTTTGACGCTAAAATGAGGCTGAATGTAGTAATTAGCTGAATTTGATTTAAAAGAAGCCTTTTTTTCTATCCATTCCCTACACTCTTTGGCCACCGCCTTTCCTTCCAGTTTATTCTTTAGGTTAATCTCAAAATCAGTTCCGCCAATAGCTCTTTTTCTTAAATTGGAATTTATCTCAAATTTTCTTTGCTCTTTCTTTTTTTTGTTATTTTCCACGAAAGTGGGGTCAGTAAAAACAAAACGGAGCTTGTCTACCCTGGAAAGCTTTTTCTTTAAGGCTTGAAATCCGTAAATAGAAAAAATGGCCGCCGCGACATCTATTTTACTATTAGACTTGATATCTTGCTTGATTTCCTCGCCTACTTTTTCGGTTTTATTATTGAAATTTTTGATCATAAGTTAGTCCTTAGGCTTTAACAGCTTATCTATTTTGCGCTTATTTGGGGGTCTAAGCTTAAAGGAAATCATTGTTTTAACATATCACCTTTTTCCTCTTGTTTCAAGGACAATGTTGGACTAATTTTCCGAACAAAAGGCCAAAAATATTTTTTATAATATTTACAGAGATATCTCTGTAAATAGCATTTTTGAAAATGAAAGCGGTGCCCTATTCCTGCGGACGGGATCAAAATAGACGAGGAACGCCCCGCCCTTCCCCCGCTTTTCGCGAAAAGCGGGGTCCACTAAAAAAAAGGGGGGGGGCTATTCTTACGAGGCATGGTTTGGATCATCCATTTTCCGAGCCGGGAGTACTCCCTTTCATTCCTCATATCTTTCATAAATGTCAATTGTACGTGTTAACTGCGGCGCCCCTAAAGTAGGTTTTACTATTTGTCCTGACTCGTTGCATATATATTCCGCCATTACGTTGGGTTCTTGCGTTTTTGTCGTTTTTAAATGCTTATATCCTTTAAAGGGGCACTTTTTTTGTTCTTCGCGATTTCCATATCTCCCGATTAGTAAAAAGTCAGAATTTTTATTATTTTTAACTACTTCACAAGTATTGGCATATACATCTTCAGGTTGGACTATTTTCCAAATATTACCATATGCATGCCCAGGTTGGATCATTGCAATTATTTTCGGAGTTAATAAATTTTGGAGATAAAGCCCTTGATAAGTTGCAAGACATTCACCAGTAAGAAAAAATAGACTGAAATATTTTGGTCCTATTTCTTCTGAATATTCTTCTGTTCTTTCCCAAATTGTCCAATCACCAAAGAATTCGCAATTCTTTGGCACGTATATTGGTTTATCAAAATCGTTATTTCCATCAGAGTATTTCAGTATTTCCGGCATCCAATTCATGGGAGCGATCTCATGTTTTCCAACCTCCCTTTGTAAGATCTTCGTATACCCCTTAAAGCCTACTGCTATAATCTCATTTTTGTAATTATCCTTTTTTATTCCGTAGTCGCAATAAATGAACGAATGCACAAACCCATTTGCTATTATTACTGGTGAAGCATCTAATCCCGAGGCGGGATAATAACAGCTGTTCTGTAAAACATCTTTCAATGGGAATAAGTCCGGAAGTTTTCCCTTCTTAACTATATCTAACAACCAAGTCGGAACTTCTTGCCTTGGTAAAATATCGGCAAAAGGATGGGGTCTAGGTCTTTTCTTACATCTTGAGGTTGTGTGTTTTTCAAATCTGTCCGAGCGAACACTCACCCCACAATATGGGCAAATGCTTAAATTAGTATTGTCTGTTTGACTTTGTTTCATTTTTTGAATTTAGATATTTGTATGATGTTGATATTTATTTAATTTTATATATCATCTTTTTTACTTATTTCAAGGCAAATTGAAGGGGATTTTGCCCCTTTTTAAAAAATATCTTAACTTAGTTTAATCATATTCTTCCCAATAAAAGATTCTATGGCGTAAACTACGCTTTGCTTTAAGGAAGAGGGACTTTCGGCTATCCAGACGGCGAAGTTATAAAGCTCCTTGTTATCAACTCGCAACCATTTATTGTTTAAATACAAAAAGGTTAAAAGAGTGGTAACTGCGATCCTTTTATTTCCGTTTTGGAAGGGATGGTTTTTGATAAGATAATAAAATAAAACGGCGGCTTTTTTGATTAAACCCGGATACAGATCTTTTTGGTTGAATTTTTGGAAAGGCGTGGCCACGCAGGATTCCAAAATATTGGGATATCTGGTGTTAAAATCCGGTATCGGCTCGCTTCCGGTCATGGTTTGGCGGGCCAATTCATGGGTTATGTATTCCACCGTTTTTATATTTATCTTGCGCATGATTTTATTCTTTACCAAGCATCTCCAAGGCCTCTCCGTACTCCTTTACCGTTTGGGAAACGCCTTGGGAAATCTTTTTTTTGGTTTCTTCGTCCAATTCTTCTCCGGATATAATCGGTAGTTCATTGTAGTGAACGGCATAATTACGGCCGATCTTTTCGGCTTTTATTTGCCCTTTTTTTATCCTATTAAAAACGGCCACTCTGCTTATATTCAAAAGTTCAGCCACTTCGGGAACGGAATAATATTGTTTTTCTTGTTCTTTCATAGATAGAAATAGTTTATGTTAATCTATATAAATATATTAACATAAGTTAAGATTAACGTCAATAAATGTTTCACACTGATCAGTGTGAAACATTTATTAATTTTCCGAGCCGGGAGTACCTCCTTTCATCCTTTTTTCATACTTCTCTATCACCTCCTCCAGGGCTTCCTCCAGATTTACATCTAAAGAATCGGCCAAAGTGATAAGAGAATAAAGCAGATCGCCGAGTTCGGCTTTGATTTCCGGTCGGTATTCCAAGGGTTTCCGGCCGTAATCCGTCATTTTAAGGATTTCTTTGGATACCTCTCCCAGCTCCGACGCCACATCCAGAGCTCGATATTCCGGAGGAGATTCCAAGCCGTTTCGGGAGACAAAATCTTTTACTCTTTTTTGTAAATTCTGCATATTCTTATTATTCTCCCCAGATACTCTCATGGAAATATCTCTAGGGTTCAATTATTTATGTAAAATCGGATTGATAAATTATCTTTATATAAAGCAAACTAAATACCAAGAAATAAATTTTTATTTTTTAGAATGATCTCGTAAGCGTCTTGCAGGAATTTTCCAAAATCTTCTTCTTTTTCTTTGTGTTTTTCATATAATTCAATGAAATATTGGGGAGCATCTTTGTTTTCTATTATTATTTTTCTATGCTCGTTATAAAAGTATGGTTTTTGTTTTAACAGCTTTTGAATTCTTTTGTCGCTTAAAATAACCGGGGCTATGATTTCGCTCAAGTGCCATTCCATGTAAGGAGATTCAAATTTTTCAGGATCCATTTGGGGATATAACTGCTTCCATTTTTCAAAATATAAGAAATGGCATATCTCATGCATAATCGTTTCCATGGCATGGGTTATTTTTTGATAATTATAAAAAATGGTAAAGCTCCATTCGTCCAAGAAACGAGGACAAATGGGATTAATGGAGATCATGGCTTTGATATCCGTCCTATTCTTTGGCCAATCCGTTTGCATTATATTTGCCAGCTCTATCAGAAATTCCTCCTCTATCTTTCGCCATTGCCGCCTATATTCTTCCTTGTTCTTTTTTATCAATTCCTTGTTTTCTTTCTTGAAATCCGCAATATATTTCTCCAAAAAATCAACCCGCTCTTCTTCACTTTTAAAAGAGAAGACTTCCTTTATTTCCGGATGTTTTTTAGTTATATGGCTTTCCCACCCCCATCTGACTTCAAACAAAAAATGATAAATCAGATCTGCCTCCCGATCCCGCGGAGAGTTGGTAAATTTTACTTTGGGTAAATCCATAAGTAAATATTATCACTTTTTTACCTCTAGAGATATCTCTGGAGGTAAATTTATTAAAAAATATTCCTCTTTTTCAAACTTTTAAAGCTCTCTCGGGGGCGAGGAGCTCTTTGATATTAATGGAGTTATTTTAACATAAGAAAATTCGGGGGTAAAAATTGAACTTGAGCGGTTTTTGTATTAAGATAAGTAATAAATGATAAGAATAAATAATACAGAAATGAACCAAGAAGAAAAGAAAATATTGGATATAATCCTTAATAAAAATCTTTATCTATCCCGAGAAGAATTTTGTAGAGCCGGAGATGGAACCCATTATTTTGTTTTTTTGTCTGAGAACTATGTGATAAGGGTGCGTCGCGAAGGGCAAGAAATATTGTTTCGAGAAGCCGAATTATTGCAACAGCTGAATCTGTCCCTTGTTCCCAAGGTCATTCAAGTGGAGCAAGAGGAGAATTTCGCCTTTATGGTGGAGAATAGATTACCGGGATCCAATATTAATTTGACGTGGAAGGATCTCAAGGAAGAAAAACATGAAAAAATAGCAAAAAATATAGTCGACTTTCTGGAAAGAATCCATCAAGAAACCGGATCTTATTTTTATGATGTCCAAAGAGGTAAAAGTTATCGGGATCTTTTCTCGGCCTTATCCGATGAAGCGAAGGAAAATATGGAGGTCATAGAAAAAACGGGTCAAGCCAAAGATCTTTTAGCCGATATCAAGAAAGGAATAGCGGATGAACAAGCGAAAGAAAAATTGGAAAAGATTAAAAACCCCTGTTTAGTGCATGGAGACATGATAATCCATAATTTACTGACCGACGGCGAACAACTCACCGGTGTCATAGATTGGGAACTAGCTCGATGGGGAGATCCGGATCATGACTTGGCCAGATTGGTTTACTATCATGAATGCGCCCGGGGCTATTTTGAACAAGGACAGGATGAAAGTTTTGAATATGATTTTTTGAATAAATTGCTTTCGAGATTGAAAACTAAGATTAATACGGAAGATTTCAGAATTAAATATCGATATTATAGAAGCTTGTTTTATCTTAAAGCCTTGGCTTGGGCTGTCAATTCGGATAAACCAGAAGAAAACATGGCGGAATTAAAACATGATTGGGAAAATAAAAGCGGACTTTGAAAGTCCGCTTT
>CAZEHL010000032.1:10541-11609 GCA_964512155.1 uncultured Gammaproteobacteria bacterium | reverse complement strand
TTGCAATCCACTTTTAAATTCTTCCAAGAATCAATATTGTCCGCTTTTTTAAAATAACCGGCAACAGCTATCATGGCGGCGTTATCGGTGGCATGTTCCATATCGGGCGCAAAAAAATCCACCTCCGGCAACTTTTCTTTTATGGCATCGGCCAGATCGAGGCGAAGTTTTCGATTGGCAGACACCCCTCCGGAAAGCATTACGCTTTTAACTCCGTATTCTCGGGCCGCCTTTAAAGTCTTGGCTGTTAAAACATCTATTACCGCCTGCTGAAATTCATAACAATATTGAGGGATCTTGTTTTTCCAATCCGGATCTTTTTTAATGGCATATAAAAGAGAGGTTTTTAAACCGGAAAAAGAAAAGTCATGATCTCCGGAGTTTATCATGGGCCTGGACAGAGAAATATCATCATCTTTTTCTTTGCCGGAATTTATAAACTCTTCCGCTTTTTGGGAAATAATCGGCCCGCCGGGATAACCGAGTTCCATCAATTTGGCCGCCTTGTCAAAGGCCTCGCCGGCGGCATCGTCCCGGGTAACACCCAACGTTTCATATTCCCCGAAATTTCTCATAAGTATTAACATGGTGTGCCCGCCGGAAACCGTCAAAACAACAGCCGGCAGATCAATCGAGTCAAAACCGCCGGCGGAAATAAAATCGGCAAATATATGCCCTTCTATATGATTAACTCCCACCACCGGGAGGCTCCAAGCAAAAGAGAGCGCTTTGGCGGTCTCCACTCCGGAGTTAAGAGAAGTTATGAGTCCCGGCCCGACGGTTACGGCTATTTTATCAATATCCTTGCAAGAAACTTCGGCCTGTTGCAGGGCTTCATGGATAACCGGAATAATATTCACTACATGTTCTCGGGCGGCGACTTCCGGAATCACTCCTCCGTATTTTTTATGAATATCTATTTGGGAAGATACAATATTCGACAACAATTTTATCCTTTTTTTACCGATCTCGGCCACCGAGGCGGCGGTTTCGTCGCAACTGGTTTCAATACCTAAGATGACTTTTTTAGTCTCTTGACTCATATAAAAAAATTATTTATACTTTTTT
>CAZEHL010000032.1:0-10441 GCA_964512155.1 uncultured Gammaproteobacteria bacterium | reverse complement strand
TGCCGCCATCGTCTAGTGGTTAGGACGCCAGGTTTTCATCCTGGTAACCGGGGTTCGATTCCCCGTGGCGGTACAAGAATAAAAACTTTGTCTAGTGGTTAGCCCCGCCTTTCGCGAAAGGCGGGGTTCATCCTGGTAACCGGGGTTCGATTCCCCGTGGCGGTACAAAGACCGATCCTCAATTTAAAAAGTACAGCTAATAGCTATACTTTTTTGTAATCTTATATCTATTATATATCCACCGCATATCTACCATATATCAATTATAATCAATAACCTCAACTGATAATAAATTATTTTTCGCTAAACAGATGCAATATTATTTTAATTGCTGTTTAAACCAATCCACCCACGGAATATCTCCCGGATCCACCTCATTTTTCATCCCCAGGTAAAAAGAGATCCAACTCCCTAATTGCAACAATTCGGCCGACTGTTGAAGTTTGTTTTTTGCTTTCATTTTATAATTTACCACTCTAATGCCGTTCTTTTTTACAGTCTCAGCGGTTATCCCGCTTCTTTTTCGGGTTCGTTCATGATACAGATCAGAATCAAAAAACAAAAATGCCAGCTGATCCTTGTTCGACTCCGGATTGGCCAAACTCTCCAATAAAAAATGGTTCAGATCCGGCAAAGTGAAATAACAACTGAAATTCTTGCTATTCTCGCATAACTGGTTTCTAAAGGCGTGAAGATTGCCGGTTAAGAATTCCGCTCCCACCAAGACCGTTTGCTTGCCGGACAACTCTTCCGCGATCAACTTGGCTTCATTTTTTTCTTTGCCGGCTTCAATATTCAACTCTTTACTTCTTTCTTCCAAATAATGAATAACATCTTGGATCTCGGTCTTGTCCACTTCTATTAATCCGCTTTTCTCCAGCAGAAAAAGCATCCCGAAAACCGAATACCCCAGCCCCATTCTGGGCTGGCCGGAAATATTGTTTTCCGGAGCAAAAATAAACCCGGGAATATCATCTTCTATCATCAACCGCTCCAATTTTCCTTTATCTTCTCCGCCGGCGGTAATTCCCAATATTTTCGCTCCCCTGCCCTTTATCTCATCATAAATACTCAAAACTTCTTCGGTATTGCCGGAATAAGAAGATAAAATATACAAAGTCTTTTCATCCGCATAAGCCGGCGCTTCATACCCCGGACAAATCTCCATGGAGACATTCAAGCGGTCGGCAAAAACATATTTCAGAATATAGGCTCCGATATTAGACCCTCCCATGCCGTTCACCACTATTTTATTCACATGCCCGTAGCCGGCGGGTATTTTTATAAGATGAGAGTCGGCCAACACTTGCCTGATCTGATCTGGTAATTGCCCGATGGAATCGGCAATGGAATGAGTATCCTTTTCTTTTAAGCTTTGGGGGTTGTCTAAGTCCATATTTTGTTATAAGTTAAATTTAATTAAAAAAACAAAAGGTTGCAAAGCTATCTTTAAAAATAGTAACATTTTTAAGGCCAAACAACAATTTTAAGGAGGGTTTTATGAGTCAAAGCGAGAGTTTGCCCTTGGTTTTAATGGGAGAGTATCCAAAATACTACACTCAATGCCTGAAATGCGGGAAAGTATTATATTTCGGGATTTCTTTATCCTGGATAGAAAAAATGTTCTTTGGGGGTAAATTAATATCTTGCCCTTCTTGTAAAGCGGTAACCCATATTGCTTTTCAATCTTCCAATCCGGTACCCGACTTGTACGCCCAACTTTTCAAAACCATTGAAGGATGCCTTAAACAAAAATAATAAATACGACGCAAAATCCGAACGAAGCCGGCTATCCCGGCTTCTTTTATTGACCAAAAATATATTTAGAGGCAAAATAAATATATCAACCAAATTATTATGTTAAATTTTTTACATACTTTTCATCCCGACCCGGTTCTTGCTTCTTTTGCCGGCATAACCGTTAATTGGTATGGTTTTTTTATTGTAACCGGCATTATTTTGGCGATCTTAACCGCCATTAAATTGGGCTCTTACTATAAAATAGATAAAGACACCGTATTCGACCTATCCTTTTGGCTGCTTATAAGCGGGATGATCGGAGCAAGGTTGTATCATGTCTTTTTGGAGTTTCCTTACTACATTGAAAATCCGGAGCAAACAATCAAACTATGGCAAGGCGGGCTGGCTATTCATGGAGGTCTGATAGCCGGAATATTGGTTTTGTATATCTTTACCCGAAAAAAGAAAATAAACTTTTGGAAAATGGGAGCTATTCTCGCCCCCGGCATCGCGCTGGCTCAAGCCGTAGGTAGATGGGGTAATTATTTTAACCAAGAATTATTCGGAAAACCCACCGATCTGCCTTGGGGAATTCCCATCGAGGCAACGCATCGACCGATGGAATATATTTCCTCGCAATATTTTCACCCTACTTTTTTATATGAATCATTGGGCAACTTGATCATCTTTTTGATACTGATAAATCTTCACATCTATTTAATTAAAAAAAATAATATTAAAAATCTTTATTTTTTTATAATAATAATGTTATACTTAATATTATACTCGATATTAAGATTTACCACCGAAATCATCAGAATAGATGAAACGCCGTTGATCTTAGGGCTCCGAGCCCCTCAAGTAGCAAGTATTGTTATAATTTCAATAGCTGTTATATTATTGATAACTCCTCTAATAAAAAAACGAATATTGACAAGCAAAGAGGAGTGATATAAATTCAAAACTACACAATCACCGGTTCTTCCAAATCAACGAATACACCAATTAACAAATTAACTAATAGCGCGGGCGTCGTATAGTGGTTATTACCCCAGCCTTCCAAGCTGGTGACGCCGGTTCGATTCCGGTCGCCCGCTCCGTTACGGGGTGTAGTATAAAGGCTAGTACGCGCCCATGGGGTGGGTGTAATCCGGGTTCAATTCCCGGCACCCCGACACCCTCAAAAAACCAATGATACTTTTGTCATTGGTTTTTTGTTTATTGCGGGCTTGTTGCAAAACTCCTTTCAATTTGATAAGATTCAAATATTATAATTCGCGCTCGGAATCGATTCCGGCTTAATAGATCTAAAAATTATGGATATAGATTTTTCCAAATATGAAAAAGATAACGAAAACGAACCGAAAAAGAAAAAACCGAACAAATTTCTTAAATACTTCCTTTACATAGGTATTTTTTTTATTGTGCTGATCACTTCCTTTTCCACTAAAGTATTGATATCCGGACAAGGAGGAAGTTATTTTTTCCAACACTTGCCGGTAGTGGGAAATCTAAAACATTTGGCTGAAAGCTCGGAAAAAAAGATAAAAGGAGAAGAAAGAGGAAGAATAAATATATTGCTCTTGGGAATAGGCGGCAAAAATCACAGCGGAGGTGAACTGACCGACACTATTATGTTGGCCAGTATAGATCCGGAAGAAAAAAAGGCCGCCTTAGTATCGATTCCCAGGGACCTTACCCTGCCGGTGGCCGGTATGGGCAGGCCGAAAATAAACAGTATTAACGCCTATGCCGAGCAAGACGGGGAAAACGGCGGAGTGGCTCTGTCGCAAGCATTGAGTGACGTTTTGGACATGCCGATCGATTATTATGTTAAAGCCGACTTTCAAGGGTTTATCAATATTATAGATGAATTGGGAGGAGTGGAAGTGGACGTCAAGCATACGCTTAATGACTACAGGTATCCTATCAAAGGAAAAGAGGCTGATGAAAATTATGACGACAGATATGAACATTTATACATAGAAAAAGGGAAGCAAGAAATGGACGGGGAACTGGCCTTAAAATACGCCAGATCCAGAAAATCCATGGGAGCTGAAGGATCGGACTTTGCCAGGGCAGAAAGGCAACAACAGATCATACAAGCGACCAAACAAAAATTCCAAGACACCAATATGGTTTTAAAACCGAAATTAATATCCGATATCTTAAACGAATTGAATGACCACATAGACACCAATTTAAAAATATGGGAAATAGTAAAATTATGGGAGATCGGCAAAGATATAAAAATCGGAGATATTGAAAGAGAGGTTTTGGATAACTCTCCCAACGGTTTGCTGGCAAGCCGGATAAACGAAGAAGGCGCTTATATACTGATCCCCAGAAACGGAGATTTTTCAGAGATAAAATATTTTATTAAAAATATATTATCTTCATCAAAAGAAAACAAAGGCAAGGAAGAGAAAGATGAAAAGACCGTGGAAATAGAAGATGTAAAAATTTCCGTCAGAAACGGAACTTGGATAAACGGCTTGGCGAGCAGAACTTCCATAGATCTGGAAAAACTCGGCTTTGAGGTTATCCGAGTGGCCAACAGCAGTAAAAAGAATTTTGAAACATCGGTGATATACGATCTGGCCTTTGAAGAGAAAACCGAAGCCTTGAAGAAATTAAAAGAAGAGACAGGCGCCAATATATCCTTTAACATGCCCGAATGGTTGAAGGAAGATATAGATCGTGATTTAAAAAATGAAGAAGACCCGGAAAAACCGGACTTTATATTGATACTGGGGCAATCAGCGGATGATACCAAATCCGGACAAGAAAATATTGTGGAATAAAATGCGGATAATATCAGATCAAACGCATTTGCAAATTTAGATACACTGAATTTAATGGTATGAAAAACATAGACGAACAATACATCCCTCGAGTAGTAATTTTCGGAAGAGCCAATACCGGAAAATCCACTCTCTTTAATAGATTAACCGAACAAAAAAGCGCCATGACTTCGGATGTGGAAGGAGTCACCAGAGATAGTAACATAGGTGAAATGAGTTGGCGGGGAGTTGATTTTGAACTGGTGGATACCGGCGGAATAACCGAAATAACCGAAGAGATGGCGGCCGGGAAAAAGAAGGCCAAAGATTCCATCGACAGCAAGGTCCAGCAACAGTCCCTTCGCTACCTTAAAAAAAGCGACATTATTCTTTTTGTAGTAGACACCAAAACCGGCCTGTTGCCTCAGGACAAGCAAATGGCCGATTTTTTAAACAAAAATTTCGGCTCCGATAAGGAGAAAAGGATCATAGTAGTGGCCAACAAAGTTGACAAAGGAAAAGAAGATGAACCGCAAACAGCGGTTTTTTACCAACTGGGCTTGGGCGCCCCTCTGCCTGTTTCAGCCGCCTCCGGATCCGGCACCGGCGACCTCTTGGATGAAATAACCGACACCTTAAAACAAAAGCCGGTTCAAAAGGAAGAAAAAGAACAAGAACAAGAAAAAGACTCTGTTTCAGCTTGCATAATCGGAAAACCCAATGCCGGCAAATCATCCCTTCTTAATTCCCTCCTGGATTACGAAAGAGTGATTGTGAGCGAAATTCCCCATACCACCAGAGAACCGCAAGACGCGGAAGTAAAATACAAGGATCATCTTATCACTTTTATAGACACCGCCGGCATAAATAAAAAAATAAGAAAGGCCGAAGGATTGGAAAAATACGGTATAGAAAGATCTCTTGATGCTTTGGCAAAAGGAGATATCGCCTTATTGATACTCGATATCACCCAAAACATAACCCAGCAAGAATTAAAACTCATAGATGAAATATTCAAAAAGAAAAAAAGCCTTATTATTATAGCCAACAAATGGGACTTGATACCGGAAAAAGACACCGCCAAATTTACAGAATATATATACAACAAAATGCCTTTTGCCACTTGGGCGCCGATACAATTCATATCCGCTTCCACCGGCAAGCATGTGGCCAAGATCTATGATATGATCCTGGAAGTAAAAAAACAAAGGCAAACCGAATTAAGCAAATCGCAGTTGGAAAGGTTCTTGAATAAAATAGTCAAAAAACATCCTCCGACTAAAGCCAAAGGGTATAAAAGGCCTTATATCTACGAAATTACTCAAGTTAAAACCGACCCTCCCAAATTCGATGTCCGCATAAGCAAAAAGGACACTTTGAATGAATCCTATGTCCGCTTTATAGAGAACCAACTAAGAGAAACCTTCGGCTTCAAGGGAACCCCTATAAATATTGAAGTAATAAGATAAGTGTTTAATGATCTTATATAAACTTAAGCGCTATATCTTCAAGTATTGTTTGCGGCCTAAAAATTCGGAAGAGACGAGCGGACAACCTCTTTTTTGTTGACCTAAGGGTTGGCGCTTATCGGGCAGGCAGTCAACAAAAAAGAGGTTGTCCGCGGAGATGGCCAATGTAAAAAACACTACATCTTTAATTTTAAATTATGAACATTATTGTTGGATTGGGAAACCCGGGCAAAAAATACGAAAATACCGGGCATAATGTCGGTTTTTCGGCAATGGATGAATTGGCCGGGAAACATGATCTGGCTTGGAAACAAAATAAAAAAGCCAACTCTTTGACGGCCGATCATGAAGGCGATCTTTTGGTGAAGCCTCAAACTTTTATGAACCGCTCCGGGATAGCGGTTCAATATTTATTAGCCTACTATAAATTGTTGCCCAAAAAATGGAAACTGTTCGCCAAAGAAGAGGCGGACCTTACCGATGTCTTAACGGTCATTCATGATGATGTTGATCTGCCGTTGGGAAAATACAGGGTATCCCGGGGGTCCGGAAGCGGAGGACATAAAGGGGTGGAATCTATAATAAAACACATTAAGACCAAAAATTTCACCCGCATCCGAATAGGAATAAGAACTGAAGCAAGAGAAAAAATACCCACTCCCGCTTTTGTACTTAAAAGATTGAACAAAGAAGAAAAAAGTATTATCGATGATACAATACAACACATTATAAAAAAAGAATTATAAAAACCCCGGCATTCGTGTTAACCGCCGGGGTTTTTGATGAGTGGTGCTTAAAACTCTCGCCTAGAAGCCGGAGATTACTCCGTTTAAAGATTCGTCACCGAGCTAAGGAGGGGGAAGCCCGGATCAAAATTTCTACTTCTAGACGAGAATTTTAAGCGCCACTTGAATATTTAATTAAATCGTATATTTATATTATTCCTTTTAAAAATAAATGCAAGCAAACCTCTCGGGCAAAAAAGGATACTACCCAACATAAGGTAATATCCGGTTTACTACTTGCTAGTTGGAAAATGATAAGTAAATATAAATATTTATCAGATCACCCGCCCCAACTAAACAAGCAGTAAACCCGGTTACCCGCTGATTTCATTTTTCCCGGCCGTTACCGAATTCAGCGAATTTAGGCCGGCTCGCCTCGCCCGCTGTTTAATGAACAATTTTTCAAATCTTGTTACTATATCATATATATATAATTTAGTCAACCCCCAAATGGAAATAAACGAAAGTAAATATTGGATATTGGTCGATCAATTTCCCAAATTCGGGCCGGCGGCCTTTAAAAAACTGGCCGACTACTTCTCTTCCATGGAAAAAGCCTATAAAAGCGGGAGGGAAGACTTGGTGAAAGCCGGCATAAAAGAAAGTACGGCCTCGGAATTCATTGATTTTCGCAAGCGTCTTGATGAAGAAAAAATATGGCGCTTGCTGGAAAAGGAAAAAATAAAAACCGTAAAGATCACGGACAAAAATTACCCCGAACTCCTCTCTCAAATATACGACCCTCCTCCCCTGCTGTACTGGAAGGGAGAAGATATAGCCCGGCTCAATAAAGAGCCGGCTTTAGCGGTGGTCGGAAGCAGAAAATATTCGGCCTATGGCAAACAAGTAACCGATTCTTTGATTCCGGAGATAGCAAACAACAAAATAACCGTAATAAGCGGGATGGCTCTGGGTATTGATTCTCTGGCTCATTATAACACTCTGAAGGCCGGAGGCAAAACAGTGGCCATCCTCGGATCGGGATTGGATGAATACAATATTTATCCTCCTCAAAACAGGGGGTTGATGAAAAAAATAATAGAAACCGGAGGAACGGTGATCTCCGAATTTCCGCCCGGCACTCCTCCGACCAAATACACCTTCCCTCAAAGGAACCGGGTCGTTTCCGGTTTAAGCTTGGGGGTGTTGGTGGTTGAAGCGGCGAAAAGATCCGGAGCCCTGATCACGGCCGAGTTCGCCTCTGATCAAGGCAGGGAGATCTTTGCCATACCGGGTAATATTTACTCGCCGGTCTCCCGGGGAACCAATGATCTCATTAAAAAGGGGGCTCATATGATAACCGAAGCCGGGGATGTTATGGAAATACTGGGTATTGATCCGGTGGCAAACAAGGAAACCGGAAGTCTTTTTGACAACACTCCCCTCTCGGAAACGGAAAAAAGGATCATTAAGATCCTGTCCTTTGAACCTGTTTCATTAGATGATATTATTAAAAACAGCCGACTTGACACTTCGACTGTAAATAGTACATTAAGTATATTGGAGATAAAGGGAATCATTAAAGATACGGGAAATAAAAAATATATACTGAATGATATAAAATAGATATATGGTGGATACAAAATGGATATACGTTGATACAATTTGATATAAGCTGTTGGTAACTCTACCGACCTTATACCACCTTATATCAACCTTATATCTATTTATATCAACTGCATATCAATCCATTATGAATCTAATCATTGTCGAATCTCCCACCAAAGCCAAGACCATAAGCAAATTTCTGGATAATAATTATCAAGTGGAGTCCTCTTACGGCCACATCCGCGACTTGCCCAAAAGCAAAATGGGCATCGACACGGAAAATGATTTTCAACCGACATATGTTATTCCGACCAAGGCCAGAAAAACCGTTAACAAATTGAAAAATCTATCAGAAAAAGCCTCCCGGGTTATCCTGGCCGCTGACGAGGACAGGGAAGGAGAGGCTATAGCTTGGCACTTGATAAAAGCGATGGAGTTGCCGGATGAAAAAATAAAGAGAATAGCTTTTCATGAGATAACCGAATCGGCTATAAAAAAAGCCATGGAAAATCCCAGAAATATAGATATGGGGTTGGTAAACGCCCAACAAGCCAGGAGAATATTGGACAGATTGGTGGGGTATGAATTGTCTCCGTTTCTTTGGAAAAAAGTGGCCAAAGGCCTATCCGCCGGCAGAGTGCAAAGCGTGGCGGTTAGATTTATTGTGGAAAGGGAAAGAGAAATACAAGCTTTTGTGCCGGAAGAATATTGGAGTATAACGGCCAAACTTGAAAAAAAAGAAAAAGAAGAAAACAATTTATTGGAAGCCAAGTTGAACAAGATACAAGGCAAAACGGTTAAAAAACTGGGAATCAAGAGTGAAGAAGAAAAAAATGAAATAATGAACGGCCTGAAAGGAGCTAAATACGCGGTGGCGAACGTCTTAAAAAAAGAGACATCCAAAAAACCGCCCGCTCCTTTTACCACTTCCACTCTGCAACAAACCGCCAACCGCTGGCTGGGCTTCAGTTCCAAACAGACCATGACCCTGGCCCAACGCCTATACGAGGGTGTGAATATAAAAGGGGAAGGACAGGTGGGTTTAATAACTTACATGCGGACCGATTCCATGAACCTGTCCCAAAATTTTTTGGGACAAGCGTCCCAATACTTAAAACAAAATTTGGGAGATAAATACGCTCCCTCCTCTCCCAGAGTATTCAAAACCAAAAGCAAAAACGCCCAAGAAGCCCATGAAGCCGTCCGCCCCACCGACGTCTTTCGGGATCCGGAATCCTTGAGATCCTCTCTGGATACCGGCCAATACAAGTTATACAAATTGATATGGCAACGCTCCTTGGCCACTCAAATGCCTCCGGCCAAAATGGATTCCACAACTTTGGATGTGGACGCGGTTGGCACCCCATACCAATTCCGGGCCACCGGCCAAGTTTTAAAATTCGACGGCTATTTGAACATTTATCCGGAGCAAAGCAAAGAGTTGCAACTGCCGGAGGTGGCCAAAGGAGAAGAGCTTAACCTGCGGGAACTGCTCGGAGAACAACACTTTACCAAACCGCCGGCAAGATATTCGGACGCCGGATTGGTCAAAGAAATGGAAAGCTACGGCATAGGACGACCGTCTACTTATGCTCCCATTATATCCACCGTTATCGCCAGAAACTATGTAAACCGGGACGACAACAAAAAACTGGCTCCCACCGACATCGCTTTTGTGGTTAACGACCTTTTGGTAAAACATTTTTCCGATATCGTGGATTATGAATTTACCGCCCAAATGGAAAACGATTTGGATGAAGTGGCCGACGGAAACAAGGATTGGCAACCGGTGGTGAAACAATTTTACAACCCCTTTCACCAAAACCTTTTAAATAAATATGAAGAATTAAATAAACAGGATATTATGCCGGAAGAAAAATCCCAAGAAAAATGCGACAAGTGCGGCGCGGAGATGATAGTTAAAACCGGCCGCTACGGTAAATTCTTAGCTTGCAGCGGTTTCCCGGACTGCAAAAACATCAAACCGCTGGACAAAAACGGAGAAAAACAACAGGACGATGAAAAAACAGCCAAATTAAAAGAAAAATACAAAAACGAAGTGTGCGACAAATGCGGTTCTCCCATGGATATCAAAAACGGCAAATACGGCCCCTTC
>CAZEHL010000031.1:3642-11790 GCA_964512155.1 uncultured Gammaproteobacteria bacterium | reverse complement strand
ATTCTCAATGTTCAATTTTCAATGAATTTTCAATTCATCAATCTCTAATCTCTAATCTCTAATCTTTCGAATTAACCGATAACCAATTAACCAATTAACCAATTAACAAATCACCAATAACCAATAACAATTTCCCAATTAACAAATTAACAAATAACAATTTCCCAATTGACACCCAACCCCTGCTTGTTATAATAAACCCATGGACACAGAAGGGTCTAGCAAACAAATTGATGAAGCAAATGAATTTATTAAGGCAAACAAAAAATTACTTTTCGAGACATTTGCCAGTAGTGAAATTTACAAACCTCGAGAAAAGCCGATAACGTTGTTTATGGCCGGTTCTCCCGGGGCTGGAAAAACGGAATACTCCAAAGCCCTTGTCGAAACGGCCAAAGAAGAGGCCAATCCTATAGTTAGAATAGATGCTGACGAAATCCGAGAAATTATTCCGCAATACACCGGAGAAAATTCAGATCTTGTACAAAGAGCGGCATCTACCGGTGTTCATAAATTGTATGATCATTGTCTCAAAAATAAATTGGACGCCATAGTTGACGGCACATTTGCCAATTTTGAAATTGCGGAACGCAACATAGAGAGATCACTAAACAGGGACAGAGAAGTGGCCATTTATTATGTATATCAGGATCCGTTGATAGCTTGGGATTTTACCAAAAAAAGAGAAAAAATAGAAGGTAGGCGGATTTTGAGAAAAGTTTTTGTCAAAGCTTTTTTTGATGCCAGAGTAAATGTTAATAAAATTAAGTCTATTTATAAAGATCAAATAAAGTTATATTTGGTTTTTAAAAACTATAGCAACAATACCCATAAATTTTATCCAAAAATTGAAAATATTGACAAATATATACAGGATAATTATAATAAACAAAGTTTAGATAAGCTTTTAAAAAATTTTTATGAAGAAAAATAAAGATAAAAATCTATTCGAATTACCTAACAAGGAACAGGAGAGAATTATGAAAGACGCAGCCCGAAAAGCTAATGAGAAACAGCGGGATTTGGTTGAAAAATATGATCGGCAATATGGCAAGGCAAGCCCTGTCGGTGGTTATTAAGATTTGCTTTTTTCATCCCGGCGGAACCTCTAACCGGGGTTTCGCCGAAAAGTCCCGTTACATTCGCTTGTGGCGGGGCTTTTTTTGGCAATTTTCAATTCTCAATGTTCAATTTTCAATGAATTTTCAATTCATCAATCTCTAATCTCTAACCTTTCGAATTAACCGATAACAAATTAACAAATTAACAAATAACAAATTCCCAATTGACACCCAACCCTCTCTTGTTATAATAAACTTACAAGATGTAAACTAAAAAATATTATGAGGTTGGAATATTATTCGGCGGACAAATTAGCTTCCGAGATCTTGGAGATAATCGGAAAACATTTAGATATTTCCGAGTATAAGGTATTTTTTTTTGGATCCCGCACGATCGACAAAGGAAATGAACATTCGGACGTGGATGTGGGCATCCAAGGGCCGGAACGTATTCCTTGGAAAGTGATGAACGCAATAAAAGAAGAGTTGGAAGAATTGCCCACTCTGTATAAGATCGATATAATGGATTTCTATAATGCACCGGAAAAATTCCGGCGGGTTATAAAAGAAGAAAGAGAGTATATTAATTAGTTTTTTATGACCAAATTGGAATCATTGCTGGAGGATCTGGAAAAAGGAATATCCAGATTGGAAGAGATAACTCGACAAGAAAAGAGCATGATGGTTCGGGATGCCGCCATTCAGAGGTTCGAGTTTACTTTTGAGCTGGCTTGGAAGAGTTTGAAAGCGTATTTGGAAGAATATCATAATACTCGAGGGTATTCTCCCAAGCAATGCTTCCGAGAAGCATATAACAAAGAAATTTTGGAGTATGATGAATATTGGCTGAAAATAGCCGATCTTAGGAATCTGATAGCGCATAGTTATAAAGAGGAAGCGGCCGAGGAGATCTATGAACAAATTCCGCAAATATTAAAATATTTTCAATATTTATTGAAAGAGATGAAAAGGACTGAATAAGTTTTTATTTTTCGTTGCGATAGAGAATTTATTTAAAAAGAACCCTGTTGCATTCGCTTGTGGCGGGGCTTTTTTTGGCAATTTTCAATTCTCAATGTTCAATTTTCAATGAATTTTCAATTCATCAATCTCTAATCTCTAACCTTTCGAACTAACCGATAACAAATTAACAAATTAACTAATTAACAAATCACCAATAACCAATAACAATTTCCCAATTAACCAATCTCCAACTAACAAATTAACCAATTAACCAATTAACAAATCACCAATTCCCAATTTCCCAATTTCCCAATTAACAATTTAGCAATGGAGCAATGGAACAATGGACCGAATTGACACCCAACCCTCGCTTGTTATAATTAAAATATGGAATTAACAGCAAGGCAAAAACAACAGTTGCGAAAGAGCTTCCGCGCCGAGGGGGCTATTTTGGCATATCTTTTCGGCTCCCGGGTCGGAGGTTACGCCAAATCGGAAAGCGATTTTGATATAGCGGTGTATTTGGGGAACAAGAACAAGAAAAAGGATCTTTTTAAGATAAAAATGAATTTGATCCGGGAGGCGAGCCGGATATTAAAGACCGATAAAGCGGATGTGGTCATTATTGACGAGATCAGATCGCCGGTGTTGAAGTTCGTTATTATTCAAGAGGGAAAAGTGCTCTTTAGCTCCAATGAGAGCGCCAGGATGGATCTTGAGCTTAAGATGATCAACCAATATCATGACCATCGGCCGATTCTGGAGATGTATGATCAAAGATTGTTGAAGGAGAGGTAGGAGGAACCCAAGCCACTAAATGTCATTCCGCCCCGCCGGATTCCCCGTTGCATTCGCTTATGGCGGGGTTTTTTGTTAATTAAGAATTAGGGATAAAATAATTGTCATTCCGCCCCGCTCCTCGCGAGGGGCGGAGCGGAATGACGTGATAACACTGCGTCATTCTGGCCCCCGGATCGGAGTCCGGGGCAAGCTTGAGCCGGAATCTTGTGAAAAAAGATCGTCATTCCGGCCTTGAGCCGGAATCTCGGGAACATTCCCGAGATCCCTGCTTCCGCAGGGATGACGTCAAAAGTTTCCCGAGATCCCGGGTCAAGCCCGGGATGACGTCAAAAGTTTCCCAAGATTCCAATCAACAAATAACAAATCACCAATAACAAATTTCCCAATTAACAAATTAACTAATCACCAATTAACAAATTTCCATTTACCAATAACCGCCGAATTTGGTTTGACATATCGGCTAATATATATTAAAATTTTTCCACATTCGTTTAGGTTCATTTAAAAGGTCTTTTTGTTTTTTCAAAAAGAAGGAGGGGTTTTATGCACCAAACAGCGGCCGTTTTTCCGGAAGTGGCCAGGGATTTCTTGATCAGCGGAGTCCCGGAAATCCTGAAAAGTTCCTTGAGTTTATGGATGAAAAGGGACAGGCAAGATGAATGCAACAGACGCGAGTTCTTGGAACTCAAAAAAGCGTCTCTGGATTATCTAAAATTCTTAAAAAGAAGCGCCTGTATCAGCAAGCGTTCCGGTTGTACCAAATCGTTGGCCCGGCTTATTAAAGAACTGGAAAAAGAAAAACCGGACTATGAGTTGGTTTATCAAGATTTGGCTGCTCTGGAAGACGCCTTAAAACGAGTGGCTCGAACCAGAAAAAGAAGGGTGGAAAGATGGCCTACTTTGGCGGAAAAACGCCAAGAGTGGGAAGATTACAGGGTAACTAAGCAAAAAGAAGCGGAGGGATTTTAAAATTTTTATTTTTTTAAATCAAACCTCAAGGAGTATCGCAACACGATACTCCTTTTTATTTTTGATTTGTAACCTTTTTCTTTTTTTCACGTATAAGTATATGCAAAGACCTTTACAAAACAATTACCACCCATATGAGACCCTTAAAGAATCAATCGATAATTTTAAAGCGGTTAACGCCCAGAAAGGTCTCTTCTCCCGGAAGAGGTAGGAATTGTTTTATGTCTTACAAGAAAAAAATAACCAGAGCTGTCGGACAAAAGCTTGGCAATTGATATTTGCCGGGCTTTTTTATTTGAATTTATTAGATTTTCTCGTGTTATTTGTAAAATCAATGTGTTCCTTGATATTTGTGGCCAGATATTGTAAAAGCGAGATCCGTTCTTTTTGTCGGCCTGCGGGTAGGCTGGCTGGGTTTGGCTCGCCGACAAAAAGAGCGGATCGAGCCTATAATGTCATCAAAGAAAGTATAAATAATGCGATAAATTCCAATAAGCAATTTTAAAAATGCTCTTTCCGGCTTAAGGATCAAAGGTCCTTTCCGGAATCGGCAAACAATAAATATATGAGAAAAAAGTTAAAAAAGATCGTCACCTTGGCGGTAACGGCCATGATGGTCCTGTCCATGGGGATGGTAACCGCTCCGCGGATGGGCCAAGCGGCCGACGCGGAAGCCGGAGACCTGATCAAGATGGAAGGGCTGTCTTCGGTCTATTACCTGGGAGACGATGACAAAAGATATGTGTTTCCGAACGAGGACACATACTTTTCCTGGTATGGGGATTTCTCCTCGGTGGTTACTATTAGCCAATCCGAGTTGGAGTCCTATCCGCTGGGAGGAAATGTTACTATCCGCCCCGGCACTCATTTGGTAAAGATCACCACCGATCCGAAAGTGTATGCGGTGGAGAAGGACGGAATGCTGAGGCATATTCCGAATGAGAACACGGCCCGAACCCTGTATGGCGACAATTGGGCCGACAAAGTGGTGGATGTGCCGGATTCTTTCTTTGTCAATTATACCATTGACGAAGATAATGAAGTGGAATCCGATACTTACCCCCAAGGAACTCTGGTGAAGCCGGCGGGAGATAACAAGATCTATTATATCGACGAGAACGGCGAGGCCAGGCACATCAAGAATGAATCGGTTTTTAACGCCAATCGTTTCCAATGGAGGTTTATAGTGGAGGCGGACGAGGATTATGATCTGCCGGAAGAGGGAAGCCAAATTTCTTCGGCTGAAGAAAATTTATTCGACCCTTCCCAGGAAGCCGCAGCTGACAGCGGAGAAGAGTTGACCGTGGCTTTGGCCTCCAATACTCCGGTCAGTGCTTCCATACCGGCCGGCGGTGACGGCGACCCGGTAACCGGTTTGGTGCCTTTCACTTCTTTTAATTTCACCGCTTCCGATGACGGAAGCGTGGTTGTCGAGGATATAACCTTGACCAAAATAGGAGTGGGCAACCGCGACGGTTTGGGCAAGGTCTATATCTATTCCGAGGATGAGAGATTGACCCGGGGCAGAACCTTGAACACGGACGGAGAGGTCACTTTCGGCTTGGATCATATTATTTCGGCCGGAGACACCGAAACTTTGACCGTTAGGGCCGACATCTCAGGCGACAGGCAAAACGGCAATTACGGCTTTGCCATAATGGACGCCGGCGATATCGAAACCGAAGATGCTTCGGTATCCGGCAGTTTCCCGATCCAAGGAAATATCATGAGTTTGGCCGATGTGGAATCCGCCACTATTTCCGGCAGTATGGATGACGGAAATGATCTGAATGACTTAAAAGTGGGGGAACAAGAGCAAGCTTTGGCTGACCTAGAAATAACCGAGGAGAGCGGCGAGGAAAGCGTATTGGTGCATTCCATCGCTTTTACCAACAGGGGAAGTGTTGATATGAAAGATCTGTCTAACTTTATCCTGGTGGTGGACGGCGAGACAGTGGCCGAGTTGGAGTCTTCCGATTCCGACTATCTGGTTATGGAATTGGATGAGCCGTATGAAGTGGAAAACAGGGAAAATTTCATCTTAAAGGCCGATATCGACCGCGGAGCCGGAGATACGGTCAGGTTTGAATTGGATGATACCGCTGACATTATGGCCGTGGGGGGTACCTATGGTTACGGCGCCGGTTTGGATGCTTCCGGCATCGACCCCATGACCACTCCCGGCACCGGCACTATAGCCACCAGCGATTTCAGTATTACCGAAGCTTCGGACAATCCGAGCACTCAAGACGTGGCCATAGGCGAAGATGATGTTGTTTTCTTGATCGCCGAGCTAAACGCTTCAACAGAGGGGGTGGTTGTGGAAGAGTTGGTAGTGGAGGTAGATTATGACGACAGCGGAAGCGATCCTTCTTCCAATGATTATTTAGAGAACCTGAGTTTATACCTGGACGGCTCCAGAGTGGCCGGTCCTATGGACATCAACTTGAACGAAAGTGATACTTCTGTTTCAGTGACCGTGGATGAAGAATTCGAGGTTGAAGGCGGGCAGTATTTGACTGTCAGGGCCGATATTACCGATGATGCCGACACCGGCAGATATTCCATGACCATTGATAGCGATAATATGGAAGTGGAGGATATGGACCGCAATCAGATCGATGGCGATGAGATAAACGGCAAGGCCGAAGGCAATGACGTCCGAGTCGGATTGGACGAGCCCTTCTTAAGCAAGGATGGGGTATTCGGGGGCAGGAATGTGGTGGCCGGTTCTGAAGAATTGAAAATAGGCCAATTCATCTTGGAAGCCGGCAAGAGCGAGGATCTGGACATTAACTCCTATAATATAAAGATCGTGCCGGTTAGCGGAAGTTTGGACAGTAATGACTTTGATAATTTATATGTGAATGATGAATCTCCGAGATC
The DNA here is from genome assembly GCA_964512155.1 of uncultured Gammaproteobacteria bacterium. Lineage (GTDB taxonomy): Bacteria > Patescibacteriota > Patescibacteriia > Patescibacteriales > JAGXOH01 > JAGXOH01. The sequence goes on along the minus strand of CAZEHL010000031.1, from coordinate 5,110 downwards.
GGTAAGTTTGAATACCGCTCGAAGCTTTTCCGTAAATGAAACTTTGGCCAAAGACGGAACCAAAAGAATTTCGATCTATATTGATCTGGACAGGAATATTTCGGCCGGAGCCGAATTTAAGACCCAGCTGAGTGTTGATGCCGAGGGGGCGGTTAGCGGTGATGATGTTACCGGTATCGAGGGTTTTGACGGAGATTATATCGACGGCCAGACCATGACCGTCGCCTCCGGCGATCTGGCTGTGAATGTCGGAGCCGGTACTCCGAGTAAGCGGATATTAGTGGCCGGAAGCGAGGATGCGAAAGTGGCCGAATTCGAATTTTCCGCCGAAAATGACAGTTACGACATTACTGAAATGGATTTTGCCATCGTGGACGAGAATGATGATCTGCAACAAGGGCTGGTTACCCACCTAAAGGTCAATAACGGAAATTATAGGGCTGTTACCAACGGCACGGTTTCCATCGGCGATGATATAAGAGTGGAGTCGGACGAGGATGAAACGATCGAAGTAAGAGTAAGGTTAAATGACGATTTTAACGCCATAGACTCCGGGGATGAATTATATGTGGCCTTGACCGGATATGAGTATAGGCCGGATAGCACCGGTGTCACTCAAGCCGTCGATTCCAACGCCACCACCACCCGGACTTTGGCCGTTTATAACACCGAGTTGACGGTTTCCACTTCCCAAGGGTCTGCCTCCAACTGGGGCAATACTTGGAGAAAGATAATGGACATTGAATTTGCGGCCGATGAAGCCGACCGGGCTACGGTTAAAAAATTGACCGTAAATGTGGACCCTTTGGGCGGAGAAGTTACCGGAGTCAGAATGGTGGATTCCGGAGGTGATACGGTGGCTTTAAGCGACGGTTTGGCTATAACCGGCAGTTCCAATGTGGAATTGAGCTTGGATAATCCGGATGCGGACGGGCGTATAGCCGCCGGCAACTCCGAAACTTTTACAGTGGAGATAAACGCCTCTGATGTTAGTCCGGATGATTCGGTGGTAGTGGAACTTTTGGACACCGATTTTGAATGGAGCGACAATGAAGCTTCAAGCATTACCGACCACTTGGATCTGATAGATAAATTGTCCGGCAGTTACGAATTGGTAAGATAAGGACATACCGGGTCCTTAAGCGGACCGGAAAACCCCGCTACATTCGCTTGTAGCGGGGCTTTTCTTGGCAATTTTCAATGTTCAATGTTCAATTTTCAATAAATTTTCAATTCATCAATTCCTAATTTTCAGTAAACTCCCAACTAATAAATAACCAATAACAAACTCCCAATTCCAATTAACCAATTAACAAATCTCTAATTAACAATTAAGTCCCGGCAAAATCTCCAATAGGGGCTTTGCCGATTCGAAAATTCCCATTTACTAATAACGAATAACCAATAACAATTTCCCAATTAACAAATTAACAAATTAACCAATTAACAAGTCCCCAGTTAACCAATT
>CAZEHL010000031.1:0-3542 GCA_964512155.1 uncultured Gammaproteobacteria bacterium | reverse complement strand
AATTAACAAATTAACAAATCCCCAATAACAATAAATTTTTATGCCTCAAAAAGCTTATCTTTTTATATTAAAGATCGGAATATTGGCTTCTTTTATTTCGTTTTTATTGGTTTTTGGCAGTTTACTGTTCCCATTCATATCTTCCAAGCAGATCTATTTTAATGTCCTTGTAGAACTGCTTTTTATTTTTTGGGTGGCGTTTATTGTAAAATATCCCCAATGGAGGCCGAAACTGTCCTATATCGGTTACGGCCTTATAGCTTATTTTGCGGTTATTTTAGCCTCCTGTTTTGTCAGTGTGGATTTTAATTTGAGTTTTTGGGGCGATGTCGAGCGCATGCTCGGCTTTTTTCATTTGGTCCATTTTTTGGTTTTCTATTTTATTCTCATAACCGTCATGCGGGACTGGAAGGACTGGAGGCTTGTTTTTATAGCTTCTTTGATCGTTGGTTTGGTAATAAGCATAAAAGCGATAATCGGTTCACCGGAAAGCACCATCGGCAACAGAGCTTATGTGGCCGGGCTTTTGATATTCAATATTTATTTCGCCATCCTTTTGTTTGTAAAGGATATGAAAAAGATGCCCCAATATGCTCCGGTAAAATATTTTAATTGGCTTTATTTGTTGCCGATCCCTTTCTTTTTGTGGGCTTTTGTAGAACAGAATATTGTCGGCGCCAAGTTCGGATTGGCTTCAAGTTTGGCTGTTTTTGTTTTTTTGTTCGGGGTTTTGGATAAAAGAAAGTTTACCCGGCGGACAGCCTGGGGCCTTGTTTTGGTGGCGGTGTTGGCGTTTGCCGGCATCTGGACAACCCAAAGCGAGCAGATAAAAAGTTTTTTCGCCAATGAGGACACTTTCCAAACCCGTTTGATCGCTTGGCAAGGGGGCTGGGAGCAAATGGGAGAACATCCGATCCTGGGTACCGGTTACGGCACTTTTGCCGAAACTTTTGACAAAACATTTGATGCCGATTTTTATAATTATGTTATGCATGGATCCACTTATTTTGACCGGGCCCATAATAATTTGGTGGACATAGCTTCCACCACCGGTTTTTTGGGCCTTTTCGTTTATCTTTTTATTTTGGCCTCTTTGTTGTATTATTTGATCTCGGCTTATCGGCGGGAGCGGATCGGCCGGACGGAATTGGCTTTGTTGTCCGCTTTGTTGGTCGGTTATTTTGTTCAGAATTTGGCGGTTTTTGATTCTTTGGTCACTTATGTTTCTTTAATGTCTGTGGCCGGGTTTATCTATTGGTTTTCTTTTAATCCGGACTCCGGAGCCTCTCGAGAATTAAGAGCCCAAGGCGGGGATAAAAAGTTGAGCGACAAAGAGATCTTCACTTTGGCCGGAGTGGGCATTGTGATGCTGGTTGTGTTGTTCCAGTTCAATATCCAAACTTGGCACATGCTTACCAAGACCATTCAAGCCCAGGTTTTCTTAAAACAAGGAGATTTGGTCTCCGCGGTTGAATATCAAAAAAAGGCCATGGACTATAATACTCCCTTGGACAGGGACAGCCGGAATACTTTTGTCAGATCCATGTTATCGAAGGCCAACTCATTGGCCGATCTGCCATCCGGGGAAAGGCGTGACATTTTAGATTATTGCGTTTGGTTGGCTGAAAAAAATGTCGAATTAGACCCGAAAGATACCAAGGCCAGGCTTCAATCGGCCAGAATGAATTATTTGGCCGGAGAATTGGTTTCTGAAAAAGGTCTGTCCGGCCGATATACCGATCGAGCTTTTGCTTCCCTGGAAGCGGCGCTTGAGTCCAGCCCCCAAAGGATCCCCATTTATTTATTCAAAGCCCAGTTGCTTTTAAATGAGGACAAAAGCGAAGAAGCTGTAGAGACGCTTGAATATGCCTCTTCTTTGAATGACAACTACTACGAGGTTCATTGCCGTTTGGCAGAAATATACCTTGAAGAGCAATCGGAAGAAAAAGGTTACGCAAAGCTGGATAAATGCATAAACAAGGGCGGGCTTGATACCGTTAACAGCCAATTTGTTATTAAAAAAGGTATTAATCATTACTTGGAATCGGAAAACGAAGAGAAATTGTTAAAATTATATGAACGTTTGGTTGTTTTGGATAGGAAAAACGGAGAGAATTGGATGAAATTGGCCAGATTATACGCCTCGCAAGGAAGAACAGAAGAGGCCAAGCAAGCGGCCGTTCAAGCCCAAAAAGAAGATAAAAACGTTTCTTCGCAAGCGCTTGAGTTTATTGAGCAATTGGAAGAGGGCGGGCAATATCAATTTGTTCCGCCGGAAGAAATGGAAAAAAAGAGTGTCGATTAGTTTCCGGCAGGCAGATCGATACGTTGATTTGGTTAAAAAAGGAGAAATATGTTATAATTTAAAGCAATGAAAGTTTTCCACAATTAATAATCTTAAAAACGTATGATCTGTCCAAGTTGCAAAAAACAAATACCGGACGATGCGGAAAAATGCCAATATTGCGGGTCCGACATCGACCATAAAGAGCAAGTATCCAGGGAGATATCTTTCAGAAGGTATCAACGTTGGTTTTTTTATGCCGTTATTATCTTGCTTTTTATCGGCATGATCGGTGTTATTGTCAGGATATATAACGCCAATTCGGAATTATCTAAGAATGTGGCCACAGTGGAAGATCAATTGGAGCAAAGACAGCAAGAGTTGGAAGAAACTAACAAGGAATTGGATAATACCAGCCAAACCTTGCAAGAAAAAGAACAAAATTTGGAAGAGACCGAAAGCTCTTTGGAGGAGAAGGATAAAAAGTTGTCCGAGAAACAGCAAGAGTTGCAAGAAAAAACCCAAGAGCTTAAAAGCGAGTTGGAAGAAAAGACGGAGGTGGAGGAAGAATATCAGGATTGCCGGCTGGATCTTACCAAAGCCGATTCCAATATTTATAAATTGATAGTGGAGCTCGGGCAAGGAGTTTCTGATAAGGATTTGGCCCGCATACCTTTGGCCGATTCCAACTTGGATACCGGCGAAGACAGTGACGACGACGGATTGTCAGATATAGTTGAGCAAGCTTTGGGAACCGATCCGGAAAAAGAAGATACCGACGAGGACGAATACACCGATAAAGAAGAGGTCTTGGGCGGATTTAACCCGGCCGGCGAGGGAAATCTTCCGATTGATAAAAATTACGCCGACGGATTAAAAGGAGAGATATTATTGCAAGTGGATAACAATGATCAAGCATGGTATGTGGGAGGCAACGGTAAAAGATATTTCTTAGGAATTCCGTCCGATGCTTACAGCACTATGAGACAGGTGGAATATTGGACCGAAAATCCGCCGGAAACATCAGATACCGCCAACCAACAAGAAGATGATGATGAAAGAGAAGAAAAAGAAGAAAGCGAAGAAAACGATAATGAAAGCGGTGAGGAAGATGGAGAAGATGGAGGAGATGGAAATCCCGGAAGCGGTTTAAGATTGTAGAAAATACGGTAAAATACTAAAAAATAACCAAGGAGGGGGTATATGTTTGTTTTGGCATACTGTTTTTTGTATAAAATAAACAAAAAAGGCTTTGTCC
>CAZEHL010000030.1:0-11998 GCA_964512155.1 uncultured Gammaproteobacteria bacterium | reverse complement strand
AGCGGACGGCTCGGCCGGATTCTTGGGTCTGCTCTATTCTATTTTCTTTTTCCAATTCCTCTAAGTACCGATAAGCGGTATTTCTGGATACATCCAACATATCCGAAACTTCGCCGGTTTGGATACCTCCCCTTTCCTTGATCACCTCTACGATCTTATCCTTGCGCCCCTCTATTTTCTTCTGTCTTTTCGCGTTAAAACTCTCCAGCCCGGAAGCGTCTTCTTCCTGTTCTTGTTCTTTTTGTTCCAGCTGTTGCATCTCCCGCCGGTCATCTTTGATCTTTTGGTTCATATACAACCAAACCGAGACGGCTCCGATGATGGCGCCGGTGAGAAAATATAGGATGGATAGCAAAAAAATATTAGAAATTAAAATTCAAAATTCAAGACCTGACCCCGAAATCTACCCCCTTTGCTTAATCGGTTTGATGATTTCCGAGTAAATATCAAAAAGAGCATAAAGAAGACTGATCACTAAAGGACCAATTAAGAATCCTAAAAGACCAAAAAAGCTAAGTCCACCTAGGACGCTGAGAAGAATTAAGAAAGGATGAATTGGCGTGCCTTGCTTCATTAAAAAGGGGCCGAGAAAATTATCAATCAACCCAACCGCAACAACTCCCCAAATCAAAAGACCAACTGCAAAGGAGGTTTCTCCAATAAAAAATAAATAGAAAATTCCGGGTACCAAAACGAGAGTTGTGCCAAGGGTTGGAATTAAAGCGGAAATTGCCGCCACACTTCCCCAAAGAGTTGGATTAGGAATACCAAAAATTGCAAAACCAATACCGGTTAAAATACCTTGGATCACCGCGACCGCCAAAGAACCGCGGATTATTGAATTAACCGCATTTTTCATTTTGAATAAAACCTTCTTATCATCCTCATCAGGCAAAGGACTTGTTTTTAGAAAAAAATTTTTCAACATGTGTCCATCTTTCAAAAAATAATAAAAAGCTAACAAGCAAAGAAAGATACCAAGCACAAAACTGCCCACACCCTGGAAAAACGCATTTGTATTACCGGTAACCCAGCGTAAAACTTGTTCTGAGTAAGCGCTTAAGTTAAGAGAAAAATTCGGAATGTATACTGCTACTTGGCTTTCAATATAACCGGTAATTTGATTTAAAAAAGCAAAGCTGCCACCGCCGGCAATTTTTGCATAAAGGCTTTTAATCTCACTAGCCACTTGAAAACCGACTAAAAATAAGGGGCCTAATAAAATTAATAAAAAAACAATCAAAGTCATTACTGCCGCAAACACCTCAGCAACATGACCTTTTCGCCATTTTATATATTTCCGGAAAAAATTAAGAAAAATTTTATGAAGAGGCTCAAAAATAATAGCAAAAATCAATGCTAAAACAATCGGACCCAAATAAGGTATGAAAATTATAATAGACAAAGCCAGAACAATTAAAAAAATTGCCGTAAAAAAGTAAATTTGCAGTTTATGATATTTCATAATAGTTATCTTAATAATTAGGTTCTAATTATAGATTAGCACAAAACAAATAGAATATAAAACTATAACCAATAAATTTTTTAATACATGCCGAACCAACTTTTAAAGCTATATTTTGGGAAATTAAAAAATCATAAAATATATCAAAATTAAACAAATTTTTAGTTAAAGAAAAGTTTATTGGCCTATATGCCGATTCATCTAAATATAAAATTTTTTGGTGAACATTGCTTTTATTCATAGTACGTCTTTGGGGACTTGTTTAATTCAAACCAAAATGCTTTTTAATATATATTTTTGCTTTTTTTAGAATGCTTTTATCAACTTCTCCTATCTTTTTAACAAACCTGGAACGGTCAAAAGAATAAAGATGGCTAACTTTTAACAGAGAGTCGCAATACAATCTGTTTTTATCGTCACTTTCAACTATTATATCATCTGCCAAGCGATTGCCAATATTAGATGTCAAGGGAATAATTGTGCAAACGTTGCTCTTTTTGATTATAAAATCGGATTGAATTATCAGGGCCGGTCTATCCTTGAAATACTCATGTCCAACCGAGCTTGGAATTTTAATAAGCCAAATTTCGCCTTGCCTCATAAATTCTTGTAATAATTATTTTCTTCCTTTGACATATCGCCGAACGCTTTTTGCATATCATCGCCCGCAACTCTTTCAAGCTCTTTTAATTCATCCGGGCGTTTTAAGACTTTAACCACAATGCCGGCCACCAAATAATCATCTATATCATCTTTGTGAATATAAATCGGGGGGATATTATGGGTGGACTCTGACACCAATACAATATAATCATCTTTCTTGTAAAATTTCTTGATGTTTGCCACACCGTCAATTATAGAAGCTACATAATCTCCATCGGATGGTTTCTTCTTGTCTCTATTAACCAAGACATAATCCCCGTCTTCCAGTCGCTGATTATCAATGATCGCTTTGTTCATGGAATAACCGACCGCCCGTAAAACAAAAAGGTTGTCTTTTTTTCGGGACAAATTCCCCAAAACTCCTCTGCTTAAATGAAGATATCCTTTCACATAATCCTCTGCCAAACAAGTCGCCTCTCCGCAGTTGGCGTCTCCCATTATAGGCAAACTGACAACCTTGCCGGAAGACTCGGTTCCCGCTCCCACTCTCTCAATTCTTTTCTTTTTCTTATCAATCCGAATAAATCCTTTCCGCGCCAGCTGGTTCAGGTGATGCTTAATCTTTTGCGGGCTATCCCCTTCTCCGATTTTTTTACCGATCTCGCGCAAGGTCAGATCATATAAATTCACTTCTCCGGCCAGTTTTAAAATTTTTTCTTGGATTTTATGCATACTTCTTATTATTATATCTTTTCTATACTTTATTATCTTTAAAATTTTTTGTCAAATAATCATTAAAAATTAACATAGTTGACAGAAACAAAACAAAAAACAGCCGAACAAAAGGCCGCAATAAGAATGACTTAATCCTTTTCCCATTCGCCGTCCATAATATCAATTAACGGCTCTTCCCACCCGAAACAAGTTTCTTTTCCGCACAATTTTTTAAATGACTTTATGCATTCGGGATCTGTTTCTGAGTACACTTCCAGAACGCGAACCAAACTTTCCATAAAGCCCCCTACCGTCCCATCCGAATCATCAACACCCCCGTAACATAATTTCTTATCCAACCTCAAAAGCAGGTTAACCAACAAGTCGGCTGTTTGTTTGCTCGTCGAAAGCTCGGACACAATAGCTGACAAACGGCTCACTCCTTCCGCTAAAGAATTTTGATAGGCAAACCAAATACGAGAAGGGCCGTTATACGGTTTAATATACCTCATAGCGGCGGTAATTTCGGCTTTTACTTTATTTAATTCTTCTTTACTTAACTTTCCTTTTTTGCCGCTGAACTCGGGACTTGTCAAAACCTTTTTTTCTTTCTCGCTTAATTTTTCTCCTTTTTTAACGGCATAGATAGCTACCGCTACCATGTGTTTGCACAAAATATCCCTCCGCCCTAAATAGCAATCGCATTCGCCATGGTCAAATTTTTTTGATAAAACAAAAACCTCATAGGGGGTGGTGCCCATTACCACAGCCGAATATCCGCCCGCGTCTTCTCGAAGATCCGTAACTTTGCCTTTTTCATAAAGAGCGACAGCCCGCCCGAATGTAGGCGGATCGGTCGCGAATTTTATTTTGTCCAAATTATAATCCGGTTGCATATTATTTTATTTATAGTATTAATTCTTTAACAAATTTTATCGGTAATAAAAATCTACACAAAATATTTTAAACTTATTTTTGCCTCAAACAAAAGGAAATAATAGTTTTCTTCGTTGGGAAATATTACCCGAAATCATAATTCAAAGCCATAGAAAAGATGTATCACAACGCAGTATGATGTATTTAGGCAGTCATTTTGGAAGCCGGTAGCGGACGGCTCGGCCGGATTCTTGGGGTTGTTTTACATAATTCAATTATCTTTGATTCCCTCTATTCTTTCCGTGGCTCTTTTAAGATCCTCGGCCAAAGGATTATCCGGATATTGATTCAAAATGATCTCAATGGCTTCCAATTTATGTCCCAATACTTTATCCTTGGACGCGTTAAACCGCCTGAATACTTTCTCTCCTTCTTTTTCATAGTCATCCGCTATTTCGTTTAAATTATTGATGATGTCGGCCGATTTTAATATTAAGGACTCCTTGGAAAATTCCTTTAATCCTTGTAAAAAGTTTTTCTTTCTCTCCTCCCAACTCAGATCCTTATTTTTTTCGCTTACACTCATAACCAGGTCCAAAACCTCATCCCCGAACTTATCTTTTATGTTCTGCTTGGCAACTTCCGGATCCTGGAGTCCGTCCTCAATAATATCATGCAAAATACCGGCCACTACCACCTCTTCCGAGGCGTTAGCCCGGGCCAAGATCAACCCCACCGCCAAAGGATGAGCGATATAAGCGATATCCTTGCCCTTTCTTTTCTGTTTCTGCTCCACTTCATGGGTCTGGATGGCCAGATCTATGGCTTTTTGTATTTTTTCGTTGTAGATCATAAATATTTAAAATTAATCAAATACATCTATAAATTAATTAATATTTTCATTAATGGGTGTATTAATATAAAAAATATTTTTCAGCTCTTGCTTCAGTTCCTCTCTCTGTTCTTTAGAAGTCAGATCCCTGCACAGGTTAACGGTTCTTTTATAAATATTAGTAAATTCATCCAATTTAAAATTTGACTCACTCATATTCTGTTCCTCTAGCCTAGGGTAAAGCAGAATAATATATTTGCAATTAAACTTTTTTGAGTAAGCAAACATTTGGTACATATCTTGTTGCTTTATTCCATCTTTAGAATCATCCTTTAAAATTTTATATTTTGTATCCATTATCAAAGCCGGAATTTTGCTTTTTAGTTCTGAAACTTCAATATCAGGCATCATTTTAAACAAATCCTTTTTTGTTCCGTTTTTCTCCTTAACCAAATACTTAACAGGTTTCTGCATAGTTACTTTATAGTTACTACCAAAAAAAATCTTTTTTGAAATTTGTCCTATAAACTCCTCGAAAAGATCATTCATGTCAAAAACAAAAGTAAAAGTATCAATATTATTAGAACTTAACTCTAGGGAGCTGTTACTTGTAAATATTTTAGCTAAATTTAAAATTGGTTCATAAAAACTGTTTAACCTATTCAAGTGAACCTTTTTAAAATCATCCGGGGCCACCCTTTTGAAACTAACTCCATCGAATAAAAAACTCAATTCTTGTAAAATTTTATAGTTGTTATGATTTTTAGTAGTTTTTAACAACACATGAGTGACATATTTAAATATTTGATTTAATAAATTGTCTTCACAAAACTCTTCATAATGAAGATAAAATTTATTCTTTAGAATCGAGTTATTTTTTATATGCCTAGGGAAGTCCAGTTTTCCTTTTAAGAATGTTAAATTGTCTTCCAAATCAACATATTCTTTATTGACATTATTCTTTATAAGATCAAATAAATTTTTAGCATATAAATAAATCAAAGTTTCAAAAAAATCATCATTAACCCGTTTCAATCCGGCCAAATCAGAATTTTTAATCTTTAGTTTTCTAGTAATAGTCAACATGTAAAAAAGGTTCCGTATGGCCTGCCTTGAATAATCATCGAAACCATTTTCCTTCCGGGATAATTTAGGGATAATTTGAAAACTTTTATTTCTAACCCTTAACACTCCTACAAAGTTTTTAGCTTTTAATTCTTTTAGCTCACCCTTTTTATATATCAACTCCAAAGGTTTAACCTTTCTAGTTTTATAAATTTTATTATTCAAGTCATCTAAAGCTATAATATCTTTTCTGTTCAAAAAAACATCCTTTTCTTCCAAATTGATTCTATCATGCTCAAAAATGGTTATTAAATTATTTTTATTCATAAAACTTTTTTAAAACCGAGGGTAACTCTTCTTTGCTATACCTATAAATTTCCGCTGGTAAAAAATCCGAATATTCATCTCCGTTTTTCTCTCCCAATATTTTCTTAATTTCCACCTCGCTCATATATTTTACAAAACCTTTTCGATTTTCCGGTTCATGCTTTCCTAAAACTTGTTCTAATTTTTCCCAATTATTATAAAAATACTCTTGCAATAAGGGAATAATCCTTTCATACCAAAGTTTCTGAAGTTCTTCTTTGGTTTTTATATCCATAAAATAACTATGACCAATCTGATGATCCCTATCTATCATTATCCGAATTTTATTATTCAAATTATTTAAAAGATTCTCCAAGTCAACTTCATTTAATTCTTTGCTTGCGAGTTCGGGGTTAGGCATTAACTCTTCAAAATCAAATCTCCGCCTCAAAGCCACATCTAAAAGAGCGATACTTCTATCCGCAGTATTCATGGTGCCAATTATGTATAAATTGTCGGGAACCCCGAATTCCTCTCCGGAATAAGGAAGTTTTACTCTAATCTCCTCCTTGTTACCCATTCTTTTGTTCTCTTCGATCAAGGTTATCAATTCTCCGAATATCTTGGATATATTTCCTCTGTTGATCTCATCAATTATTAATAAATAATTACTTTCTGGATCTTTCTTGGCTTTCTCGCACATTTGTTTAAAAATTCCATTTCTTATTTCATACTGAATTTCACTTTCGCCGGAATTAAGAACCGGTCTAATTCCTTCAATAAACTCTTCATAAGAATAGGACTGATGAAAAGTTATGAAGCTATAAAAATCTCTCCAATCTTTTTCCTCTAATGCCGGGTTATTGGCTCTATTCAAAACATTTTTATAATCCTCGCCGGCAAAAAAATCTTCACCTTCTTCAGTTAAAAACCACTTGGAGTTTTCTCCTTTATAAAAAAGATTACTGTTATTTCTGTAAGATGATTGCGAGCTGTCCGAGGTGGAATTATTTTGCAGAGAGCTCCAAATAGTATTTTGCGGACTTGAGCTTTTACGGCAATGTTCAGAATAAATTTTTATAAGCTCCAAGTCTTTTAACTCCGGAACCTTATAACCTTTATTATCAGAAAACATTACTAATCCGATAATCTCATGCCAACTCAAATTGTTCAGCTCCTTGGCGATTGCCTCCTCTTTGGTTTCTTTTTTTGCCTGTCCGGATAAAAGTTCTTGCGCTTTTTTACTGGAAATATAAGTTTTTCCGGTCCCCGGAGGGCCATAGAGGATTAAATTTTTGGGTAAACTTGTTTTGATGTTTTCTTTGTTCATATGAATATTATTATTTTTGTTGGATTCATTGTTAATATGCTCATTAATATAGAAAAAATCCTGACCATCTAAAACATCTATTCCCGGCCTAACTTTATTACCATCAGAATCTTCAGTCTCTACTAAATAGTTATTTCTGTTTAAAAGTTCCCCCATTTTCTCGCAAAGTCTTTGGAAACGATAATATTTTTCTCCTATAGAATAAGATTGCCAATCTTCTTGTTTGTTTAATCTCTTCTTAATATCAGTAAAAGTGGAATCTTTGTAAATAGGGTATTTCTTATAATCATAAATAGCTAAAATATAGCCAAACAAGGGAGTACCTAATTTAGCATTCTCATCTATCTTACGAGCCTCTTTTCTAAAACCATCTATTCTTATATTTAATAATTCTTTTCCCTTAAACAAATAATTGAACAACTCAACCATCTTTTTAGAATCTTTTTGACACATTCTTTTTAAATCATCTAAATTCGTATAATGCACAAAAGAACCCTCGTTGGGATTATACTTAATCATTAAATCTATCTTTTCTTGAATGTTTTTATCATTAATATCATTAAATGATATTTCTTTTTGAGCTTGCGGCAATATGTGCCACTTATATCCCTCTGTCCACTCTCCAGCTCCGTATTTTTTCAAATCAACCTTACTACCCCTTTTGGTTCTAAAATTTACATAATCTTTAATTTTATTTTGGGAAACTCTAGAATTTACAATTTTCTCATCCTCTATTTCCAATTTTATTTTATAAAGATCTAATAAATCATTATCTGAAGTATCAGCTATATTCTTACTGATATCACTTAATCTTGATTTGTCTATAAAATTAAACAATTTATCTATCTCTACATGTACTTCGTACGATGTGGCCTTGCTTCCCAGAATTTCCAAATATTTACTTTGAAAATCATAAAAACTTTTTAAAAATTCCTGATAGTTACGAGGCCTACTATAACCAAAAAAATAAAGCCCATTTTCAGAACATCCGTTCTGTATGGGCTCATTCTTTAAAGTCCCCCAAAACTCTCTTAAAGAATTTCTCGCTCCTAATTCTTCTTCCCAATTATTATTATACTCCTCGGATTCATTGATTTCTTGCATTACTTTTTTCACCACTTCAAAACCCACTCCATTAATAACATTGGCGGCATTCGCTCTCTGTTGGGCAGACCAAATTAGATCTCCACGCCAAAACTTTCTAAAATTTTCTTGAGTTGGGTTTTCTAAAAACTCTTCATATTTTTTCTTTAGGTTTTCTTCTCTCTGCTTCGCCTCCCGGAAAAAAATATGTTTATACTCCAATTCTTCATTAGCTATTTTTTTAGCTACTAATGCATATTGTTTTATTAATTCATTTAGCTTGGAATTTGAAAATGGCATATACAGAAAATTAATTTAAAATAATAAAATACAATATTTTACTTAAAAATCTTCCTTATTCCTTTACCGGCCACTTTTCCCACAATTCGACGGCCGACCCTCTTTCCGACCTTTCCTTTGGAAACAGCCGAAATATCGCCTAACAATTTTCCTAATAAATATAAAAGACTTCTTAGTGCTCTCATATTTTTTATTTAATTTCTTCTTTTAATTTTTCCAGGATTTTTACCATCGCTAAAGTGTCCAGTTCACAATAATTGAGCAGATCTTCGTATATCCGATCTCTTTCCTCTTTCTGAACTTCTCCCTTTATCATTTTACCCCAATTATTTGAAGCGGTCATCCCCTCTTGGATCTCCAGATCTTGATAAGACAACTCCGGAACAAGTACCGGCAAAACCTTTTTTAGCGAAGCGCTCCCGTGGAAATCTTTATGAACATAGTATCCCTTTTTGAAAACATCCATTAAATCCACCATCCTTCTGTTTATATCTTCATAAAAATCTCTAAACTCCGGGCGCCTCTCTCCCATTTCCCGGTTACACGCCTCCTCAAATCCCTTGTTCCAAGCTATAAAACTCCCTTTCCCGCCAACTATGTCTCTCAAAGATCCCGATAGATCCTCGGTGGGATCTTTAAAATCTTTGGCTAAAAAGTAATAATGCTCCAATTCTCCTCCCGGCTCTTGCTGCACATGAAGCGAATATTGGAAAACTATCTTTTGATAGGGCTTATATCCGTCAAAGATAGGAATAGCCGGGGCATATGTTTCATAATCAAGGTAATATATAGGGTATTCAATTTTTTCCAACTCCTTTTTTATATTCTCTTTTTCAATATGAACGGTATTATGTTTGGTAACATGATGATGTTTTTCCAGTTTTTTGGTAGTTAACATCTCCGGGGGAATGTCCACCGTCTTGATGATCCCCTCATCTATCAAAGTATTCAATTTTTTGCTACCTAAGGCACCAGCGATCGAATAAATAGAGTCCTGTGGAGTGTCCTTAAAGCAATAATCTATAAAATCACAATCATAAGGCCGGTGGCATTGCCTTAAAATTTTAACATCCGGCTCCTCGGACAAAGAGACCACATTCAAAGCATCCTTGATCTCCAGTTTTGTATCCTCTGTTATCCTTTCCACCTCGGCTGTTATATCTCTCTTCACCAAGAGTTTTTCCGGCTCTATATCCCCATTTTTTACATATTGGTTATTTATATGTATCAAAAAAACCCTTCCCACTTTTACACCACTACTTTCCAGACAGATTTTTTGAAAGGAAAGATCCTTATAGTGGATATCATGGGGTTGGGTGCTGCTTTTAACTTCTATAATATCCCAACGATCATTATCTTCATCATATTCAACAATATCTGAACGGCAAAACAAATTTTTAGCTAAGAAACTGGGTTGATATATTATTTTCTTTTTCTCGTTTACCAATCTTTTTGTCTTTTCTATGGGCTCCCAAAAATTATCACCTTCCTCAAAAGCGGAAACTCCACCCGGAAAAAGATTATAAGCATAATTCTCCACTTCATATCCGGTATCAAAAACAACCTGCTTGTTTTCATCCACTTCAGGCAAAAGATCCCGCCTTTTTTTATAAAGCCACAATGCCTTGGGGCATTGTAAATATTTTAAAAATCCTGATTTGGTTAGCATTTTGGAATAATTAGGGTATATTTTAAAAATTAAGATTAAAATCCAAGACCTGAACCCGAAATAGATTGATTTTCCAGATACTCCTCTATTAACATTTCCGATGACGTAGCTCTATCATCATAAATTAAAATTTTCATTGCCTTATTAAAAATTCCCTCGATATCTTCTTTTTCAATAGGAGATAAAAAACTTTGTGATTTTGAAGTAGAACTATCTATAAAATAATTAAAATCCTCTATAAAATTCTTTTTATAAACTTCTTTACTTTCTCCGGAAAGATAACTTGCAGTTAATCTTCTTATTAATGGAAAGTACCAAAGCTCCTCATGTCCACTGAAAAAATTTGGGTGATAATTTTTAAATTTAATTAACCAATCATTCTGTTTTTTTGCTAACTCAGAGTAATAATCTGGAAATTCTTTTGAAACATCAACAAAGCTCATAGAATCATGATCTAATTTATAAAAAGATTGGGATTCCATTGGCCCAGATATAGCATAACAAAGATTAAAATAATCAAATTTGCCATCAGATTTCATATAATAAATTTGATCATCTTTTATAAAAAAATCTCCTAATCCACCGTTATTTTTAAAATCAAAAGCATCGCCAATAGTAAATCTATCATTTTTACAAACAGCTACTATTTCTTTATGACAACAATGAATACTACCAGTATAATCTTCTATTATATAATATTTTAAACCATTAAATTTTAATTGGGATAATCCAAAATCATTATGTAGTTTTTTTTGTCGAAGCACTTCACCATTATTTTTATTTACAACTCGAATACCAACCCAATCATTAGAAATATCATTTTTATCTGATTGTTTTATATAAGAATCTGGAGTAAATATAAATTCAACTTTTTCTTCGCCACAATTTAATGTTAAGTTTTTTGGATCATCATCTGATGAATCATTCCATCTACGTATTTCTTTAGGCGTAACAAATTTAATGTTCTTATCTTGCTTTAATAACGATTTTAATTCTTCTTCTTCTTTTTTTATATTATTCATATACTCATTATATAAAGTATCAATTTTCATTGAATTACTATTTTTTTCAAATTCCTCTTTCTTATTATCAATTTTCTCAATTTCGCTAATTTTTATCCTGGGGATACAAGGGCCTTCTTTGCCATAATAACCGCAATCTTTTTCTTCTAAAATTCCGTCTATCAAAAACGTACTACCCTCGGGATCTTCTATCCCGGCCCAACTCTTCAACCAGCTTTCTTCAGTTTCCCTTATTTCATCCAACGGTGGTAAAGCAAAAAACCAATCATATTCTCCTCTATTTTTAGTTTGATGTTCATTGTCAATTATCCAAAAAGTGCCATCAGACGGACCGTGCGTTCTCAACTCTGCTTTCCAGTTTATTTCTTTGCCGATATAATCATTATGTTCAGAATTTAGTACTTTATTATAAGTTAATTCTTTTTGACTTTGTTTATCTTTAACCAAAGAATTAAAAACTGAAGAAACTTCAATAATTACCAACACAACAACAATAAAAATCAGTGCCATTATCAATGCATTTCCAATTTTTTTATACTTATCATTTTCAATTAAATCTAAGGATAATAAAATTATATTCAACAAACTAAAAAAGAAAAAAGAGAGAAGTGAAATGTTTCCGGTTAATTCATAATCATTAAAGAAATTGATAACCGTAAACAAAACAATTAAGGAAATAATCGTTCCGATTATAGAAATTAATTTGAGAAGTTTGTATTTATTTTGAAACATT
>CAZEHL010000029.1:0-12277 GCA_964512155.1 uncultured Gammaproteobacteria bacterium | reverse complement strand
ACCCTATACCAAGTCGAGATCCGGCAGATCATGGAAGTGGGGATATTCTCAGCCATAGGCTTGACCTTTATGTTGATCCTAACCCTATATCTGGTGCCGGCATTGCACATTTTGGCCGGAGGAGAATTCCGGCTCGGCGCCCGGTCCCTTCCGGGCAAGTGGTGGCTGTTACTGGATAAAACGGTAAAAAAATGCTACCAATGGAGTTGTCCGAAAGGAGAAAACACTTCTCTTTCCGCTTTTCATCGCCGAGGCGTGAAAGCGGGGGCCGGAGTGGCGGCATTGGCGATCTTGGTTGCCGGTGTTATCGGAGCCGGCGCTTTAAGCGACGGTTTTGAACCTGTTAAGGTAAAGACCGAACCTCTGGAATTTATACAAGAGACTCTTTTGTATAAGACGTCTCAAGACGTAAACAAACCAGGCGAATACGGATTTGACCGGGCCATGTTCATCCTTCGGCCGGCCGAAAACGCCCGGCCCGGACCGGCGATCTATCGTCCAAAGTTCCTTCAAAAAGCGGAGGACCTGCAAACCGGGCTGGAAGCCGATCCGGTTTTGGAAAACCATGTTCGATATATCCACTCGGCAGTGGATATGGTGAAAGTTGTGTCTCGGGAAAATTACGGCCACTCTTTACCCCGAACCAAAGGGCAAGCGGTGGACAGTTTCCGTTTACTGCGGGCCGAGCTCGGTATGCCGGGGCAACAGCAACTTTGGGGCCGAAACGGTTTGGTAATATACGCCTCCACCTCAGCCACAGATTCCAATGCTATGGAAACAGTGGTAAACAGGACATTGGAGGTGGCCAACCGGGATTTTCCGGAGTTGCGGGTTGACACTTTCGGCAAAGTGGCCACTTATGCCGGCGCCGACAAGTATCTTCGGGAAAGGCAAGCCGCCAATACCGCCACCCAGATATTCTGGATATTCCTGTTTACCGCGATTTGGATAGGCTGGCGGAATTGGCGTTTTCGACGAAAAGAACAATCATTTTTTCTATCTTCCTATGGGTCCGGTTTGGCCATTTCTCTGCCGTTTATATTCGCTTCCGCTATGATGGCCGGGGTGATCATGTTGTTCCGCATCCCCTTCGACCAGGCCACGGCCTGTATCACCGCCTTAACGGTGAACGCCGCCATCGACTTTTCTTTGTATGTGGTGGCCGACTATCAGGCCGGCTTGTTGGCCGGAGGAAACCGAGCGGACGGCATTAAATATGCGGTATTAACTCGAGGAAGAGTGGTTTTGATCGATGTGGCCATCAATTCCGCCTGTTTCGCTCCGCTTATGCTGTCGCCGTTTACTCCCATTGCCAGAATAGGATGGATGATGATGGTGATGCTCGCCTTTTGCGGCTTCGGAGCCATGGTCATCCTGCCGACGGTATTACCGTTGGCGACGCGTCCGAATAAGTAACACTCAACTCCGCCTCCTCGGTTTGCGAACCGGGGAGGCGGGAAAAACAAAAAGGAGAATGTTATGAAAAAGGTTTTGATCATTATTGTTTTTTTGGTTTTGATGGTTTTGGTGTTCGCCTTAATGGGCCGCGCCCAAGAAAAGGACAAAATGTCAGCCAAAGAGATAGTGGAAACCTCTTACCATCTTTATCGGCAAGGGGTAAAGACGGAAAAGGAAAAAATGGATTTAGATATAATGCATGGGGAATCCCAAACAGAAAAAAAGCAATTGGTGAAATGGACCCAATATGAGGAAAAACGAAAGGACAAGGTATTCATAGAATTCACCTCTCCCAACATAGACAAGGGATTAAAACTTCTTGTTCACAGGCAGGAAAATGAAGATATGATATGGATGAAGCTGCCTTCTTTAAGTCGAGACCGCCGCATTTCCGGCCAAGACGAAGGCAACTATTTTGCCGAAACCGACTTGACTTACAGGGATACGGCGCAATTGGCGGGAGAGGCAACCGAAGAGTACAATTATCATTTTGTGGAGAGGGACGACCCTCTTTCGGACGGGCCGAATGTTAAGTGGACTATCAAGGCGGAACCGAAAGAGGACACCGACGCCATTTACGGCCATCGTATCTTTTTTGTCACCAAAGACTTTGTTATCGCCGGAATAAAATATTTCGATTCCAACGGCGATATCATCAAAGTCCAAGTGAACAAAAAAATTGTACAAGATAAAAACGGGCGGTGGCGGACGGATAAGATCATTATTGAAAACCGTTATTATAACCGTACCACCGAAATTGAGGTTACAAAACGGGATTATAACAATGATCAAGCCCCGTCTTTTTCCAGGCGGGATCTGAGGAGGTAAGACATGAGAAAGATATTCTCGTTCTTTCTATTTTTTGTTTTTGGCTTTGCTTGTTCAGCCGTATCGGCCGCAGAGGTCGATATTGACGGAGAGATAACCGTTAACGGCTATCTGTATGAAAAAGAGGCCGGCCATGATCGCGGATACGGAGAGGCGGAGTTGTTGTTGCCTCTGGCCGTCACTTTTCCGGAACACCCGGCTTGGCGCCTTGTAGCCGAGCCCAAGATCAGATTGGATACCGAGAGTTTGGCCACCGGTGCGGACCGGCCCCACAAGAGGGGAAGATCCATAGTCGGAGTGGAAGAGGCCTACGCAGAATACTTAAAGAGTAAATGGGAGGTCCGGGCCGGCTATCAGATAGCCGATTGGAGTGTCACTGATACGGTGTCTCCTTCGGATAATCTCAATCCTTTGAATCTTTCCCTTATTCCGGAATGGGAAAGACGGTCCACTCCCATGGCCACCGTTCGTTACGGGTACGACACCTATGCGGAGCTGGCTGTTAAACCCTTTTTCTCTCCTTCGGTTTTACCGGAGTATCGATGGAAAAGGGACATGCCGGGTGTGGAACTTTTGGATTCCCGGACTGAAGAAGATAAATTTCAGTTCGGGGCCAGAGTGGGTACTACTTGGGATCGAACAGATATGCAGCTTGCTTTCTATCACGGTTACGCCAATAATCCCTATGGGGAAACAGCCGGAATCGGGCCTAAAAGGATCAAAATTCGACCTCGCTATTCAGAGGAAGATGTTATTTCTTTGGGAGTGGTCCGGGATCTCCCCTTTTGGGGATTGCTCGCCCGGGTAGATGCCGGTTATTTCCACCAAGACCGCGGAGACAATTTTGTCCAATACGTGGTCGGAGCGGAAAAGACTTGGCAGAATGTCGCCACCCCCGGAGACCGAGCTTTCGCCCTTCTCCAGTTCTGCGGAGAAGAAGTGGCTGAAGAAGATGAAAACATAGTGGAGCTAACCGATTTTCGGCGAGTGTTCAAAAACTCCTTAATCGGCAAAGCTCATTATGAATTCGGTCGCGGAAGTCCGTGGAAAATAAAATTCCGAGGTTCTTACAACCTTGAAGAGGGGGACGGTTTCCTGGAACCGGCTCTGCAATGGAGTAAAGAAAACTGGAAAGCCGAAGCCGGCTTCCAATTCCTGACCGGCCCGGAAGATACCTTCTGGGGCGGATACAGTAACAACGATAGTTTCTTTTTAAAATTAACTTTCAAGTTTTAAGGAGGTTTAAAATTATTTCAAAACGGCGTTCCATAAAATAAGAGCGCCGTTTTTAATTTGCCGAAAATCGATCGAGCGCTTTTGAAAAGGTGCTTAACTTTTTAGCTTGCCTATATATTTAAAAAAAATTATAATGAAATAATAAATTAGAATCGGATACTAATAAAAAGATGCAAACAACGCCTTAAATTACAATAATTAATTCAATATGTCCAAACCAAAAAACAGCACCGCTCCGGAAGAGGTTTACATCAACTCCGGCAACCTTCGACTATATGCCAAAATATGGGAAGTGAATAAAAAAAATCCGACCATCATTCTTTTGCACAGCTTAAGCTTTCATTCTTTTGAATACGATAAACTCGCTCCCAAATTGGTTAAAGCCGGTTTTAACTGCATAACTTTCGATTTCAGTTGCCACGGCAAGAGTGAGGGCGAAAGAGGTTATTGGATTCTGACCCAATTCGTTTTGGACACCAAAAGCGTTATCGATTATGCCCACAAAAGATTCAATGACGGCGTCGGCGTCTTTGGCAACAGCTTGGGAGCTATAACCGGAATTTACGCGGCTTCCCAAAATTCCGGGATCAAAAGCCTGGCTTTGGCCGGTTGCCCCACCGTTCCGGCCGAATTTTTATTGACCCCCTTCAATAATATGCTAATTAATTTTTTTAACATATGCTCTTATATTATCTCCTTCACGGTCGGTGTTAAACACTTTATTCCTTACCATAAACTGTTTGTCAACCAAAAATTCATAAAGAAGATAAAAGAAGACCCTCTTGTCGCCCCCTCCCGCAAGATCTCTCCCTTTTCCTATAATAAAGCGGCCAAATGGAACGCCAAAGAAGCGGCCCGGAAAATAAATGTTCCTTTACTAGTTATGCATGGGAAAAAAGATAGGATCATCCCGAAAGAGCAATCGGAAATGCTTTACCGGGAAGCGGCCGACCCCAAAGAATTCAAATTTATCAATACCGGCCATATGCCGACATTTGAAAATCCGGATATGCTGGCCAAAATTTTAAAAGAATTTTTTAACAAAACTTTAAAATAACATCCGGAAATATCAAAAAGACGATCCTTGAAAGGCTCGTCTTTTATTTGCCAAACTTCCGCTCAAAGCTCCCTAAATATTAAAATATTCTTCCAAATTCCACAAAAGATCGGTTAAGGGAACGGTTTTTATTTTGCCGCCCGCATCCTTATCATCTCCCACAATGATCCCTTGGCGAAAGCCGGCCCGTTTTAATATCTCTTTGCTTTCGGCGGATTTTTTGTTCGGGTTAGCCACCATTACGGGAATGCTTTCCCTCGGAGTAACCGCCAAAAAATCGATCTCTTCATGGCGGTAAACATCCCTCTTATACCCGACCATTTTTATGCCCTTTATTTTGGCAAGATGATCAAACACCACTTGCTCGGATAAATATTGGAAAATATCATATCTATGCAATCTTTGGCGGGACAACCTCCAGTAATGCAAAGAATTGTTGGTATAACAATAAAACAGCCAAAATAAAAGAGGGTCCCGGAAATAGATCTTTTTGGCCTTGGAGGAATTCAATGATCGATGGTCATCGATATGATAGGCGATCCTTATTCCGAACATCCTCTCGAAAATATCGACATAATCCTTGATGGTCGCATGTGTTTTTGCCTTGGTCTCCTCGGCCAATGTTTTGTATCCGGTCGGCCGGCCGGCTGTTGAGAGTATATTCTTTAATATCTGGCCGGCCAAAAACATATCCCGGCCGGCAAAAGTGATATCGGCTATTAACCAATAAAGAAAATTATCGTAAATATTCTGTTTGACCGTATTGTTTATATAAAAATCGTTGATCGCCGAAGGAAAACCTCCGGTTAAAAAATAAGCATCCAAATAATAATCCAAAATTTTGCCGGCCGGAGTTCTTCCCTCTAACTCCGGCCTGCTCAAAGATACGAACCGGCGAAAGGATAAGGGATGAATATCTTTTACCTTGATCTCGGGACGGACGGACCTTTCGGCCATGGAACCGGAACAGATAACCGTAACATTTTTAAACAAACCGCTTTTTTTAAGCCGGAGCAAGCCGTATTGCCAGTCCTTGATCGCGGTCGCTTCATCCAAAAAAATATAAAGCCTTTTTCTCTCTTTTCTCCGCCGGCTGTCTTTTATAAAAGTTTTTATCGCTTCCTCCAGCTCTTCCAACCCGGATAAATTGTAACAAGAATAATAAAAAATACGAAACGGTGAAAAGCCGTCACTTTCAAGCAAATCCCGTATTCTATTTTTGAATAAAGTGGTCTTGCCTATTCCTCTGGGGCCTTGAACCAAGTAAATATTGTCGCAAAGCCAGTCCGATCCTTGGAAGATCTTCCAATCAAAGAATTTTTTCTTGGAATCACTTTCTTCCAAGACCGGGTCGTATTCCAATGATTCTCCTTGCCACCAAGGATTTTGAATGGCCAATTTATTTATATCCATCTTCATAGTCGGCTTATAATTTTATTTAGGCGACCGGAAGTTCAAAAATGAATTTAGCTCCTTTTCCTTTCCCTTTGCTTTCCACCCATATTTTACCATTATGGCCTTCGATGATCTTTTTGGCAACATATAATCCCAATCCCGTTCCTTCAGTATTGATAACCGATGTTTCCGGAGCCCTGGAGAATTTTTTGAACAAATTTTTTATATCATCTCCGCTGACTCCCATGCCGGTATCGGTAATACAAAACCTTACTTTGGGATCGTCTGTATTTATATATGCGTTCTGTAATTTGATAACTATTTTTCCTTTTTCCGTATATTTAATGGCATTGTCCACCAAATTGGTTATCACTTCACTCATTTTCTCCCAATCTATATTAACTAAAGCCAATTTTTTGGGCTTTTTGTAATCCACCTTTATTTTTTTCTTTTTAGCGGCCTGGGACAATTCATCCACTATCTTATCCACCACTTCCCTTAAATCCGTTTTTTCAAAATTGTAAACCATTTTACCTTGGGATATCCTGGAAACATTTAACAGATTTTCCACCAATTGTATGAGCCTGTCACCGGATTGATAAACCTTTTTTAAAGCTTTTTTTTGATTGGCGGGAACAGGCCCGAAATCACCCTCCAACACCATGGACAAATATCCTTTGATGGCGCTTAAGGGTGTTCTTAATTGATGAGAAGCAATGGAAATAAATTCGGTCTTGCTTTCATCTATTCTTTGTAGTTTTTTATAAGCCGATTTAAGTTTTTCTCTTTGCTCTATCTCCCGCCTTACACTTTTTATTAATAGATAACCGAAAAATAAAAAAGAAACAAACAATATTGTCCGCCACATATACTCTATTAAAGAGCCGGAAGTAATAATGTTTACCGATAAAAGTATGGCAATGATAACTATAAGAGCTTTAACAAAAAGTATTTTAACTCCGAATAACTCTTTTTTTATCACCGCATAAGCAATAAAACTTAATAAGAAAATGGCCGAGTAATCCCCTATCCAATATAATTTAACTATTCCTCCGAATATGGGAAGAATAATGTTGAAGATCGAATTGCAACTATAAAATAATAACAGTCCCAGCAAAATATAAAAAAATTTATCTTTGGCATCGCTATTTTTGGACAATTTATAATATTCTCTATAAAGAACGTAAAAAGAAACGATCATGAAGAAAAAAACGATGATCAAGAACGGAAGCATAAAATCTCCGTAATTTATTACTAGCCCTCCGTTTTTAAATTTTGAACCCTTTATCGTTAAGTCCGAAAATCCCGCGATCAAAGAAGAAGCTATTCCCAGCACTAACACCGTTTTACTCAAATTTCTATACCTTTTTTCCACTCTTAAAAAAAAGATCAAAAGAAAATAGATCAAAAAAAACAAAATAGGGGTGGCGAACCAGGCCGTTTTTAAAAAAAGAAAAGAAAGCTCGGAGTGGTCCCGCCCTAAAAATCTGGCCAAATAAGCGAAATTAACCCAACAAAACATTGCCAAGAACATACCCAAGAATATTCTCTTTATTTTCTTTCTGGGAGCATATCTATAAACCACAAAGGTTAACCAAATGCCGATGAAGTTGATAAGGAAAACCAGTATTTTATTGTATATCGGCAACTCGGAATCTATCATAATAAATGCAAATTAGTTATTAACATTACCATTGCGCCCCATACAACCAACTCAAATGCGGCCATATTATAAGACAGAACCGGCCGGTTTTTCGCTTTTTTTAAATAAAAAAGAGTGTATGGCAAAGAAAGAATAACACCCAAAATAGCCGGATAAAAAATGTGTACAGCACTTAAAAACAACAACAAAGCGGTTAACAACAAATTAAGAACAAAAAGCGCAATGATCGTTTTTTCTTTACCTATGACAACCGGCAAAGTAAGCAATCCCTGTTTTTTGTCCCCTGACATATCTTTGATATCAAATAATATCTGTATAAAAAACACTTTTAAAAAAACAATGCCCATTATAACATAGGCTTGAAAATAAATGTCGGGCCGGATCAAAGAATGATAAAAGATGTAAAACAAGACAACAATGGAAAAAAATAAAGCCACAAAGGCGTTCTTGAATAAAAAAATTCTCTTGGTAAGCTTTTTGAAATAATCTTGATAGGCAAAACCCAAGAAAATAACCAATAATGACCACAATATTGCGAAATTATTTCCGTAAAAATAGATCAAAGCCTCCAATATCAATACATTTCCCGCGATAATAAAAGGAATGAATTTATAATAACTTTTAATATGAGCGGTTCTCTTTGTGTTAGTGGAACGATCCTCTTTTATTCCTCTGTATCTGTCAAATAAATATATGGGATAAAAGATCAAATAAACCACGACCAAAACTTGCCAGCTCAAAGGAGTTTCCAAAAAAACGGAAGTAATATAAACAATACTAACGGCGCTCAAACACTGGAAATGGCCACCATAGATCAACTCTGAAAAAATTTTGTTGTTTTCTTTTTTCTTCATTAAACACTTTTTTCGGGTTTGAGTGCAAAAATATACATCTATAACAATATCAATTTATATTATAACCCAAATTCTTTTTCTATTAAATAGCAACAAAAAAAGCAACCTTTTTCAAAAAAAAGTCGCTTTTTTCTCCATCGGCACGGCTCAAATAACAGAATAAACCTTTACAAAACATTAGATGTCCCTTTTGATAACAAAATCCAAGAGATCCTTTAAAACACCGTTATATTGATTTTGAGGCAATTTTTTTAAGTTTTCATATCCTTTACTGCTATAATTCCCGGCCAATTCGGTGGCCTTTTTTTGGGCGCCGGTCCGCTTGATCATTTTGATCGCTTTATTGACGTCTCCTTCGGTGATCTTATCTTTTTGCAGAATATTTAAAAACTTTTGCTTGGCCTCTTTGTCAAATTCTTCCAAAGCATAAATTATCAAAATGTTGCCCAACTTCCTTTCATAAATATCTTGGCCTATTCTTTTGCCGAATTTAGCTTCATCTCCGTAAATATCCAAAATATCATCCCGGATCTGAAAGGCCATGCCCAGATTATATCCATAACCTCGAAGGGCTTTGATCCGAGGATCGGAAGTGTCGGCACACACTCCTCCCACCTCGGACGAAATGGCTATAAGAGAGGCGGTTTTTTGGGAGATCATTTCCAGATAATCATCCAGCCCCACATTCTTGCATCTGTTTTTTTGAATATATTTTTCATTCTCTCTGCCGGCCTGTTCCAGCAAAAGATCGTTTATCTCCCCTTGAAGAACGGTTTTAAAGGCAACGGCGAATCTTTCGGTTAAGGCTTTGGAGTTGCGGGCATGCGCCGCCGCTTGAAAAACAGAAGCCGAGTAAATGAAGGTCAAGCATTGAGTAACAGAGGATCCGTATTTTTTCCAAGTAGTAAACTTCCTTCTTCTCCAAGTGCTGTGGTCGATAATATCATCCACCATCAAGGTGTTGTTATGCAATATTTCCATGGCCGCCGCCGGATAAACAGAATCTTTTTCATCTCCGCCACACCCCAAACATCCCAGCATAACCAATGCCGCTCTTAATTTCTTGCCGCCGGTGGAAGTTTGGTATTTGATCAAAGGTTTAAATTTATTTTCCACGCCCAATTCCAGCAATTCTTCCACTTTGGGAGATATGACCTTGTCTATTTCACTTAAAACTTCAAAAGCTCCTTCTCTCCTTTTTTGCTTTATTCTTCCTCTCAGCTCCTCCATCTGTTTTACTGTTAACAAAAAAGAAGCTCCCCAAGAGCCTCTTTTATGAATGAATTATTTTTCATCTTCCTGCAATCTTTTTTTTATCTTTTCCACCAGTTGCCCGGGGGTTAAATCGGCCTTGATAAAGTAATCTTCGGCTCCCATTTCTTTTCCTTTTTTTATCTCTCCGTTTTGGCCCAGATTGGACAAAATAAAAACTTTAATATCTTTTGTTTCTTTGCTTTGTTTAAGCTCCTCCAAAACTTGGTAGCCGTCTTTTTGAGGAAGAATGAGATCAAGCAGAATTATGTCCGGCTTGTCGGTTTTGGCTTTCTCAAGTCCGTTTTCCCCGTTATCAGCCAAAACCACATCATAACCTTCTTGCTTCATTTTCATCTTATACATGCCGGATAATACCTCATCATCCTCTATTAACAATATTTTGGTCATAATAACCTTTATTTAAGACAAAAAACCGTTTTAATTAATACAATTATTATACGCTAATATTAACATATGGACAAACGATGTCAATGAAACCTTAAATTGACCTATCTCGATATTTGAACTAATATCAAAATATATCCATATAAAAATCAACAAAAAATATGTCGGAAAAAAATGAACAAATAAGGCTGGACAAATTCTTGGTTCAAGAGGGTTATGCAATATCCCGAGACCGGGCCATAGATCTGATAAAGCAAGAAGGAGTGGAAGTTAACGGAAAGGTAATAAATAAACCGGGAATGAAGATAACCTTCGGGGATGAGATAACCTTAACCAAACAAGATATGCCCTGGGTGTCCAGAGGGGCTTTGAAATTGGAGGAAGCGTTAAAAACATGGAATATTGATCCGCATAACAAAACCTGCTTGGATATCGGAGCGTCCACCGGCGGTTTTACCGAAGTATTATTGCACCGCGGGGCAAGAAAAGTATATGCCGTGGATGTGGGAAGAGGACAGCTGGCGGAAAAGATCCTCCAAGACCGGCGGGTGGTGAATTTGGAAAAAATAAACTTCAAAAATATCAATAAAAGCAAGATCAAAGAAAAGGCGGATCTGATCTGTATAGACGTCTCTTACATCTCTTTAACTTTGATATTGGAAAAAGCGAAAACATTCCTTAAAGGAAAAGGGGAAATGGTCGCTCTTATCAAACCCCAATTCGAGATGGAAGAAAGATCCCAAGTGGGCAAGGGCGTGGTTAAAGAAGAAAAAAAACATAATTATGCCATTGATAAAATAAAAGATTTTGCCGAGGAAATAGGTCTGAAGACCGAAGGGGTTATTGATTCTCCCATATTGGGGAATAAAGGCAACAAAGAATTCTTGATGTATATGAAGAAATAGGGGTTATTTGATAATATCGCTGATAGTGGCGCTCATGGAGGCCGGGAAAGATACTAATATCACTCTCTTTAAAGCCAAAATATGATCCGCTTCCCACGGGGCCTTTTGGATAAGAGTAAGGAAGCCGGCCACCACCAACAAGGAGATGCCGTAAGTGGTGAACACCCTTTTAAGAAATTCCAAACCATATTTTCTTATCCTTCCTTTGTAATAATTGAAATAAACAAAGAAAGCGATAAAAAATAAAGAAAAAAAGGCGAAAAATATCACATTCCTAAAAGGAAGCTCTTCCGCCAGCCTCCACACTTCTTCTGTAACTCCCACCGGAATGGCCAGGATGACGGAGCCGATGATGATCTGCATCACATCCCGAAAACGGAATTCCACCATCAAAGGCTTTACGGCGTAATTGATGATCTTGCCGGTGTTGTCGAAAACGGGTACCACCTTGTGGAGATAGCCGCCGATCTTTTTAACAGGGTCGATCTTTTTATTTTTATCCTCCATAAAATATATTTTAAATTTTATTTAATTCTAGCACAATAAATCCCTATTGCCAAGTTTTTTCAATAGGAATATAATAGATTTTGTTGCCAAAAACAAAATCGAAAAGGAGGGTAAAATGCAAAAGTTAAAAAAAGGTTGGCAAGAATTCGAAGAGACCGCCCAAATATTTGAAAATTTTTTAACGGAATTCAACTACAACCAATCTTTGAAAACAAAGATCAAAAAAGCGAGATTCGCCCACACGGACAAAGAAATTAAAAACTTTAACTTTTATCCGGACAAAAAAGGGAAAACAATTGAAAAAGTAAAATTATTCAGCTTTTTCTCTCAAAACGATGATTATTTGAATATCATCAAACCGGCATCCAAGATAATAGAAGCCGGATATAGGCCCGGGGATATATTCGAATTGTGCGATATTGCCATAAGCAACCCTTGGCTCCAACTATATTATCCGATAGTGGCCTTGAATTCAATGTGGCAATGCGGCAATTTTATCAATTTCCCGGCTCTGGATTCTTGCACCCATTCAACCAAAAGACAACTGACGGTTTTCCGTTTTTGGACCGAAGGCAATATGATCTGGCCCAAATGTTGCCATTTTTTGGGAGTAAGATAAAGGAAGCTCTTTGCAAATAAAAACCTCGATTCCATGAAGGATCGAGGTTTTTTGATGGACAAAAAATTTTATCGGCTTACTTGTTGGATCTTCAAG
>CAZEHL010000028.1:10621-12332 GCA_964512155.1 uncultured Gammaproteobacteria bacterium | reverse complement strand
ATTAACGGTTCCCATGAGCGGGACCAAAACGGTGACGGTATTGGCCATGGTCAAGACCGGTTCCAGGCATGAAACCAAAGAGAATAACGGCATTTCCCATTTCTTGGAACATATGTTCTTTAAAGGCACCGAGAAACGCCCCACTTCCATAGATATCGCCGGTGAATTGGATGGCGTGGGAGGGGAGTACAACGCTTTTACCGGCAAAGAGTATACCGGGTTTTTTGCCAAGGTGGGAAGCGGTAAAACAGAATTGGCCATGGATGTGGTAAGCGATATATTGGCTAACTCCAAATTCGAAGAAGAAGAGATAAAAAGGGAAAAAGGGGTAATAGTGGAAGAGATAAACATGTATCATGACAATCCTCTGATCTATATCGAGGATGTATTTGAACAATGCCTTTACGGGGATACGCCCTTGGGCCGGGAGATATTGGGGCCGAAAGAGAATATAAAAAATTTCAGCCGAAGAGATTTTCTGGATTATTTTAAAACTCAATACAGCGCCGGCAATATTTTTTTGGTGGTGGCCGGAGATATCTCCCCGGAAGAGGGGCAAAAGCTGGCCGGGAAATATTTCGGCGAACAAAAAAATACCGAGCATAAAGGACGTGAGAATATAACGGAAGCTCAAGAAGAACTGGTGGTCAAAGCGGTCAACAAAGATACGGATCAAGTCAATTTTTCCTTGGGAGTCAGATCCTATGGAGCCGGAGATCCCAAAAATTACGCTTTGAAGGTTCTCTCTTCTTTGCTGGGCGGATCTATGAGCTCCAGATTATTCACCGAAGTAAGGGAAAAACAAGGGTTGGCTTATTATATAAAGACTCAAACCGAAACCTTTACCGATAGCGGTTATTTGACTGCCAGAGCGGGAGTGCCGGTGGAGAAATTGGAACAAGCCGTAAAGACTGTGTTGAATGAATATCGAAAATTAACCGCTGAAAAGCCGGAAGAAAAAGAGTTGCGTCGAACCAAGGATATGATCCGGGGCAGGTCGGTTATAAGCTTGGAATCTTCGGATCATGTTTCCCTGTGGTATGCCGAAAGCATGGTTTTGGAAGACAAGGTGTTGACTCCGGAGGAATTTTTAAGTAAGATAGACCGAGTAACAGCCGAGGATATTCGAGAAGTGGCTCGGGATATCTTTAAAGAGAATAATTTGAATTTGGCTGTCATCGGCCCGAACAACAATGAGGAAAATTTAAAAGAAATATTGAAATTATAGCTTTGGGGAAATTTGATTTTTCCCGCTTTTTCTGTTATATTGAGGATGTAGAGGAGATTGTGTTGAGCACCTTCCGAAGGTCCTCAAATTTGAGGACCTTCGGAAGGTGCTCAAGGTAATAACTTTTATTATGTCTTTATCAGAAGAACAATTCAATAAAATAGCTACTAAAAAAGAGGTGAACGAAGTAAAAGAAGATGTGGCCGAAGTTAAAAAAGACGTGAAGAGTTTGTTGAAAGCGGTGGATAGTATGACCACAAAAGTGGAAGATATTGAACATGCGTTTGTTTCCAATCAAGCGGCTCATAACAGATCCGAGAAACGTTTGGAAAAAATAGAAAAACATTTAAATTTAACTTAAGATTTCGTTTGTAGTTTGTTTCTTGTATCTTGGTTATTTTCAAACAGGGGCGTGTAGCTCAGTTGGTCAGAGCGCATCGCTGATAACGATGAGGTCGATGGTTCGAGTCCATCCACGCCCAC
>CAZEHL010000028.1:0-10521 GCA_964512155.1 uncultured Gammaproteobacteria bacterium | reverse complement strand
CAGAGCGCATCGCTGATAACGATGAGGTCGATGGTTCGAGTCCATCCACGCCCACATTCTCATTTATGATTTAGTGATCTGTGATTTAAGATTTAGCGATGTAGCAGGCAAATCAAAAACCTTAAGTCACAAATCGCAAATGAGAACGCCGGGGTAGCTCAGTGGTAGAGCAAACGACTGAAAATCGTTGTGTCGTGAGTTCAATTCTCACCCCCGGCACCCCTGAAGAGAAATTATAAATTTGAAATTCGAAACCCTAAATTGTTTAGGATTTCGATATTAGGATTTATAATTTCTCATCATAGCGGGGTGGAGCAGTTGGCAGCTCGCCAGGCCCATAACCTGGAGGCCGTAGGTTCGAATCCTACCCCCGCAACAAATATCTTAATTTAAGATTTTGATAATTAAAATTTTATATTTTTTAGGTTTTGCGAGCGTAAGCGAGCAACCCCGCACCTCGAGAGGGGCGGGGCGAATCCTACCCCCGCAACATTCTCATTTCAGACTGAGGATTTTTGATTTCAGATTTAAAGGTGAAAAAAGCAAATCATAAGTCTTAAATCATTAAATCATAAATGAGAACGCGGAGCGTGGCCTAGATGGCTAAGGCGCGTGCTTTGGGAGCACGAGATCCCGGGTTCGAGTCCCGGCGCTCCGACATCCTCATTTTTGATTTGAGTATTTGAGATTTAAGATTTATTTTGAGTTTCAATCACCCAATCACCAATTAACAAATTACCCAATTAACAAATTAACTAATATGCCTAACACAAAATCAGCAAAAAAAGAATTAAGAAAGAACGCTAAACAAAAGGCTTATAACAAGGAAATTAAGAACAATGTGAAAAGCTTGATAAAGCAAAGCAAGAAAGCTATAGTGGCCAAGGATAGCAGTGCTCAAGATTTGGTGCCCCAAACTTTAAAGGCCTTGGATAAAGCTGTTCAAAAAGGCGTCCTGAAAGAGAATACCGCTAATAGAAAAAAGTCCAGGATACATAAGTTGCTTAATAAGGAGATGAGCGAAGAAAAGAGCAAATAATTTTTTGGCTTCGCTCGGATGTTAACGGCGATTATCAAGACGAAAGTTTGTTCTTGTTCCACAAAGCCGGAATCTCGAGAAAAAATAACCGTCATCCCGGCCTTTAAAGTCGGAATCTTGAAGAAAATTCACGTCATTCCGGCCTTGAGCCGGAATCTCGAGGAAAAACAAGATCCCGGCTCAAGGCCGGGATGACGTTTTTATTTACTCGGGATGACGTTTTTACTATGAAAACGGGCGACTAGCTCAGTTGGTTAGAGCGCTGCCTTCACACGGCAGAGGTCAAAGGTTCGAGTCCTTTGTCGCCCACGTTCTCATTTATGATTTGGGGATTTACGATTTACGATTTGTTTTCTATATATGAATTCAAGTGATTTAAAATGGAGGACCAAGAAATTTGCTTTAAGGATAATCAAATTAGCGAGAGCGTTAAATAAAGATAATGTTGAAAGAAAGATAAGCGACCAAATTCTGCGATCCGGGACATCAGTAGCTTCCAACTATAGAGCGGCCCTCAGAGCTAAATCAAAATCCGATTTTATTGCTAAATTAGGTATTATTGTGGAAGAAGGAGATGAAACCATGTTTTGGCTGGAAATAATTGTAGAAGCCGGAATTTTAAAAAAAGAGGCAATAAATGATCTTTACCGAGAAGCTAATGAAATTGTTGCTATTATAGTTAAAACCAGAGATACTTCCTTTAAAAATCATAAATCATAAATCTTAAATCCTAAATGAGAACGGGCCTGTAGTTCAGGGGTAGAACGCCGCGTTCGCAACGCGGAAGCCACCGGTTCAAATCCGGTCAGGTCCACACGCATCAATTTTCAATTTCCAGTTTTCAATTCTTCAATTTTACTTTGTTGTCTTTTAAAAAATTGTATTATTGAAAATTCAATGTAAATCGAGAATTGAAAATTGTTCCTTATGTCTCATAAAGTCCTCCTTTATTCTCTTTTGATTTCACTTCTCCTCTTCTCCTTGTCTCTTTTTTATCATTTCCACTCCGGGAAAAACGACCTTCAGGTCAATTTTTTGGATGTCGGCCAAGGCGACTCCATATTGATAGAAACTCCTTACGGGCAAAATATTTTAATAGATGGCGGTCCGGATGACAAGGTATTGACCGCCTTGGGAAGGAATCTGCCTTTTTGGGATAGAACCGTCGATCTGATGGTTTTAACTCATCCCCACGGCGATCATGTTACCGGTTTAGTGGAAGTCTTGGATAAATATAAAGTGGGCAGGGTGATTCATGGTGGCATTGAATACTCTTCTTTGGTTTACGATAAATGGAAAGAAAGAGTGTCAACCGGAGCGGGAGAGGAAATAATTATCCAAAGCCCGCAGACAATACGTTTGGGGGAAAATTGTTCGCTCAAAATATTATATCCGAAAAATTCAATCCAAAATAAAAAAATAGACAATTTAAACAATTCTTCATTAGTGTCAAAGCTTGATTGCCGGGATGTTGATTTTTTATTGACCGGCGATATTGAAAGTGGTCCTAAAAAAGAATTAGTAGCTTCAAATGCGGATTTGGAAGCCGATGTTTTAAAACTGTCCCACCATGGAGCAAGGGAAGATTTGAACGGTGAATTTATTGAAAAAGTGTCTCCGGAAATAGCTGTAGTATCGGTCGGGGAAAACGACTACGGCCATCCGAATGAAGAGTATTTGCAAGAATTGAGAGACGCCGGGATAAAGGTTCTCCGCACCGACAAAAAAGGAACCATTATTTTCACCAAAAATAAAAAAGAAGCCTCTGTCGATTTCGGAGGATATAATTGGAAAGATATCTTTTATTAGAATTTTTGAATTTTAAAGATTCAAATATTTCCAATTAACCAATTAACCAATAACAAATAACTATCACCTTGCATTCCCCGCTTCTTTTGCTATAATCCATAGAAGCGTATTTTTATAATTCTTAATTATTAATTAATTCTATGTCAGATCAAAAAGCGAAAGAAAGAACTCTGGTGGTTGTCAAACCGGACGGCGTGCAACGCAGTTTAGTCGGAGAGATCATCAAAAGATTTGAAAGAGTGGGTCTTAAAATCACGGCCATGAAATTCGTTTATCCCTCAGAGGATATGGCCACTAAGCATTATTATGAAGTGGGCGGTGATGAATGGTTGGAAGAAGTGGGCAGGAAAGCCAGGGCCGCTTATGAGAAAAAAGGGCTGGAATCCCCTTACAAAACCAACAAAGAGAACGGCGAAGCCGTCCTAAAAAGCAATGCCAAATACTTAAGCTCCGGGCCGGTGGTGGCGTTGGTGTTGGAAGGTAGTTATGCGGTTGAGTTGACCAGAAAATTGGCCGGAGCCACCGAACCTTTATCAGCCGATGTCGGTACCATCAGGGCCGACTTTACTTTGGATTCTTACGCTTTGGCAGACACCGACGGCAGAAGTGTTCGAAACTTGCTTCATGCTTCCGGTAGCGCCGAGGAAGCGGAAACCGAGATCAAAATTTGGTTCCGGGAAGATGAGTTGGTTGATTATAGGCATTTGAATGAAAAGATATTGTATGACATCAACATGGACGGAGAACAAGAATAATAATAGAATTTATCGGTTTATAAAGAATCCCTCTCTAAGGACGGCAAGCTCGCCGTCCTTAGAGGTCGAATTTTTGGGCGATTTTTAATTCAATTTGTGGAAAATAGTTTCCATCTAAATTAAACATTGTTTATTTTATCTAATATCAGCTAAATTTATATAGTTTGACAGACCTTCTTTTAATTGATAAATTATATTTATATGATAAATATCAAAGCCATTCAAATTATTGTGACCAAGATTTTGGTGGGAGTGGGATCCCGCGGGTGGCTTTATGCATAGAAAATTAAAATAAAATTTTCCATAGAACAAAGCCACCCCCCAAAAGGTGGTTTTTAAAATGCCCGCTATTTTCTCGGTACCCTTTTAAAAGGTTTTTATTTGGGGGGAATCTTTTAAAAGGGTGCGGAGATGTTCTTTTTAAATTTTAAATCTTTGAAGGAGGTTTTATGGTAGGAATAAGCGGAGTAGGCAGAAATTTTGATGTTTATGTGGACGCTCTGGACGATTTATGCAACATTAGAAAAAAAGAAGAAGAAGTGATTAGGAAATTGGAAAATAAACAGTTATCCGAGCGCGAGAAAGACGCCTTAAAAAGCGTCTTAAGGCAAATAGGACAGGAAAAGAAAAGAAAGCTCGATCTTTTTATTTAAATTTTCAAGCGGAAAGCGGCCACAGCCGTTGAAAGTCCGGACTTAACCCCACCGGTTAAGGCGGTAGCTTTTGTTTCCGCTCAAGGACAACCACCCATGTTGTTCTTTCTATTTCATTTTTGGGGCGTTCTTAACCATAGGACGCCCCCCACTTTATTAAGAAGTAATATGAATATTGGGTTGTATGGAGTTTAAGAAATGTATTACACTATAGTGTGATATATTAAATAGATGAGGTTATAAGTTTTAAGTTTCAAGAATATGTCCGGTCAAAGAATAACCAAAGCCATTATTAGCATCATTGTGGGCATCATTATTATTGATGCCGGTTTTGGCTATCCTTTGAAGACGACATAAGGGAAATATTAAAAGGAAATTAAAGGGCCGTCTTCAAAGGAAAGCGGCCTTTTTAAATTTAGTTCTTTACAACCTAAGAAGGAGGGAATTATGCAAAGGGTATTCTGCCACAGTTTGGGCGTAACTTCGGAAGGGAAGTATTCTTTTGAAGGATTGCCGCCTGAAAAGTTTGAAGTTTACGCTAAAAGAGCGTTTGTTCTGGCGGAAAAAGAGGATCTGGTAGTGGTTCCTCCACACCAAGAAACTAAAGATCTTTGGCAAGAGATCCATATTTTAAATGAGTCGGGCCTTGGTCCGGATCCAAAGAATGTTATGCATGCCGTGATCTCGGAAAACGGAGATGCGGTTTTGCCCAACGGTGCCTGGAAAGCGGCCAAACACCGAAAAGAGGGAATGATCATTCCTTTTACCGGAAAGACCTCTTTGCCGTTTTTCTTAGCGGAGAAGGCCGGGATGCCGGTATTCTCGGCGAAAGAGAGCAAGGTTAAGATCCTTGACGGCAAGGATTTTTTCCAGAATTTGGCTTTAGACTGCATACCCAAAGGAAAGGTCCTTAGGAGAGAGAGCGATGTTTTGAATTTTTTTTCAAGGTTAAACGGCGACGCTTGGATCTGCAAAACATCGCAAAACGCTTCGGGCATGAGTACTTGCCTTGTAACGGCCGAGGAGCGGAACGAAGAAGCTATTCTTTCTTTTGTGGAAGAAGGCAAGCTCCCTGTTATGCAAGAATATCTCAGGCACAACATCTCTCCCAGTGTCAATATGGACATTGATCGTAACGGGAATGTTTCCAACCTTTTCTTGAGCGGACAGATCCTTTCCCTTTCTCCCCGCGGCGGAGCCGTTCATGAAGGGAATATTTATCCTTATAAACTTCCCTTGGCTGTTAAAAGGTACATAATGGCAAACTCTGTCAAAATAGCCGGCCGATACAGCCGGGCCGGTTATTTCGGTCCCTTGGGAGTGGATTGGATCTGGCAACTCGGATCCGATTCCTTACCCAAAGCGGTGGAGGTGAATGCCAGAGTAACCGCGCCCAGGTATCCTTACCGGGTTATGAATAAGCTGGGAGCGAATTCCTTTTGCTTGCAAAATGTGGAATTTCCTTCCGGAATGACGCCTTTTCAGGTAAGGCAAACCCTTGATCCCGTTTGGTTTGATAAAAGAAAAAGAAAAGGAGTTCTTTTTTTCAATTTTAATCAATCCATGGGGAAAATGGCGGTGATATCCCTGGGTAAAAGTATCGAAGAATCCAAGGAGGTGATGAATGAAGTAACTGCTCTTTTATAAAAAAAACGACCCCCGTTTCCGATTATCGGAGCGGGGGTAATTTTTTAAATTTCGGCGGCATAGCTCAATTTTTCTCCTTTCTTTTTCATATAGAAATTAAATCGAGCCTGTTCTTCCACGAATTGCTTTGGCCCGAAATAACTTGCCAATTTATCCAAATTCTTATTCTTTGACTCCAATCTGCTTATTTCCTTTTTATATCGCTTATCTTCTGTTCCACCTTTTGCTTTTAATTGAATCTTTCCACCAGGGAGACACTTATGTACTATTGCAGAGGCAAGGTTGCCTTCTTGAGGAAATCACGCTGAGGAAATTTGATTAAACTTTTTTATTTTACTGTTCCGTGTTTTCGCAAATAATAATCAACTTTTTTTAATATATCATCTGTACTCAAGTTGGCCTTTAAAATATAATCGAGAGCGCCTAAATCCTTGGCCTTTTGAGCATTGGTGTCCTCTCCCAGGTTGGTCAGCATTATCACCGGAGTTTGCGCGACCTGTTCTTCTTTGTGCTCTTTGATCTTCTTTAATACATCAAAACCATCCATGCCCGGCATGATAACATCCAAAAGCACAAGGGAGGGTTTTTTCTCCTCTACGGCTTTCAAGCCCTCTTCCCCGTCAATGGCCGTCATTATATTATAACCATGATTTTTCAATTTTTTGATTATCAATTCCCTTAAAAATTCATCATCCTCGATTAACATCACCAATCCTTCCTTTCCCTTATCCATACTATGCTCATCTTTTAGAGCAAGATGTTCGTGGATCTTACGAATCACATCTTTGGGTTCGAAATCGGATTTGACCAAATAATCGGCCGCCCCCATCTCTTTGGCCCTCTTAATATCCACCGGCTGGCCGGAATTGGATACTATAATAATAGGGATCTTATTTCCCCGGGCTTGAAGCTCTTCCAAAACAGTATATCCATTGATGTCAGGAAGCATCATATCAAGAAGCAATAGATCATATCCTCCTTGTTCAGCTTTTTCTAAACCGTTCTTGCCGTCCTTGATCCACTCTACCTTATAACCTTCGGTCTTTATCTTTTTGACCAAAAGATCCCCTAAAAATTCCTCATCTTCAATCAATAGAATTTTAAGATCATTTTTTTTCATATATCTATTTCAGGTTATTGTTAAGCGGAAGATCGATAGTGACGCAAGTGCCCCGACAATCCTTCCTTGGTTGGCACTTCACTGCGCCATTATGCGCTTCCACAATATTTTTAACTATGAATAATCCCAATCCCGACCCCTCGGTGTCGGTCACGGCGGCCTTGGATCCGCGGTAAAATTTGGTGAACAAACGATCCTTATCCTTTTCTTCTATTCCCACCCCATTGTCACAAACTTTAACCCGAACATATGTTCTATTCTTTATTTTGGTTTTGCTTAACTCAACGATTACTGCGCCATTCTTATAAGAATATTTAATAGCGTTATCCAAAATGTTTGATATGGCTATCTGGATCTTTTCTTCGTCCGCTTTGATCTTGGGTATTGAGGAAGTCTTTTCCACCTTCACCTCTATATTGCGCTTTTGCATTTCCCTTTTTTTATTTGAGATCACATACCTGACAATATCTTCAACGTTTACTTGAGAAGGCTTATAAACAAACCGCCCCTCTTCTATCCTGGAAACATTCAACAGATCATTAACCAATTTTATAAGACGGTTGTTGCTTTTTAGGGTTCGTTCCAAGTAACTTTTTACTTCATCATTGATCTCCCCCATCTCTCCATCCAATATCATCTTCAACGACCAATGAATACCGGATAGAGGGGTGCGCAATTGGTGGGCGGCAATGGAAATAAATTCATTCTTCATCCGATCAAGCACTTTTTCCCGGGTTATATCATGGATTACCAACATACAACCGATCATCTTGTTCTCGGAATCGATCACCGCCTTGGCCGTGATGTTATAATATTTGGACCCATCATCACCGATTGCTTTGTTAGTACTTTCTCCTTTCTTGCCTTTTTCTTTTTTATTCTTGTTTTCTTTTTGATCCTCGAAGCAACAAGTAGTACTCATCTCGTGGATGCGATTCTTCTTTTTGGTACTCGTCTTAATCTTTGAGAACAGATCATAAAAACAATCACAAAGGTCTGTTTCATCCAATTTTTTACCGATCATTTCCTTGCTTAAAACCCCCAAATAAGATTCGGCCCGGGGATTAACGATGTTAATAATACCGCTTTTATCCACCATAATAAGCCCATCAATCAAACTGGTAATAATAGAGGATAGTTTTTCCTTTTCCTCCGAAACGGTTTTAGTCGCTTCCGCGATCCTCTCTTCCAACTCCTGCCTTCCCAAAAGGGCCATTTTTTCCTTTTCCTTGAGTTTTTTGCTTTTGTCATGAACCACCCGGATATTAACTTTGTTCTTGTCCTTGTGCTTCTTAACCTCATAATAGGCGTCCAGGCCGGCAACATCCTTGATGACCCCCGCCATAATACCGCCCTCCAGATCGAATTGTTCACCTTTAAGGAGATTTTGGGAAGGAGTGTTAGACATAGTAATCTCAAAAATATGTTTCTTTAGGTCCAATTTTTTGATTTCGGCCTTTCCCCATCCGGACTCCATAAAGATGGCATCAATGGTGATCCGGACCTTGCTCTCTTGGGTGATTTCGGTGCCTTCTTTGCTTAAAATGGCTTCCAAAGAACGAACATACCCTTGGCCCAGGCCCTGACCGATCTTGGCCATCAATATCTTGGCGCTATCCGTTCCCACCATTTTCTCGAAAATATCACTAAGAGCTTTAACAATGTCTACTGATACTAAAAGACTCTGCCTGTCCGAGGCATAAAGCTTTCCTTTTTGATCATCCAATTTTATATATTTTACTTGTTTTAATCCCATTATTAATTAACCGATCCCTCTTTCCAAAGATTCTACTATCGGCTTCATTTATATTATATCTTTATATCTTACCCCCTAAGACCAAATATTTGATCAATAAAGGAGCGGTAATAATTATTACGATACCGCTGACAAAACTTCCTATTGACAATTGGGGCATATGAGAAAGGATATGAGCCACATTACAGCCGCCGGCAGCAGTTACGGCTCCCAGCCCCATCAAAGTTCCCCCAAGAAATACTCTCAGGCTCTGTTTCCAGTCCTTGGGCTTAACCAGCCGGAATTCTTTGGTTATAATGGCGGTCACAAAAACACCCACCAAGATACCCAAGACCAAAGTGGCGGGCCAAGCAAAGGACATTTTTCCGACAATGGGACCGTTAAAATAAGCGGCCCATCCTTTAATAAATCCACCCAAGCCGGCCGGAGATTTTCCGGAAAGGAAGGCCGCCACCTCGACAACGGCCAAACCGACACCGATAGCGACCGGAGGCCATAATTTGAATCCTTTCTCCTTGCCGGCATTCTCCTCGGCTACCTGTTGGAATCCTCCTTGTTTCTTTTCTTGAGTTTGGATGACATACAACAACCATGCACCGATAGCCACCAGTGCGACCACTGCTATCCAGGAATTTATTCCCAGCCATGCGTCCAAGGTGGGAGCGCTTCCGCCCAAAGTAACTTCATTGGCCGCTTGTAGCGTCTCTTTTCTGAAGGCAGTCCAGGGCCCCCAGATCACTAACCAACCGCCGAAACCCATACCCAAGAGTCCTAACCAATAGACCAAACGTCCGCTAGCAGCCCTCAAAGGGGTGCCCACAATACAGGAACCGGCCAACACCATGCCCAAAGAAAAAACTAAAGCGCCGACTATGCTTCCTATCCAGAAGAACGGCTTGGGAGCAAAGGTGATCATTCCCAAACTGTTCAATATGTGGAAAGAGACCAGGGTAAAAAGGAATGCCCAGATGGCCGCTTTGATGATGCGGTAATCTTTAGTTATGGTCATATTAGCGAAGCCGTTATACATACAAAAGAAGCCTCGCTGTAAGATCACGCCTAAAAGGACACCGACACCGAAACAGATCAAACAAAATTCAGCCATAATTTTGGAAGATTAATTGTAATTTATTATATAAAAAACAGCAATCGTGTACTTAAGAAGACACGATTACCGACCACTTGGCTTGATCGATCTTTTCCACCTTTACTTTGAATCCTCGATTCTTGAACTCGGCGGGGAAATTATCTACCGCCGGCGGATGATCCACTAATATCTGTAATTTTTTCTTTCCGTTCCTTAATTCCTCATCCATGAGATCCGCCTTTTTTAAAGCTTGGATCAAAGTATAAGGGCAGATCTCGTTTTCCAGATTCAAAACCTCAACATTGTTCGCTTTTCCCATATATATAATAAAATTCAAATATTTTAAACAAAACTCTGTCATCAAAGTTGATCCTTTGATATTAATATTTTAACATAAAACTGAATCCAAACAAAAGAATATACGGT
This sequence comes from uncultured Gammaproteobacteria bacterium, assembly GCA_964512155.1. Taxonomy (GTDB): domain Bacteria; phylum Patescibacteriota; class Patescibacteriia; order Patescibacteriales; family JAGXOH01; genus JAGXOH01. The sequence goes on along the minus strand of CAZEHL010000028.1, from coordinate 229 downwards.
AAGCCTAATTTTTCGATCTTTGATTTACAATTTTCAATGAATTGTAGGTTATTTAAAATTTTATTGACTAATGTTAAATTTGGTAAATTATAATTGGGGAACAGTAGATGATAAATTAATTATTGAAAGTTCATTGTAAATTGAAAATTGTAAATTGGTAATTTAATAGAGTGGGGGGGGTTGATTTTTTTATCCGTTTTGTTATACTATTTTTATATGAAACAAGCAA
>CAZEHL010000027.1:9734-12531 GCA_964512155.1 uncultured Gammaproteobacteria bacterium | reverse complement strand
TGGTAGCAGGGGTTCGAATTTTATCCGCCGAAGAGGCGGGCCCCTACGGGCTACAATAAAACACCTGTCTTAAAGATAGGTGTTTTTAATACAAAAATTTGACTTTTATTCCATATTATAGATAAAATAAATCAACAAAAAGGAGGGGTGAAATGAATACTTATAACAAGCATCCGGAAGCAAGAGAAGGCGAGGTTTGTCTCGGATTTGTTAACATTTATACTTTTAAAGAAATTAATTGGAAAACAAAAAGGTTGGGTAAAAAAATACAAAGCTTACAAGAAGATATTTACCCGGTATTTGTTTCCGAAGAAGAGATCGAAAAATCCGGCGTTTTCGGAGGTGGTGAAAATGAACAATAAAATTTTTCTTTTTTTAATTCAATCTGTCCCGAGCAAGACAAAAAACTGCTCATTTTTTATTGTCTCTTACCTGGATGTCCAGCCTCCGTCCACGTGCAAAATCTCGCCGGTAACATATCCCGATTCGTCCGAAGCCAAATAAACGGCCGCTTTTGCTATGTCATTCGGTTCTCCCACATGTCCCAAAGGTGTTCTGCTTTTTACCATTTTATTAAAACTGTTGTCTTTGAGCACATCCTCTGTCATATTGGTCTTTATAAAGCCCGGCGCAATAGCGTTTACTCTTATCTTGTGCGGAGCCAGATCTTGACAGCCCGCTTTGGTCAATTGCTCAATACCGCCCTTGGAAGCGCTATAGGCTATGGTGTTGGCCAACCCGGAGCTTCCCAAAATGGAGCTGGTGTTAATAATGCTTCCCTTGATCTTTTTCTCTTTCATTCGGTTGGCGGCGGCCCGCATGCCGTAAAAGACGCCGCTGAGATTAATATCAATAACCTTTTTCCAGTTATCATCCGTCTCATCCATCACCGAAGCCAAAGAGCCGATTCCGGCATTATTGACCATCACATCCACTCTGCCGAATCGATCGATCGTTTTATCCAGCAGCTTTTCCACTTGCTTTGATTTGGAAGTATCGCATTTTATAAAAACGGCGTTCTCTTTGTGCTCTTGGGGGATAACCTCTTCGGCCTTGCCCTGAATATCGGAATAAACAACCCGGGCTCCTTCCTTTAAAAAATTCTCGGCCATATCTTTGCCGATACCGGAGGCGGCGCCGGTTATGATCGCGACTTTGTTTTTCAATCTCATAATAAAAAAGATTAAGAATTAAGTGGTTTTTTAATTATAACATTTTCACCACTATCATCAAAATCTTCTATGGAAGATCACCCCTCTTTGTTAAAGCCGGTTTTTTCTTTTATCTTAAATATCTTCCCTATCATCTTTGAAGGATCATCAATTTTCTCACCTTGGTCGCAAAAGATGATACGATCAAGAGGAAGTTCAAAACAAAAATAATATTCTGATCTGCCCCGCATCTTTCCTTTCTCAATATTTTCCACCAATACATCCAATTCTCTTCCTTTGAATTTTTCCATAAATTCGATTTCCATCTTCTCACCCAGCTCTATAAGGCCGGCTACTCTGCGCTTGATATCCGCCCCCGGCACTCGGCCGGACAATTTATAAGCAGAGGTCTTTTTGTGGGCTGAAAAAGGAAAAACATGCAACCGGCTGAACTTCAACCTTTTGACCATATTATAAGTCTCTTCGAATTCTTTTTCTCCTTCTCCGGGAAATCCCGCTATTACGTCGGTGCTAACTGATATATTCGGCAATTCTTTTTTTATCTCATTTATCTTCTTTTCAAAATATTGGCTTGTATAAGGGCGCTTCATTAATTTCAATATTTTATCACTCCCGGACTGCAAAGGAATATGTAAATGATCGCATATTTTCGGGGACGCCTTTAACAATGCCACAAGGTTATCGCTTACTTCATTTATCTCTATAGAACTTAATCGAATACGGCCAAGATCGGGAATATTTATCATTTTTTTAAGCAACTCGGCTATATTCGTATTTGTATCCTTGCCATACATTCCCAAATGAATTCCCGAAAGAACGATCTCCTTAAATCCGGCTTGCGTCGCTCCTTCGGCCTCTTTCAATATTTCCCCCTCTTTTCTGCTTTTTATATTTCCTCTGGTGTGCGGAATTATACAATAAGAACAATATTGTTCACAGCCGTCTTGTATCTTTAAAAAATATCTTGATCTATTCTCTTGAGGAATATAATCAAAAGGTTCATTTATCTTTTTCATTTTATAACCCAATAATCCGTGAATATAAGCGACCAGATCTTTTAATTTTCCGACTCCCCATACCAAGTCGGCGCCCGCTTTATCCACTTCTTTTCTATAAGCGCGGGGCCAGCATCCCATAATTATGATCTTGGATTTCGGATTTTCTTTTCTCGCTTTACTGATCATGCGCTTATCCTTGGATATGGCGCTTGCGGTTACTGAACAAGTATTAATGATTGTCAATTCGGCATTCTCTCCAACACGGGAAAAACCTTGTTTTGTTAAAAGTTCGCTCAAATAACGGGAATCATATTGATTGACCTTGCAACCCAAAGTATATATTTTAAAGGTTTTTTCATTTTTCCTCATAGGTAGCAAACGCAAAAGCGCGCCACGGCGCGCCTTTGTTAAAAAAGTTAATTCATAGATACATACGGAGCCGACGGTGGGATTCGAACCCACGACCTACTGTTTACAAGACAGCCGCTCTGACCAACTGAGCTACGTCGGCGACCTCATTTTAGATTGAAGATCTTCGTTTTACATTTATGATCTCAATTTAGATTAGAAGTGTCCCGGCACTCCTAAATCATAAATCGCAAATCATAAATGAGAATGTGCGCCGTG
>CAZEHL010000027.1:0-9634 GCA_964512155.1 uncultured Gammaproteobacteria bacterium | reverse complement strand
GTCCCGGCACTCCTAAATCATAAATCGCAAATCATAAATGAGAATGTGCGCCGTGGAGGACTCGAACCTCCGACCATCAGCTTAAAAGGCTGCTGCTCTACCAACTGAGCTAACGGCGCGTAAATTTATTTTATTTAAATAACATCTTTTTGGCAACCATCAGCTTAAAAGCCCGCCTCAGCGGCGGGTCTACCAACTGAGCTAACGGCGCCCAAATATACAATATCAAACTTTCTTAACATTATCAAATATAAAAAGAGAGGGGACAACAGCTTTATGAGCCAACGAATGGCGTTCAAAAGAAGGAGGGTTTGTCTTCTTTCTGTTGTCCCCATGTTAAGAATACTCTTCTTTACAAAAGAGCGTATACTAAATATACCAATATTTTGATTTTTGTCAATAAATAATTCTAAAATTTCTAAAAAAAGGGAGAGAAAACCTAAAAATCGGGAATTTAAATGTTTCACACTGCCGGTGTGAAACATTTAACAACAACATTAAGACCCTTGAAATCCTTTATTTGTATATTTGTAAAATTTATCCGCTTGCCGCTTGATAAACAATAATAATGAACTTTAAAAATTTAAAGGGTAAGATAGAACAAATTTTAAAGGATGAATTTTCTTGATAAAAACAACAAAATCAATTAATATAAAATATACCTAAAAAGAAAATATTATGGCCAAAAACGAGTCACAACAAAAAAGCGGCATTTCGGTTGCTGAGGAATCGGCGGAAAGGATGCCTCCTCAAAACATAGAAGCGGAGCAATCTTTGCTCAGTTGCGTACTTATCGATAAGGACGCCATCATAAAGATAATCGATATTATTTCCGATGATGACTTCTACAAGGATTACCACAAGATGATCTATAAGGCCATGACCGATCTTTACGGCAAGCATGACGCCATCGACATCTTGACGCTCTCCAATCGCTTGGAAGAGAAAAAAATATTGGAAAAGATAGGGGGCAGGACATACTTGGCCCATTTATCCAATTTTGTCACCACCGCTTCCAATGTGGAAAATTACGCCAAAATAGTACAACAAAAGGCCACTTTAAGACGGCTGCAAGCGGCGGCCAACGAAATAGTGCAAATGAGCTACCGGGAGGACCAGGATGTGGACCAGATATTGGATCAAACCGAACAGACCATATTCAAGGTTTCCCAAAAATACTCCCAAAACGTTTTTCATTCCATTGACAACTTATTGACCCAAGCTTTTGACAGAATAGATGAACTCCACAAGCAAAGCGGAAAATTGCGGGGAATCACCACCGGTTTCGCCGATCTGGACAACTTATTGGCCGGCTTCCAAAAATCGGATCTGGTAATAATCGCGGCCCGCCCCAGTGTCGGTAAAACCACCTTTGCCTTGGATATGGCCAGAAAAGCGGCCATCCACAGCCGAGAAGGGGTGGGAATCTTTTCCTTGGAAATGAGCAAAGAACAGCTGGTGGACAGGATGCTGTGCGCCCAAGCCCATGTCAATTTGTGGAAAATGAGAACCGGCAAACTGTCTGAAAAAGGAGAAGATGATGATTTTTCCCGAATAGGAGAAGGTATGGGCCAACTTTCCGAAGCCCCTATTTATATCGATGATTCGGCCGTTTCTTCCATAATGGAGATAAGGGCCAAAGCCAGGAGATTGCAAATGGAAAAAGGGTTGGGTATGCTGATAATTGATTATTTGCAACTTATGGAAGGAAGGGGTAAATACACCGACAACCGGGTGCAAGAAATATCCGAGATCAGCCGGGGGTTAAAAAGCTTGGCCAGAGAATTGAATATACCGGTGCTGGCCCTATCCCAGTTATCAAGAGCGGTGGAACAGACCAAGCCGGCCATACCGAAATTGGCCCATTTAAGGGAATCCGGTTCGATTGAGCAAGATGCCGATATAGTAATGTTCATTTACAGGAAATCCGCGGACAGAAATTATAACGTCGACGAATTGACCGAAGAAGAAAAGAGCGCGGCCGAAGTATATATTGAAAAACACAGAAACGGACCCACGGGAAAAGTCAATTTGTTTTTTGACCAAGATTCTGTAAGTTTTAGAAACTTGGAAAAAAGAAACTTGCAAGAACCGCCCGAATTTTAATACACTCCCTAATCACCAATTAACCAATTAACAAATTAACCAATAACATCTATGTTCAACAAACTAAAACAGTACAAAGATTTAAGAAGCCAAGCCAAGTCCATACAAGAAACCTTGGCCAATGAAACGATTACCGCCGAGAAGGGAGGAGTGAAAGTGACAATGGATGGAAACATGAAAGTCACCTCTTTAAAGATCGATGAAAATTTAGCTAAAGAATCCTTGGAAGGAGCTATTGCCGATTGCATCAATGACGCCATCAAAAAGACCCAGAAATTAATGGCTCAAAAAATGCAAGAGATGGGAGGAATACCGGGAATGCAATAATAAATATCTCTAAGTACTAATAACTAGTGATTGAGATCTCTTCATTAGTAATTAGAAATTAGGCATTAGAAATTTTTAATGCGTTTTCCTTCTTCTATTCAAAACTTAATCAATAAATTGACCGATCTACCTTCGGTGGGACCCAAAACGGCCGAGCGGTATGTTTTTTATTTACTGCAACAATCCCCTGCTTATTTGGAAGACTTGGCCAGAAAAACGGCGGAATTAAAAAAAGGGTTGAAAATATGCTCTTGCTGTTTGGCCGTGTCTGAATCAGATCCCTGCCCTATTTGCGCTGACAAAAATAGAGACGGAACAATGTTGTGTATAGTGGAAAATACTCGGGATATGCTGACCATCGAAGCCGGCCATGCTTATAACGGATTATATTTTATTTTGGGGGGCACAATAAACACCATCGAGGGGGTGGGACCGGAAAATTTGAATTTGCGAAAATTAATAAAAAAAATAAAGGAAAATAACATCAAAGAAGTGATCTTCGGCCTAAACCCCACTGTTGAAGGAGAAACCACGGTTATGTATATATCCAAGCAATTAAAGGAATACAACATAGAACTAACTCGCCTGGCCAGGGGACTCCCGAGCGGTTCGGATTTGGAGTATATTGATGAAATTACCATGGCCAATGCTTTGAAGTATAGGAATACTTTATAATTCGGCGTGGTAGAGCGTCATTCCGGCCTTGAGCCGGAATCTCGAATATATTCACAAGACCAAAAATGACGCTAAAAATTCACGAGATCCCGGGTCAAGCCCGGGATGACGTGTAATAGCACTGCGTCATTCCGGCCTTGAGCCGGAATCTCGGGAGCATTCACGAGATCCCGGGTCAAGCCCGGGATGACGGAATATTCACGAGATCCCGGCTCGGAGGCCGGGATGACGTTTCTTTTTAGCCGAGATGATGATTATTTTGTAATATAAGGGTAAAAAATTAAAAACCCCCGCTCTTAATTGAACGGGGGTTTTATTCGAAAAGAGTTTCTTTTTATTTAATGGAAGCTATTTTTACTTTGGTATAATGTTGTTTGTGGCCGATGTTTCTTTTGTATCTTATTTTGTTCTTAAATTTAACCACATTTACCTTATCGCTTCTTCCGTTCTCCACTATCTCGGCTTCGGTTTTCTCGCCCAAAGACGGTTTGCCCACGGACAGATCCTTGCCATCGGAAGAAGAAGTTAACAATGTCTCAAAAAAGACTTTTCCGCCTTCTTCGGCGTCTTTAATTTTTTCCACTTTAAGAGTTTGACCTTCGGCTACCTTGTATTGTTTGCCGCCGGTTCTGATAACAGCTATTTTCACCATATTTATTTTAATTATTGACAACGGCTTTTTGCTCAAACCGTTCACCAAGTTATTCTTTATATATGTAATTTAAGGATTTAACAAATATAAATAATACACTATTTTTCTTGAAAAGTCAACTGTTTTTGTATTTATCGCTTAGCGTATTTGTCAGCCACCGAAGAAGCGGCATAGGATTCCGGCTTTATTTTGGCCTCAAATCCGTTGCCCTTCACCATTCCGACCACTTCTTTGATGATCTCTCTGGTTTGTCCTCTTTCTCCTACATCGATATGGATCTGAAAGTCATATTTTATATTACCCCCCTTTTCCACAATAACTTGTATGGCCCCCAACAATTCCTGGGAAGCGCTCAAAGATAAGGTCACCTCTTGAAAAACTCTGGTCTTGATGTCCGGGTATGGCCTTTTGGCCGGTGTTTTTTTCCAAAAATACCTTCCTCCTCTGCCGACTCGATAAACTATAATAGCGGTTATAAAATCCGGATGGGCCACTCCGGCCGAATCCGTGCCCACGATTATTTTGTATTTGTCCTTTGCCTGCTCGTTTATATAGCCAAAAATATCATTAGCCACTTCGGCCAAGCTCATCTTTCCTTTATTCGGACTGTGAAAATAATTATTTCTATCCATAATTATTACACCATACTACCAAACTCTTCTTTTGGCAAGTAATTTAAACCGAAATCTAATAACCGTAAGGTTTTCTTCTTATGCCCCATTTCCAAAAATATTTTAACCAACTCTTTAGATGGACGCGAGCAATAGGGTTTTTAAATAATGACCTAATGGGAGAACCGTCGGCCGAATCCCGATGGTGGGCATGTATGACCGAAGTATCATGAATATAATAAATTTGATAACCTTTTTCCCAAACTCTTCTGCACCAATCACAATCTTCAAAATACATAAAAAATCTATCATCAAAAAATCCGACTTGATCGGCCGCTTCTTTCTTGATCAGCATAAAAGAACCTATCACCCAATCCACCGGCACTGTCTGCTCATGGTCAAAATCTTTCATTAAATAATGATCCACTCTTTTTTTAAAATATTTAGACTTCTTTTCAAAATCCAGTCTTCTGGCTATTTGATCTAAGAATCCCGGAAAACGACAACAGGAATATTGAATGCTTTTATCCGGATTCAATAATTTGGGAGCCACTAAACCGACCTTTTTATTTTTATGCAAAAATTCCAGCATTCTCTTAATGGTACTCCGGCCGGGTAGAAATTCTATATCCGGATTCAAGGAGAGATAAAAACGGGCCTCTTCTTTTTGAAAAGCCAAATTTTGGGCCTTGCCAAAACCGATATTTCCTCCCGGGTCAATATATCTAACACCTGGATATTTTTCTTTTAGCAACTCTTTAATACCGTCGGCGTTTTGGGAATTATCCACCACATGAACAACCGCTTGCAAACCGGATCCCTTAATGTCTTCGAATAAAGACTCCAAGCAAATATCTATCTCCTGCTTGGCCTTCCAATTAACTATGGCTATATTGATATCATGCATTGCTCCATGGCTCCATGGCTCCATTGCTAAATTCCTTACCAATGAACCAATTTTTTTATTATCTTCCAATAAATACTGAACAAGGGATTGGCTATATATTTCAACACCGGATTTTCTATTTCTTGAAACAAAACCCTCCCCTCAAAATGTTTTATTATATCCTTTTCTTTTACAGCCCGCAAATTGTTGACTTTTTTCCGTTTGCGGGCGATCTTTGTCCAAGTGAAAGGTCTTAAAAAATAAAGGTTTGCCTTAAATTTTGTTTTTACCCATCCGCCCGGTATGGAATAGAATACCATGCCCAGATCCATAACCACTATAGCTGGCAACAATAACAATATTGTCGGGCAAGTATAATAATGAAGAATGGCCAAATATCTATTCCTCTCCATATAATACAACATTCTAACGCTGCGGCCAAATTCATATTTATGATAGACCACGGATTCGGGGGCGAGATATATTTTGTATCCGGCCGTTTTTACCCGCCACCCCATCTCTATATCGTCATGATACATCCAATACTCCTCATCATAATAACCGATGTGATCTATAACCGTGCCGGTAGTGATAAAAGAACAGCCACTGGCATAGCCGACGATCTCCGGATACCCTTCTATTTTTCTATCCAATTCCCGGTAAGCGCCGGTAAAACCAAAGCCCAGATAGTTCATGATATTGCCCAAACTGTTGATCTCGGGGTGATGCCGTTCTTCTTCGGTCTGCGGATATAAAAGCATTTTGGATTGAACAAAGCCGGCATCCTCTAAATTATCCATGGCCTTGACCAACTCTCCCAACCACTTCGGATCAAAACAAGTATCCATATTGGCGATAACAAAATAGTGGCATCCGTCTTCTTTGGCTTTTTTCATGCCGGCGTTGTTGGCCGCCGCGTAATTGCCATCTTCTCTGGGGATAATTATCGCTTCCGGATAATTATGCTTGATATACTCCCTGGAGGCTTCGCTACTGGCGTTATCAACGATATAGACATTAAAATCGGGATAACTCTGCTTCCGCAAGCTATCCCGGCATTCGGCCAAAAACCTATTCACATAATCCTTGTAATTTACCAAAACAATCCCGGCTTTCCGAAACATAAAATAATACGCTTAAACCGATATAATATTCTTATTTTAATTATTATTTAATAGTAACTAAAATAAAAACAAAAATCAATGAAACGTGCCGATTTGTAAGCGTCCCCATACCTTTTTTTCAAAGGAATATTAATGTTAAAATAATAAAAGCGATATTGGAAGGATATCCAATATGATCGATCGGGGTCAAAATGCAAAAACGGTTTTTTAAGCAACAAAAAACAGGCCCTAAAAGGTCTGCTTTTTGTTATAAAAAAGCTTTAAGCTTTTTTAATATTGACTGCGGCTTTTCCTTTAGGGGTGTCTTCCACCTCAAAGGTAACCTCATCACCTTCTCTCAGTTCTTCAAAACTGATATCTTCCAAGCTGTTGCCGTGGAAGAACAAATCTTGATTGCTGTCTTCTTGGGTGATAAAGCCATATTGCCTATCAGTCAGTTTTTTGATTGTTCCTTGCATGTAAAAATGTTGGATATAAAAACTAACTTAGTAAATATCAAATTTTAGAAACTCGACTGTTTTTTCTAAATTTTTGATACTTCTTGCTCTCTATTCGAGAGCGGTTAAACCAATTTGACTCAATTGGCACTAACAATTAATATATTAGCATAAATAAAATAATTTGTCAATGGAAGTAACAGATACCGGAAACAAAAACGACGATCAACAACGACCCTGCCCGTTGTGCCGGGGGAAAAGCTATCTTTTTCATAAAGATAAATTCTTTTTATGCCGAAAATGCAAAGGGATTTTTACGGCTTCGGAGTATATTCCGGCTCCACCGGAAGAAAAGCGAAGATATGAATCCCATAATAATGATATAAACGATCCGCGTTATCGAAAGTTCGTTTCCCCTATTACTTCAGCGGTTATGGCCGGCCATTCCCCCAAGGAAAAGGGATTGGATTTCGGTTGCGGGACCGGACCGGTTATCTCGGCCGTATTGGATGAAAAAAATTATGATATTGTTCAATACGACCCCTATTTTGCCGATGATCCGGAATTACTGAACAAAACCTATGATTATATTGTCTGTTGCGAGGTGGTGGAACATTTCCGAGATCCGGGACGAGAATTTAAAAAATTAAAAGAATTATTAAAAAACAAAGGAAGGCTTTATATCATGACCCAATTATATGAAAAGGATATGGATTTCGCCGGTTGGGGATACAAGGATGACCCCACCCATATATTCTTCTATCATCGGGAAACCTGGGAATTCATAAAAAAAGAATACGGCTTTTCTTCTCTTTTTATTGACGGCAGGCTGATAATATTAATCACTTAACTGTAAGATATAATAGCGTTATTTACAGAATGCGAGTAATTGTTTGAGAGGCGAAAGTGATTATTTATGAAATACTTGATTCCGAAAGATCATTTTATCTTTAACCGGCTTATTATTATACTCGGGATCCATAATATTTTTAAAACCCAATATTGCCAGGCGGGGTGCCATTTACGGAAATACTTAAGCATGGAATCCCGGAAATACTTTTGGGTTTTTCCTTTAGGCACCTGAATAAAGCTTTTTCCCACGTAGTCTACACAGGTGGCAGCCGGAGTATACATCACTTTCCATCCCGCTTCCTTGACTCGCCTACAATAGTCCACTTCCTCAAACCAAATAAAATACCTTTCATCCAATCCGCCTATCTCTTCTATAACCTCTTTTCTTATAGCAAAGAACGATCCCCGGATAGAATCTACTTCCCTTTCCTCACTATAATCAAAATCTTTAATGATATAGTTGTTTAATACTCCCGGGAAAATATGGGGGATCTTTAAAGTTATAGCCATTTGATCCCCAAAACGGGGAAACTCTCTAACATGAGGAACTACCCTACCCTTGTCATCAATTAACTTGCAACCGGCCACTCCGGCTTGGGGATTGTCATCCATCCATGTAACCATATTAACCAAAGTATTCTCCTTTACTTGCATATCCGGATTCAGCAAAAGAATATATCTTCCTCGAGCTTGATTAATGGCTAAATTGTTGGCTTTGGCAAACCCCAAATTATCTCTATTTGCAATAAGATTAACTTGGGGGAATTCCTTGTTTACCATTTCCACAGTCCCGTCCCCGGAATTATTGTCCACTACAAAAACCTCAAACTCTACATCTGCCTTTAACCCAAACAAAGCCTCCAAATTCTTTTTTAACAGGTCCCGGACTCTCCAAGAAACTATGACAACGGAAACATCCATATTTATTTAATTGCAAGTTAAAAATTACGAATTCACTTTCTTGTTTTTTATATTTTTACGCATAAAAAACAATTCTTTTAATTGACCGAATAAATACGGCTCAAAGATCAAAATAAATATCAACATTTTCAGCTCGAGCCAAATAATATAAAACTTATTTTTTACATCCTGCTTTCGCCAATGTTTCATAAAAATTATCTGTTGATTCAAAAAAGACCATTTTTTTACTTGTCTGCTTTTATTTTTTCTATTACGGGCCACTTCTAAATTCTTCTGTCCCCGACCGGAGGCGGTTCGATCATGATAAACTACGGCTTGAGGTAGATATCGAGAATTGCAACCGGCGGAATATAATCTATAAGCAAGATCGCAATCCTCTTTATACATGAACATCAATTCGTCAAAGTATTCTTTATCACCATTTTCTTTGATATAAGCCACCTTTTCCAAAGATTTGATCTTATACATGCCGGCGGCTCCGCTGGGTCCCAATATTTTCCTTTCTTTTTCAAACTCTTCACCATCCCTCTTTCCCTGGCCTATATCAACAAATCTTAATCCGGACAACAATTCTATTCCGCAACTATCGATAATGTCGGTTTTCTTTGCATTCTCAAAATCCCATCGCAATATTTTGGGAGAAACGGAATCCACGCCGAAAGAATCAATAGCATTAATCATATTCTTCAAGGCATATTTATCCAATATCATATCCGGATTAATAACCAAGAACAGTTCTCCGCCCTCTCTGCTCGCTTTGGCGATAAGACGATTATATGCTTTGGCAAATCCCAAATTGCTCCCCGGTCTGTCTATTTCGGCCGAAGGGTAATATTGTTCGATCAATTCCATATTCTCCCGATCTTCCAAGGAGGAATTGTCCACTACCAAAACTTTAAAGTCTTGAAACTTTTGCTCTGATATACTCTTTAAAAAATACGGCAGATACTTAGAGGTGGATCTGCCGTATGCTATAAACCCTATATATAATCGAGGCATATTACTTCAATTTTTTCTTGGCCAACGCCTTTAATTCCATATTA
>CAZEHL010000026.1:8553-13082 GCA_964512155.1 uncultured Gammaproteobacteria bacterium | reverse complement strand
CTCTGCGTCTGCACCGGCATGAAAGCAAATACCGGCTTGGCCGAACAAGCGAAATTGGATTGCGGAGAGGCTATAGAAGTTAACGACCGGTTGCAGACCTCGGATGATAATATCTACGCCTGCGGAGATTGCGTATTCTCTACCGAACTGAATACCGGCAAAAAGATCCTTAGCCAACTGGGAACCATAGCCGTTCGCCAAGGAAAAACAGTGGCCCGCAATATCATCGGGTGGCAGGAACAAACGCCGGTGGTGGTGAACAATACCATTACCAAGATGGGCGAGCTGTTCGTGGGCTCGGTGGGCCTGACCCCGGAGAGAGCCCGGCAAGAAGGATTGGAGGCGGTGGCAGCCAAATATTCAGGCGAGGTCAGATCCGAGTATTACCCCACCTCCGGCCGGATCACCGTTAAGCTGGTAGCAGGCAAGGACGGGAAAATTCTCGGAGGCCAAATAATAGGACGGGAAGAAGTGGTCGGTAGGTTGAATTTGCTTTCCCTGGCCATTGGCCAAGGGATGACCTTGGACGACCTGATCGGTACCGAAACCTGTTATAATCCGGCCTCCGCTCCCATTAACGAACCCATAAGCGTGGCCGCCGAGATCGGGAAGAAAAAGCTGAAATAATTTTCCACTGCTATATTGTTAAATTGCCAAATGTATAACATTAAAAATTATTTCGAGGACATTCACAAGATCCCGGGTCAAGCCCGGGATGACTCTCCTCTTTTTAACATTTCGGATCTAATCTTAAGCCCTTAAAAGTAAAGCTAAATGTATCACACTATAGTGTGATACATTTAGCGGGGTTGATCACTTTGGAAGAATTTAAATTAAATTTTATCAAAAATGGAGACATGGAGACTGTTGCCATATGAAAAGCGGGATGATTCGTACGCCAAAATGGCCTTGGACGAGGCTATTCTGGCTTCGGTTGCGCGAGGAGAAGTCCCGACCACTCTAAGATTCTATCATTGGCCCCGGCCGGCCGTGGCTCTGGGATACTTCCAATCGGTGGCTGAAGAGGTCAATGTTGACGCCTGCGAGCGGGACGGAGTGGAGATATTCCGGAGGATGACCGGCGGTGGAGCGGTGTACAAGGATCCGGCCGGAGAATTGAACTACAGTCTTGTTATTCCCGAATCCCACCCCCTTCTCCCTCGGGACATAATGTCCTCCTATCGCGTTATAGAACAGGGCATAATTAAAGGTTTAGAAAATTTGGGACTGCAACCCGAGCTAACCGGCATCAATGATATCGTAATGGACGGAAAAAAAATATCCGGTAACGCCCAGACCAGAAAGCAAGGGGTTATTTTCCAACATGGCACCCTGCTCCTGGATTTTGACGCGGAAAAAATGGCTACCTATCTAAAAATATCCCGGGAAAAACTGTCTGACAAAGGCCTCTCCGATATCAGAAACCGGGTGGGAACCCTAAAGGAATATCTCCCCGGCACCTCTATAACCGATATGGAAAAGGCCTTGATCCAAGGATTTGCCCAGGCCTTCAAAACCGATATAGAGCAGGGTGAGATAACCGATAAAGAAAAGGAGTTAAAACAAGATCTGTATAAACAAAAGTATTCCACTCATAAATGGAATTGGTGGAGATGAATAAATATTACTACCTTTAACGAAAGTTTTCGAGGTCATGTTTTGAGAAGCTCTCGGAGGCGAAAAAGCTTGGTTCCCCGCCGGGGATTTTTCGCCGAGAGGCAGCGGCGGCTCGCCGCCGGAGCGAGCCGACCGCGGTTCTCAAAACATGACTTTCAGAACTCTTGCTGGTTCAACTACTATGGAAAAAAATATCACCTACAAAGCCCCGCAAGGAAAACTGTTAAGAATAAAAGCGGATATTGAGGATTCGGTGATCCAAGAGATAACCATCACCGGCGATTTTTTCATTCATCCGGAAGAAGACCTGTTTAAAATAGAAGAAATTCTTTCCGGAATCAAAACCTCCCAAGCGGAGGAAGTTTTACGGGATTTTTTAAGGAAAAACAAAACCGAGATAGTCGGATTTTCTCCGGATGACCTGGGGGCGGCTTTAAATAAGAAAAATTTGTAAATAATTATCGCGATCTTTGGTCGCGGATTTCTTGTGTTGGAAAATAAATGAAAAATATATTAAAATAAGAAAAAAGAATTTTTAAAAGAAAAGTTCTTTGTTCGTTTAACAGAAAAAAGAAGGAGGGTATTATGCCGCGGAACATCCCTATTGTGCCGGTGGAAGTCAACGGTCAACCGGTGGACGAGCTGGGCAGGCAAGTGGCTTCCATTTTTAAGGATCATGGCTTTTCCAGGGAATCCTATCAAGAATTAAAAAAATACAGCCATTCAGAGATCTTCACTCTCGAGGATGGAGAATTCCTGGGGGTGGCCGGCCAATTTGTTTTCAATTACATTACCAGATTGGCCGTTTTTGTTCCTTTTACCTACAAAAACCCTTATGGGTTGATGCGATCATTCGTGGAAGAGGGCTTTGTTTAATATTTATTTTTCTTACAGGCGCTTCACTTATCAGTGGAGCGCTTTTAAATTCGGGGAAAAAGTTTTCCACATTCCAAGAGATGCAAAAATTTATTACAATAGATTCAATAAATGATATGCAAAATTTTCTCGCTTGACAGCCGATTTCAAAACCGTGAATAAAGCCGATAGATCTTACAAATAATATTGAACTTATTTTTTATGCCAGACTTTTCTTCCGGGCAAACGGGTGATTTTTTTAAAAAGGGCAATGTTGTTTATTTGGGTTTATGTTCAGACTCCGATATCGGCGGTTTTTACGTGGCTGTTAAATATGGAGATAAGATAACTGTCCATAAAATCGACAATCAAGGAAAAAGGGTCGAAAAAGCGGCCATGGAGTGGCTGGATTCTTATAGCCGGAAGATCAGGTCCAAGATAGTGGCGGCCGGCTTTTCAGGTTTCGGCAAAGCGGAAAAAATAACTTCCGTCACTTGGAGAAAATTTGATATAGTTCCTTTTATTTTTAGAAAGACGGCCAAAACGTCGGCCGAACAGGCGGAAAGAAACTGTTATCGGGCGGCCGGAGAGTTTAATAAAGAAAATTTGCCCAGCGTCAAAGTGGGCAAGAAAAGGGAAGTAAAAGTTCCCCGTTTTTGCGTTCTTGATGATTATAAGGAAACGGTTTCCAAGAAAGAATTCGATTTTCTATTAGAAACGGCTTCCGAATTCAAAAAAAAGGATCTTAAAATGGTGTTTTTCAGCTCCACCAAATCCGGCGGAGGAGTGGCCCTGATGCGCCATGCTTTGATACGTTTATACAAGTTGTTGGGAGTAAAAGTGTCTTGGCATGTCATGAATTCCAAAAAAGAAATATTCAATATTTCCAAAAAGAAATTTCATAATATCCTGCAGGGAGTAGCCCCGGCTTATGTTAAATTGACCGAAAACGAGATGGATGATTTTAAGCGTTGGAGCCGGGAGAATGCCGACAATTTTAAAAAGTTGTTTCAAGCGGCCGATGTTATAGTGATCGACGATCCTCAGCCCAGCGGCATGATACCGCATATAAAAGAAGTTAATCCGGATGCGAAAATACTTTATAGATCACATATCCAAATAGAGGCTCATTTGATAGATGAAAAACAACCCCAGCAGTGGGCCACTTGGAAACTTATTTGGGATAATATAAAAGATGTTGACCTGTTCATATCTCATCCTATTAAGGAATTTGTGCCGGCCTGCATTCCGTCCCGGAAGGTGGTGTATATGCCGGCCACCACTGATAAATTGGACGGGCTGAACAAAGAGTTGGAACAAAGGCATTTGGATTATTATTTTGATCTATTCAACTCCTTAGTAGAAAGAAACGGCCAATCCGACCTGGATTTAAAAAGGCCTTATATCATCCAAGTGGCCAGATTCGATCCTTCCAAAGGAATTCCCCATTTAATAGAAGCCTATAGGACATTGCGGGAGAAAATGGCGGAAGAGGGGTACTCTAAAAAGAAGACGCCTCAGTTGGTGATTGTGGGCAACGGAGCGGTGGATGATCCGGAAGGAGCATCCCTGTATACCGAAACCATGCAGATCCTCTCCATGGATACTTATGTGGATCTAGCTTCCGATGTAAAGGTGGCCAAGTTACCTCATTGCGATCAGCTCTTAAATACTTTGTTGCGGGGCGCGGTTTTTGCTTGCCAATTGTCTTTAAAAGAAGGATTTGAGGTAAAAGTAAGCGAGACGCTTTTAAAAGGAAAGCCGGTGATAGCTTATCGAACCGGCGGCATTCCGCTCCAAATAGAACACGGAGTTAGCGGTTATTTAGTGGAGCCGGGCAATACTCATCAGGTAGCCGAATATGCTTATGATCTGTTGAGTGATAAGGAATTATATAAAAAAATGAGCCGAGAGGCCCAAAGAAAGGCGGATCTGGAAAACACTGATTACTTTACGGTGAATAATGCTTATAAATGGCTATATTTGGCTTTGCAATTGGTTAAAGAAGAAAAGATAGAAGGAGATTACCGGGACGTGAATGAGATAATAAAAGAAAA
>CAZEHL010000026.1:1860-8453 GCA_964512155.1 uncultured Gammaproteobacteria bacterium | reverse complement strand
TTATATTATTTCATCATGGATGCTATTATCAGTTCGGTGGCTTCTTCTTCATCCATTCCTCTGGTCATCAATGTTTCCAATTCTTTTTGATTGATCTTGCCTACCGAGGCTTCATGAGTGACTCTGGCTTGGTCGTTGGACACTTCCACTATCGGAACCGCTCTGGCGGAGGAATTTTTTCCGACCACTATTTCTTGGCAATCCACATGCCCCATTGAATCTCGGCCGGCGGCATAGGTTTCTCCTTGCATGAGTACCCGTCCGCCGTTTTTGGCGGCCGCCCGCATTTTGATCAAGCTTTTGCTTTCCGCTCCGTTTAAGTTTATTTTTTCCGTTATATTTATTATATCTTGAGCGCTTTTGCCCAAAACCTTGGATTCCAAGGCGGCTTTGGCCTTTTTGCCCAAATTACCTTCTATTTCGATCCCGACCTCGCCGACGGTTCCTTGGGTTAATACAAAGTTGCTATTGAATTCGCCTCCTTCTTTGATATTTAAGTTCAGCTTGGGGTAAACTTTAGCTCCGGAGGATTTGCCGTGATAATGGTGTTCATCATAGAAGAATTTGGCGTTTTTGCCAATAGTGAATTCGGCTTCCATATTATGAGTCGCTCCTTGGGCGTGAGGAAAACTGCAATGGGCGATTATTTTTACTTCGGCGCCATCCTCCAATACTATATTGGGAATAATAAACTGTTCATCTTTTTTGCCCAAAATTCCGAAGCAAAAGAATAACGGTTCTTCTATTTTTACTCCGCTTTTGATCCTTATCTCCGCTTCCGCGCCTTTACCTGTTTCTTTGGAGTGGAATTCAATGCCTTCTCCCTTTAACTCGGAAATGATCTTGTTTTTTTCTATGTAAAGATAGCTATTGGCGCCCAAAGCATGTTCAATGCCGCACATTTTGGCGGTTTTAATAAAGTCTTGTGGTAGTTTAGACATAGGTAATTTGGAAAATTGTAATTTGAAATTCAGGGATGATATTTTATTTCCAATCCCGATTTACTATTTACATATTCTTTTGCATTTTTCTTTTCGACCCATTCTTTGGCAATAGGTTTGCATTACTTCCCGGAATCGGCCGGTTTTTTGGCACCGCCCATTTTCTATTAAAGTGGCCCTGTCCGCCACCAAGCCGGCTTCTTCCCGATGGGTTATCAGTAAAATGGAACATTTTAATTCTTTTTTGATCCGCAAGAGCAGGTCATATAATTCATTGTAAACTATGATATCCAAGGAGGTGTCCGGTTCATCCATTATAATAAGCTTCGGCTTCATGATAATGACCGAGGCGATCTCTATTCTTTTCCTTTCCCCTCCGCTCAAGTTTTCATCTATGTTTCTGTCCGCAAATTCCTCGCCGAGGTCCACCATCTCCAAAGTTTTTTTAATTTCGGTATCGGTGGCTTTTTTGTTGCCGGCGCGGAAAAAATCGCTTACTTTCAATCCTTCGAACCTGCTCGGCTCTTGAAAGGCCAAAGTGATGCCGGCGCGGGCTCTTTCGTAAGTTTTTTTGCCGGTTATATCTTGCCCGTTAAAATGCAGTTTGCCTTTCTTTTGTTTAAACCTATCCATGCCCATAATAGAATAAGCGAGCGTGGATTTGCCGCTGCCGTTTTTGCCCAGAATACAATGAATTTCGTTTTTATGTATTTCGCAGTTTATATCATGAAGCAAGACGATATTTTTATCCCGGGTTGCCACGGTGTAGTTTTTTAATTCCAAAATATTGGCCATAAAGTTGTTAGATGTATTATTTCATTTCAATCTATCATATTTTAATGCAAACTTCAATACAAAAAAATTTCTTGTTTTAGTTGACAAAATTTTGTAAATATGTTATATTTTTATGTTAAAAATAATCGACCGTTCATGTATAGGGGATGTAAAATGAATATAAAAAGCTCGACAAAGCAGGCTGTTTTGGAACTAACAACAGCTTGTAATCTTAATTGTAAACATTGTTTTTACAGTAAGAAAAACATCGGCGAATTTCTTGAAAAAGAGAGGGCTTTTAAAATAATAGATAGGTTGAAGGAAAACAAAGTAAATAAATTGGTTTTAACCGGCGGAGAACCGACGTTGCATCCGCACATTATTGAAATTGCCGAATATGCAAGGACAAAGATCAAAAAAGTTACTTTATGCTCGAACGGGGTTATCAAAAATAAAGAAACAAAAAAGAAGATCATTGACTTTAATTTTGATACTTATACCGTGAGCATAGACTCCCATATAAACCGGGTCCACGATGGATTCAGGGGGCAAAAGGGAGCCTTGCAAGAGGTTTTAAATTTTACAGATTTATTATTCAAAGGAGATAAGAATATTTCTATTCATATAACTTTACATCCTTGGAATGTGGATCATATAGATAAGACCATTGAATATGTCAAAAGATTTAATAGCGAAATAATTATCGGATCCATCTATTACAAAAGAACCGATTTAAATGATAGAATGATGAGTAATTATTTCTCCGCCATCCAAAACATTAAAAAAAGATATATAAATGACAATGAGATAATATTGGTGGGTTTTTGCAGGCATTGCCATATCAATGATTGCCCTGATCAAAAACAGTTATTTATAATAAACAAAAGCGGAGAGCCGGTCAGTTGTTATTGGAAAAAAGGAGGAGGAAAACTTTTAAAAAATATTAATTATGAAAATATCGGATAAATATAATTTTTTTTATAACAAAGATATAGAAATAGCCTCCAAAGTTATAAAAAAGGAGAAGCTTGATGTTATTTCCGAATATGAAGATAAGTTGGCGGATTTTTTTAAGGCGAAATATTCGGTGGCCTTAAATTCCGGAACTTCCGCCATTCAATCGGCTTTGTTCGCGTTAAACGTTAAAAAGGGAGATGAAGTTATATTGTCTCCGGTTTGTCCGATAATGTCGGTTGTTCCCATATTATCTTTGGGAGCGACTCCGATATTTTGCGATACTTATGAAAACAATTTCGGCCTGAATATAGATGATCTAAAAAAAGCCATATCCGGCAAAACAAAGGCCGTTATTGAGGTTCCCATGTGGGGATATCCGACCGATGTTAAGCGTTTAAAGCGATATTTAAAAAAGGAAAATATTCCGCTGGTTCTTGATCTGGCCCAATCTCATTGTACAAAACTTGGAAGCAATTTTCTGTCCGATTATGGCGACATTTCATGTTTTAGCACTCATGATAGAAAAATATTGCCCACCGGCGAGGGCGGATTTACGCTAACGAACAATAAGAAACATTGTAAAAAAATGCAAAGTTATATAAAATTCGGGAATATGGATGGCGTGAAGTTCGGCTTGAACTTTAAAATGGGCGCTGTGCAAGCCGGAATAGGCTTGAATAGGATCGAGCATATTCCGGATCAAATTAAAAAGAGACGAGAAAATGCAAAATATTTACTGGAGAAGATAAACAATAAAAAAATAAAAGAATTCAATATTATAGAACAAGGAAAGCCGAACTATTATTCTTTGTTGCTTGAAAGCAAAAAAGGAAAAGGCGGAGAATTAATAGAATATCTTGATAAGAACGGCATTCCTTCGGACATAAAAAGATACAATTTTAAGGCTTTGTATAAGTATCCTTTGTTTAAAAAATATCGGCGCGCTTGCAAGAAGGCGGAGCTTTTATCCCAAAGCATTACCACCGTCCCGATCCATCCCGGACTCGGAAAGAACGAGCTGGATTATATGGCAAAAGTTATAAACAATTTTTAAGTATAAATATTTTATGAACGATAAGATAAAACATTTCACAGCCTCCGCCTTAATAATCCATAAAGGCAAAGCTTTATTGGTGTATCATAAAAAGCTTAATGTTTGGCTATATCCGGGCGGACATGTAGAGAATAATGAAACTCCGGATGAAGCTTTGTTGAGAGAAGTAAAAGAAGAGACCGGCCTTGATGTGGAAATAATCAGCTTTAAGGATAATTCTCTTGCTGATGAAAAAAATGACGTAGCTTCCCTGCATTTGCCTTACGCCGTATTATGTGAACGGGTGGGAGATCATTACCATAATGATCTTATCTATAAGTGCCGAATAAAAAAAGATGAAGGCGTCGGCTCCAAATACAACTCAGATAAATCGGACGGGATAGGGTTTTTTGGTCCCGCTGACCTCAAGGATCTGGATCTATTTGATAATTTCAGAGCTTTATTGAACAAAGCCTTGGAAGAATGGAAAGAATTATAGCGGAGTTGTTTGCAGTCTTGAACCCGGCTGTTGTCTGTTAAACGAATAACTCCTTTTCAAAAATACAAAAATCCGTTGCGCATTTGCAGTAGCGATAAAATACATAAAAACAAGACCGGACGTCTTGTTTTTTTGATATTTTTGAAGCAATAAGACGGTTTTTGTTTTTTTGAAAAAATGCTTTAATATATATTGTATGGAAGAGCCGAGCCGGCTGACCCGGAAGTATTGGCTGAAGGAGAAACCATGGAATTGCCTTTAATAGTCGTGGATGTGGCGGAAGAAAAAAATATCGGCCGGACAAAAACAAAAGAAGAGGTTATTCGAGCCAGGCAAACTTTATTCGGTTATATTAAGTAATTTTATGAACAGTAAAAAAGTTTTGGTTTTATTTTCCGGCGGATTGGATTCTTTGTTGGCGGTAGCGGTGCTACAAGCCCAAGGATTAACGGTTGATGTTGTTTGTTTTGTCAGCAATTTTTTTGATTGCCGAAACGCCAAAAAAGCGGCCGAAGCCAACGGGATAAAAATAAGAGAAGTGGTGGATATTGGTTCCGAGATATTGGATATGGTCAAAGATCCGGAAGCCAAAAAAGGAAAAAATTTAAATCCGTGTATTGATTGCCATAGTTTAATGATCAAAAAGGCCCGCCAATATATAGAGTCGGGCGAATACGCCATAATAGCTACCGGTGAAGTTTTGGGGCAAAGACCTTTTTCTCAAACAAAAAGAGCTATGGAACAAATAGAGAAAAATGCCGGTATTCGGGTGCTTAGGCCGTTATCCGCCCTTAAAATGGAGCCGACCGAACCGGAGCAAAAAGGATGGATAGATAGGAATAAATTGCTGGGAATAGAAGGCAGGGGCAGAAAAAAGCAAATAGAATTGGCCATTAAATATAATTTAAAAGAATATGAGTCGCCATCCGGCGGATGTCTTTTGACTCAAGGAAGTTTTAGCCAAAGATTGTCGGATATGATAAAATATTGGCCGGATTGCGAGCCCCGGGATGTGGAGCTTTTAAAGCGCGGCCGGCCGCTATGGTTTACTCTGAAAGACAAGAAAGCGGAGCATTATATTTTGGCGGTCATCGGCAGAAGAGCCGAAGATAATGCGGGTTTATATTACGGGGCGGAAAAAGGAGATCTTGTTATGTCTTTAAAAGAATTGGAGGGACCCTTAACTTTGGTTAGGAGTAAAAGCTATGCATTTGCTCTTGAAAAGACGGAGTATAAGATCGAAGTCCCGGCTGAGGAAGATGATTTTGAGGGCGCGGGAAACAGAGTTTATAAAAAAGAAGAAAGAATGCTGGAATATCAAGCATTGCTTACCGCTTGGTACAAAACCCAAGCCAGAGGACGGACGGTAACAGTGGAAGTCAAGAAAAAGCAATAATTGAATTTTTGGCCTATGAAAAAACAAGTTCTGTTTTTGAAAAATAAAAGACTTGAATATTGCCTGGTTAAGAACAGGTCTGCCAAAAGGATCAAGATCCGGCTCTCCGGAGGCGAGATCAAAGTCACTTTGCCTTATTGGACACCCTACAGGATCGGGGAAAAATTCGTTGCTTCTCAAAAAAGTTGGATAGAAGAAAAGATGTCCGAATTGGAAGGAACGTCCGGTGCCCATTCACGGTTGACCAGAGATGATTATTTAAATAATAAGGAGTCGGCTCGATATTTCTTGGCCAAGAAATTGGAGTATTTTAACCGTTATTATAATTTTCAATATAAGAAAGTTTATGTAAAGGATCAGAAAAGCAGATGGGGGAGCTGTTCTTCCAACAGGAACTTGAACTTCAGTTATAAGATCATTTTTTTACCGGAGCATTTGGCCGATTATATCGTGGTGCATGAATTGTGCCATTTAAAAGAATTGAACCATTCCCCGAGATTTTGGGAGTTGGTAGAAAGGAGCATCCCGGACCACCGGCAGAGAAGAAAGGAATTAAGGAATATGTTTTTTTAAATATGATATAGTTTGAGCACCTTCGGAAGGTGCTCAAACTATAAATGTTTCACACTGGCAGTGTGAAACATTTAGACTCATAATTATTATGAATTACAATGAAAAACAAAAACAGGTCATCGATAACATCAAGGGCGCTTATCTTGTCTCCGCTCCGGTGGGTACCGGCAAGACCACCATATTGAGTGAAAGAGTGATCACCGCCTTGAACTCCGGCATCAAGCCGGAAGAGATCCTGTGTTTAACTTTCACTAATCGGGCGGCCGAAGAGATGATGAGCAAGGTCAAGGCGGTTATCGGTAAAAAGGAAATATACGACCTGCTAACGGTTAAAACTTTTCACGGTTTTTGCGCTTATTTTATAAAATCGGAAGCCAAGAGAGCGGGGGTTAATACCGATTATGTGATCTTTGATAAAAC
>CAZEHL010000026.1:0-1760 GCA_964512155.1 uncultured Gammaproteobacteria bacterium | reverse complement strand
ATCCAATTGGATGAGTTTCAGGATACCCACTTATCAGAGTATTTAATAGTAAAAGAATTGGCCAAAGGATATAAGAATATCGCCTTTATAGGCGATCTGGATCAAACTATCTATGAATGGCGGGGATCCAGGCCGTTTTTTATCAAGAAATTGATCGAATTTCATTTTCCGGACATCCGGGAGGTTTATTTGGATATCAATTACCGGTTTAATAAGAATATTTTGGGAGCGGTGTCTTCTTTTTTAAAGAGTTTTAATGACCCCAGAACCGGCAAACTGGAATCATCATCAGACCAAACACTCGAAGCCGAAGCTTGTATAGAGGTTTTTGAGGGTTATAATTTAAGAGAAGAGGTCGGTTGGATAGTCGACAATATTAAACGGTTGCGAGAGGAGGAGCCGGAAGCCAGAATGGCGGTTTTGGCCAGATCCAACGGCTTTATTAAAAGAGTTTCCGATATTTTCAAAGAAAAGGGAGTGGAGCATGTCACTTTGGACCAATTCGAGTTTTTTAGAAGACAAGAGATCAAGGATATTTATGCTTATATTAAATTGGTATTCAATAAGTTTGATTTGGAGAGCGCTTATCGGGTGATCAGACGACCGGCCAGGAATATCGGCCCCGCCACCATTAAGAATATTCGGGAGCGGGGAGGAGAGGCCGGCATAAAAGTTTCCGATTTTTTGGATTTTAAGAATTTCAGTTTTTCCGAGCCTTTTGCCAACCTCATCTCCAAATGGGAAAACGGCCGAATCGTGGTTTTGGACACCGAAACCACCGGCACTGATGTATTAAAAGATGAAATAATCCAAATATTCGCCATTGAGGTCGTAAACGGCAGGCCGGGAAAAGAGTTTCATTGTTATGTAAAAAACACTATTCCGGTGGGAGCTTCGGCCGAAGTGCATGAATTGACCGATGAATTTTTGCAGGAAAACGGCTTGGAGCCTAAAAAGGCCTTGAGAGAATTGAAAGAGTTTGTGGATAACTCCATTACTGTCGGACACAATATTAATTTCGACCTGTCCATGATAGTGGAAAATTCCCGTCGAAACAATATCGCATTCAATTTTAAGGAATATTATGATACACTGGATCTGTCCAGAAGATTGGTGGAATCGGAAAATTACAAATTAACCACTTTGGCAGAAAAGCTGGGATTGACCATTGCCACTCATGACGCCAGGGACGATGTTTTGGCCACGGTGGATCTTTTGGCCGTTTTGATCGAGAAATTGAAAAAGGGGCAAGCTCAAAGAGCGGAGATATTTCAAGAATATTCCAAAAAATTTATAAAATTAAGCTCTCAAATAAAAAAGTGGCAAAAGACGGCAAGAGAAAACAGGCCGGCCGAGGCGCTTGAGTATATTTGGGAGGATTCCGGGTTAAAAGAGTATTATGCCCGGGATAGCGAAAGAGAGAAGCGGGAAAATTCGATCAAGACTTTGATAAAATTTTTTACCGATCGGGATGACACGGCAAAGCCGGCCGATATTGCGCTTCGAGAATTAATAAATTTCGGATCCTTGAACAAGGATATAACTTTCTTGGGCCTGGATAAAGGCAAAGTGCCGGTGGTTACGGTGCATCAGGCCAAAGGATTGGAATTTGATTATGTTTTTTTGGTCGGGTTAAACGATTCGGTTTTTCCGGTTAACAAAGATAATTTAGAAGAAGAGAAAAGATTGTTCTATGTGGCCATGACCCGGGCCAAGAAAAAAATATATGCCAGTTACAGCAATTTCAATGATTACGGATA
>CAZEHL010000025.1:10289-13326 GCA_964512155.1 uncultured Gammaproteobacteria bacterium | reverse complement strand
TTAACCAAAATTAACGAATACATTATTAACAATTAATCCTATGTCCGAGCAGAACAACGAAGAGCGAAACATTATTGAAAGATTTTTACATCCGACCAAGAGGGGGAGAATTTGGCAGATCTTTATCGGCATAATTCTTTTGGTATTTTTGGCCGGTTTGGTGGATGCCGGCGCCCAATACAATCGGGCGACCGATTGGGTATCAGAAAAGAGCAACAATACCATACAGCTTCCCAAGACCAAAGAATTTCCTTTTAATTTGGGTCTGGATCTGCAAGGAGGGACTCATTTGATCTACAAAGCCGATGTTAGCGATATTCCCAAAGAACGCAGAGAGTCGGCGGTCCAAGGCGTGCGGGATGTTATAGAAAGAAGAGTCAACGCTTTGGGTGTAAACGAACCCAATGTCATGACATCCCAAAACCGGGAAGGCGATTATAGAATAGAAATAGAGTTGGCCGGTATAAAGGATGTGGAAGAGGCCATAAGAAAGATAGGAGAGACGCCCTTGTTGGAGTTTAAAGAACAGGCCGATCCAAAGAACGAATTAACGCAGGAAGAAAAAGAAGAGATGGAAGAATTCAATACCGAGTCCCGGGAAAAGGCTGAAGAAGTTTTGGGAAAATTGCTTTCCGGGGGAGAATTTGAGGCTTTGGCCAACCAATATGATGAAGCCCGCCCATCAGAGGAAGAAGCTTCGGTCGAGCCGACATGGGTTACCGAAAGAAGATATTCCAAATTGATAGACGGGATCGAGGATCTTCAACCGGGAGAGATCAAAAAAGATATCATCGAAACCGACAAGGGACATGTGATCGTTAAATTTTTGGAGGAGAGAGTTAAGCAAGACGAGGAAACCGGAGAGCCGGCCGAAGAGATAAAAACCTCTCATCTTTTAATATGCCACAAAGAGGCGCAGAATTGTGATAATGAATTAAGCAAAGAAGAAGCTTATGAAAAAATTAAAGAAATAAAAGAAGAGGCGAATCCCGGCAATTTTGCCGATCTGGCAAAAGAGCATTCCACCGAACCCGGAGCCGAAACCAGTGCCGGGGACCTGGGCTGGATCAGAAAAGGAGATATGGTGAAACCGTTCGAGCAGACCGTTTTTGAGCAAGAAGTCGGAACCATTTCCTATGTAGTGGAATCAGAGTTCGGCTATCACCTGATACATAAACAAGAAGAGCGAAATATAAAAGAATATAAGATCCAAGATATATTTTTTGACAAAAAACAAGAGAAAGATTATTTAGATCCTGCCGGGCAATGGAAAAACACCGAATTGTCAGGCAAGCATTTGACCGGCGCTTCGGCCACTTTTACCCAGTCCGGAGAACCGCAAGTGTCGCTGGAATTTAATAGCGAAGGGGCCGAACTTTTTAAGGAGATCACCGAAAAGAATGTGGGCAAGCAAGTGGCCATATTTTTGGATGGAGAAGTGGAAACCGCTCCCACTGTAAACGAGGCCATACCCGACGGCAGAGCGGTTATCAGCGGTAAATATACTTTGGAAGAGGCCAAAGAATTGGCTCAAAGCTTAAATGCCGGCGCTCTGCCGGTTCCGATCGAGATGTTAAGCCAAAAGACCATCGGATCCAGTTTGGGGCAAGAATCCATAGATAACAGTTTAGTTGCCGGATTGGCCGGCTTGGTCTTGGTGGCTTTGTTTATGATAATAGTTTACAGATTGGCCGGGCTATTGGCGGTTGCTTCTTTGGCCATATACGGTGTTTTACTTTTGGCTTTATTCAAATTGTTCGCCATTACCATAACTTTGGGAAGTTTGGCCGGTTTTATCGTATCCATCGGAATGGCGGTGGATGCCAATGTGCTTATCTTTGAAAGATTAAAAGAAGAGTTGCGGGCCGGCAGAGATATGGGGCAATCCATTAAGCAGAGTTTTAGCCGGGCTTGGCCGTCCATTAGAGACGGCAATATTTCCACCCTGATAACCAGTTTTATTTTAATGCAATTTACTACCGGGGTGGTCAGAGGTTTTGCCATAACTTTGTTCATCGGTATATTAATATCCATGTTTTCCGCCATTATTATTACCAGGAATTTTATGAATTTAATTCCGGAAAGATGGCTGGAGAAGCATAAAAAATTTCTAATTACTAATTGACCTAATTTCTAATGAATGACTATTAATAAATTAGAAACTATTTATTCTATGTCTATAATTCCGCATCGCAAAATTTGGTTCACTATTTCCGGAGCATTAGTGGCTCTATCCATTATCGCCATATCCGTTTGGGGTCTTAATTTCGGTATAGATTTTACCGGCGGAGCTTCTTTGGAAGTTGAATTTCAAGATGAAAGACCGAGTGTAGTTGAAGTTCAAGACCGATTGGCCGACTTGGAATTGTCCGGCTTAACCATAAAACCGGCCGGAGAAAAAGATATGATACTAAGGTTCGAGCAGACAAGCGAAGAGGTCCATCAACAAGTAATGGATAAATTGGGAAACGGAGCCATTCAATTAAGATTTGATTCGGTCGGACCTTCCATCGGCAATGAACTGAAGAGAAAATCTCTTTATGCCATTGTGGCCGTGTTGTTCGCTATTATCGCTTATATAGCATGGGCCTTTAGGCGGGTTTCCAAGCCGGTCGCTTCTTGGAAATACGGCATAACCGCCATCGTCGCTCTTTTTCATGACGTTATCATCCTCTTGGGCGCTTTCGCTCTCTTGGGCGCTTTCGCCGGTATTGAAATAAACACCCCTTTTATAGCGGCCATTTTGACTGTTCTCGGCTACAGTGTAAATGACAGCATTGTGGTCTTTGACCGTATCCGGGAAAATTTACCCAAAAGCGAGGAGGATTTTGAAGGAACGATCGACCAAAGCGTTAATCAGACCCTCACTCGATCGATCAACACTTCTTTAACCACCGTTTTGGTGCTATCGGTTATATTGATCTTCGGCGGTGCCACTATTACCGGTTTTGTTACCGCATTGTTGGTGGGAATAATTATCGGAACTTATTCTTCAATATTCCTGGCTTCTCCGTTGTTAACGCTGTGGAAGAGGAAT